>JAZKIK010000130.1:0-2359 GCA_040384925.1 Pseudomonadota bacterium | reverse complement strand
AATCCCCATCGGTCCCACTGATATTTAAACCTGGAAACGACTCACCCATGGCCTCATTCAACAAAGTCATCCTGCTCGGCAACGCCGGCAAAGACCCCGAAGTCCGTTACCTGCCCAACGGCGACGCCCTTGCCCGGCTCAGCCTGGCCACCACCCAGCGCCACAAGGACAAAACCAGCGGCGAAACCAAAGAGCTGACCCAGTGGCACCGCCTCACCTTTTACGGCCGCAACGCCGAAATTGCTGGCGAATACATCAAAAAAGGCAGCCCCGTACATGTTGAAGGTGCCCTCAAATACGGCAGTTATGAAAAAGACGGCGTAACCCACTACACCACCGAAATCATCGTCTCATCACTTCAGCTGCTCGGCCCAAAACCCGAAGGCAGCCAGCGCCCTGCAAGCAGCACAGCCACAGCCCCGCAAGCCACCCGCCCCCAGGCCAACAGCTACGCCGAAGCCAAAGGCCGCAGCGCACCACGCCAGGCAAGCGCCACGCCACAACAGCAGCAACGAAGCTCCAGCGGTTTTGACGACATGGACGACGACATTCCGTTTTGACCGATCACAAACACTACCAACGTGAAATCAAATCCAGAAACCATCAGCATGATCCCCACAACACCCCAAACCCCAGCCCCCGCCATTGCCATTGCCATTGCCATTGCCATTGCCATTGCCATTGCCATCCAGCCCGTCAAGTCCAGCAGCCTTGACGGTTATGGTTACAGCTCCGCCAGGCGCACCCTCGCCGTCAAGTTTCGTGGCGGCAAAACCTACCAGTACAAAAATGTGCCGCCCGAGGTGTTTGCCAGCCTGCAAAAAGCCGAGTCCGCCGGCAGTTTTGTCAGCAAAAACGTGGTCGGCAAGTTTGAAGTCCTCAAGCCACCAAAAGCATGAACGACGCACTTGCGCACATGAGCGAGCTGCGCATTCCGCCCCACTCACCGGAAGGCGAATCCAGCGTCATAGGCGGCCTGCTGCTGGATAACAGCGCCTGGGAAAGTGTTGCCGACCTGCTCCAGCCACAAGACTTTTATCGCAGCGAACACCAGGTCATCTACGCCTCACTGGCCACCCTCATCAACGCCAGCCAGCCCGCAGACGTCATCACCGTCTACGAGCACCTGCAACACCAGGGCAAAGCCGACCAAGCAGGCGGCCTGGTTTACCTCAACGCCCTCGCCCAGTACGTGCCCAGCGCAGCCAATATACGCCGTTATGCCGAAATCGTGCGCGAACGCTCGGTGCTGCGCCAGCTCGCCACCATAGGCAGCAACATCTCCACCAGCGCCTTCAGCACAGAAGGCAAATCTGTTGACGAACTGATAGACGCCGCAGAACGCGCCGTCTTCACCATAGGCGACAACAGCAGCTTCAAACCCGGCTTCACAGACTTCAACAGCCTGGTCGTCCAGGTGCTAGACGGCATCACAACACGCGCAGAAAACGACGAAGACATCACCGGCCTGCCCACAGGATTTGCCGACCTTGACCGCATGACCGCAGGTTTTCAGCCCGGCGACCTCGTGGTGCTGGCCGCCAGACCCTCAATGGGCAAGACCAGCCTGGCAGTCAACATCGCCGAACATGTCGCCCTCCATCAGGGCTTGCCCGTCGCCATCTTCTCCATGGAAATGGGTGCCGCACAACTGACATTGCGCATCATCGGCTCCATAGGCCGCATAGATCAAGGGCACCTGCGCACCGGCAAACTCACAGACGAAGAATGGCCACGCCTGACCGAAGCCGTTGAAAAACTGCGCAACGCCCACATCCACATAGACGAAACCCCAGCTCTGTCGATAGCCCAGATACGCGCCAGCGCCCGCAGGCTGCTGCGCAAGTCCGGCAAACTCGGCCTGATCGTTGTTGACTACATCCAGCTAATGAGCATCTCCAGCGGCATGAGCGAAGAAAACCGCGCCACCGCCATAGGCGAGATCACCCGCGGCCTCAAGTCCCTCGCCAAAGAGCTGCAATGCCCAGTCATCGCCCTGTCCCAACTCAGCCGCAATGTCGAATCCCGCGCCGACAAACGCCCCATGATGAGCGACCTGCGCGAATCCGGTGCCATAGAGCAAGACGCCGACACCATCCTCTTCATCTACCGCGACGACTACTACAACCCCAACAGCAAAGAACAAGGCATAGCCGAAATCATCGTCAGCAAACAACGCAACGGGCCGACTGGCAGCGTGAAAATGAGTTTCTTGAAGGCGTTGACAAAGTTTGAGAGTGTTGCCAGGAGTTGGGCGTAAGCGCCAGTCGAGAGCCTGACACAACAACGTCCACACAGCCCCAAAAAACCGTTCGGGCTGAGCCTGTCGAAGCCGCCTGTGCTGAGCGAAGTCGAAGCA
>JAZKIK010000129.1:0-6469 GCA_040384925.1 Pseudomonadota bacterium | reverse complement strand
GGCATGCATGTGGAGTTGCTTGCCGCGCTCAACCGTGCGGCTGATGATGCATCGGTACGTTGTGTGGTGATAACTGGGCAGGGGCGTGGTTTTTGTGCAGGTCAGGATCTTGGAGACCCAATGGCTGCACCGGGCATGGATCTCGGAAATCTGATCTCCACGCACTACCAGCCGCTGGTCAAGCGCATTCGCTCCATGCCAGTTCCGGTGATAGCAGCCGTCAACGGCGTGGCCGCAGGTGCTGGCGTCAATTTTGCACTTTGCTGCGATCTTGTGGTGGCAGCCCGCTCTGCGATTTTTATTCAGGCGTTTTCAAAAATTGGTCTGGTACCGGACACCGGCGGTACCTGGTTGCTGCCGCGCCTGGTGGGTCATGCACGCGCCCTCGGCATGGTATTGCTGGGGGACAAGGTTTCGGCCGACGATGCTGCACGCATGGGAATGATCTGGCAGTGTGTGGATGACGAGGCACTGGCAGAGACAAGCGCAGCTCTGGCGAAGCGCCTTTCGGGCATGCCCATCCAGGCACTGGTGGCAACCCGCACGGCGATGGAATCAGCTCAAAGCATGGATCTTGATGGTGCGCTTGCTCTGGAGGCGCGACTTCAGACCCAGCTGGGTTCTGCGCACGACTATCTTGAAGGTGTGGACGCGTTTCGCAGCAAGCGCCCAGCCGTATTTACTGATCGCTGAAGAGTAAATCATGTCCGAAATGAATCCCCAACAGCTTGCAGAGCATGTTCGCGACGGCATGCTGTGCAATGACCAGGCGACCAAAGGCCTTGGAATGGATGTGCTTGACGTTGGACCAGGCCGTGCGACGCTCACGATGAAGGTTAGACCCGACATGCTCAATGGGCATGCGACCTGTCATGGTGGTTTTATTTCCGCGCTCGCCGATTCCGCGTTTGCATTCGCCTGCAATTCCTATAACGAAATGACGCTTGCCTCTGGTTTCAGCATTGACTTTTTGCTGCCTGGCCGGTGTGAGGATTTGCTGACAGCGCGCTGCACGGAAATCTCGAAGGCTGGACGCACAGGGGTATACGACAGCACTATCACCAACCAGCGAGGCGAAAAAATTGCAGTTTTTCGCGGACGTTCATACACCATGAAAGGCAAGCCGGCTGTCACCTGATTGTGATCAAAGCTGTGCTCATAGAGGAGATAAAAATGACTGTGAACCGACCAATGCCTGGCGATCTGGAGCCCATAGAAACCGCCAGCCGAGATGAGATCACTGCTCTGCAAACCAGGCGCATGCAGGCAACACTTCAGCATGCCTACGACAACGTACCCCATTACCGGAAAGCCTTTGACGCCAAGGGGGTTCAACCTTCCGACCTGAAGCAACTGAGCGACTTGTCGAAATTCCCGTTTACCGTCAAGACTGACCTTAGAAACAACTATCCATTTGGGCTTTTCGCAGTTCCCCGTGAACAGGTGGCGCGCATTCATGCATCGTCTGGCACCACCGGCAAGCCGACAGTTGTGGGCTACACAAAACACGACATCGACACCTGGGCCGATCTGGTGGCCCGATCCATACGTGCGGCTGGTGGACGGCGCGGGGACATGATGCATATTGCGTATGGCTATGGCTTGTTTACCGGCGGACTGGGAGCCCATTACGGGGCTGAACGTGCTGGCTGTACAGTCATTCCGATGTCGGGCGGGCAGACTGAAAAGCAGGTTCAATTGATTCTGGATTTCAAGCCTGACCTGATCATGGTGACACCAAGCTACATGCAGGTCATCATCGAACAATTCGTTCGTCAGGGACTGGACCCTGCTGAAAGCTCGCTGAAAGTGGGCATCTTTGGAGCCGAGCCCTGGACCGAGGCAATGCGTCGCGACATCGAGGCAAAGGCCGGCATAGATGCAGTCGATATCTACGGTCTGTCCGAGGTCATGGGTCCTGGTGTTGCCAGCGAATGCATAGAGAGCAAGGACGGCCCGGTCATCTGGGAGGACCATTTCTATCCCGAAATCATCAACCCGGAGACCGGTGAGCAGGTCGCTGACGGGGAGGAAGGTGAGCTGGTCTTTACTTCCCTCACCAAGGAAGCGATGCCGGTCATTCGCTACCGTACGCGTGACCTGACACGCCTTTTGCCACCCACCTCACGTTCTTTCCGCCGTATTGGCAAGATTGTTGGGCGCAGCGACGACATGATGATCATCCGTGGCGTCAATGTGTTCCCGACCCAGGTGGAGGAAATTGTGCTTGCCCATAAACAACTGTCGGGCCTGTATCAATTGCATGTCAGCCGTGAAGGCCTGCTTGACCAGGTGGAAGTTCACTGTGAGCTGCAATCCGGGCCTGTCACCGAAGGTGACAGAGGGGAGATAGCCAGATGGGTTCAGCACCGGGTGAAAACACTGGTAGGCATTTCCACCAGGGTCTGTGTGTTTGACCCCAATTCAATCGAACGCACACAAACCGGAAAAGCACGCCGCGTTATCGATACCCGGCCACGTTAAGAAGAGGCAAGACAAGGATACCCATTGACGGGTGTCTTCTTCAACAAACCAGGGTGTCACAGCCCACGATCAGGAGAGCACGATGTACACACAGGCCATGGACACGATGGGCAAAGATGCCGAAGGTGGCAGGAAGGTCATTCGGTCAGCCGAGGAAATGCTGCTGGAAGAGCGCTTTGACGCGCACATCGACGCCGGTGACTTTATCGAGGCAAAGGACTGGATGCCTGATCACTATCGCAAGACTCTGGTGCGCCAGATCAGCCAGCATGCACACTCGGAAATAGTCGGCATGCTGCCTGAAGGCAACTGGATCAGCCGCGCACCCACGCTAAAGCGCAAGGCCATTCTGCTGGCCAAGGTGCAGGACGAAGGTGGTCACGGTCTCTACTTGTATGCAGCGGCCGAGACCCTGGGAACCTCACGCGATCAGATGTTTGACGCGCTTCATTCCGGCAAGGCCAAATACAGCTCTATCTTCAACTACCCGACGCTTACATGGGCCGATATGGGGGTGGTTGGCTGGCTGGTTGACGGTGCAGCCATCATGAACCAGGTGCCAATCTGCCGCTGTTCGTATGCGCCGTATGCGCGCGCCATGATCCGCATCTGCAGGGAGGAAAGCTTCCATCAGCGCCAGGGCTACGAGGCGCTTCTGACCATGATGAACCAGGGCACACAGGCACAAAAAGACATGGTGCAGGACGCCGTCAACCGCTGGTGGTGGCCGTCAATCATGATGTTCGGCCCACCTGATGATCAGTCACCAAACAGCGCCCAATCCATGCGTTGGGGCATAAAAAGGGTCAGCAACGATGAATTGCGTCAAAAGTTTATCGATGCCACCGTCGAGCAGGCCAGCATCCTCGGCGTGACCTTGCCTGACCCTGATCTCAAGTGGAACGAGGAGCGTCAGGCGCACGACTTCGGCGTCATCGACTGGAGCGAATTCTGGCGGGTGGTCGGCGGTGAAGGCCCCTGTAACCGCGAGCGTTTGCAAGCTCGCGTCAAGGCCTGGGATGAGGGGGCCTGGGTACGTGAGGCCGCATTGGCGCACGCCGCCAAACAACAACATGTGGCATTGGCGGCCTGAATCCGCTTGCCCCTGAACCTTTATTGAACAAGCAGAAACGACATGACATCATCCACCGAAACCCAGCCCGACGCCGAATGGCCCTTGTGGGAAGTATTTGTCCGCAGCAAGGCCGGACTGGATCATAAACATTGCGGCAGCCTTCATGCTGCCGATCCGAAAATGGCAATACAGATGGCCCGCGATGTGTATACCCGTCGCCAGGAGGGCAGCAGCGTCTGGGTGGTCCGGTCCGAGCAGATCGTCGCCAGTGATCCAGGTGACAAACAGAGCTACTTCGACCCGTCCGAAGACAAGGTCTACCGGCATCCCACCTTCTACGTCCTTCCCAAGGCCGTGGATCACATGTGAGCCGATGATGCAAGCCTCCATCCATCTCAACAAGACACCTGAGGCGCAGTATCTGCTGCGCATTGGTGATACCTGCCTTATCCTGGGGCAGCGCCTCGGCGAATGGTGCGGTCACGCCCCGGTGCTTGAAGAAGACATCGCAATGGCGAACATCGCACTCGATCTGATTGGCCAGGCGCGCGCGGTGCTCAGCCTGGCTGCACAGCTTGAAGGACTTGATCACGACGAGGATCAACTGGCCTTTCTGCGCGACGAGCGTGATTACCTGAACCTCACATTGGTCGAATTGCCTCGCGGAGATTTTGCGTTCAGCGTCCTGCGCAACACCATGGTGTCGACCTGGCTCAAGCTGCTGTGGGAGCGCTTGGCAATGTCCTCCAACAATGAACTCGCTGCCATTGCTGGAAAAGCCATCAAGGAAGCGCGGTATCACCAGCAGCATTCGGGAGATTGGGTGGTCCGTCTGGGCGACGGTACGCCTGAATCCACCCGCCGCATGAAAGCGGCCCTGTCAGAGCTTTGGCGTTATGTGCCAGAAATGTTTGACACCGATGGTATCGACCATGCGGCCCATGCACTTGGCCTGGGCCCATTGTGGTCCGGGCTTGAGACAGGGTGGAATGCAGAAATCACCCTGATCCTGGAAGAAGCCGGACTTCAGGCGCTTGCCGGGTCGGCGTTTCGCAGCCATGGCAAACGTGGCCAGCACAGCGAGCACATGGGCTACATCCTCACGGACATGCAGTACCTGCAGCGGACCTTCCCTGGAGGTGTCTGGTGATTGCCGCTGCTGCCGATGCGATAGGCCTGAATCCGGTTCGGGCGGCATGGGATGTGCTCGCAACGGTGCTGGACCCCGAGGTGCCGGCAGTCTCCGTTTGTGATCTGGGCATTGTGCGCGAGGTGGTCCCCCATGAGCACGGCCTGGAGATCGTCCTGACGCCTACCTATTCCGGCTGTCCTGCGACCGAAGTCATCGAGCATGACGTCCTGGCTGCATTGCACGCAGCAGACCTGGGGCCGGCCTGGGTCACCTTGCGCCGTGCCCCAGCCTGGAGCACGGACTGGATTACAGAAGAAGGCCGGCGCAAGCTGGCTGAATATGGCATCGCTCCTCCAGCGCACATCAATGCAGGTGAAGCCATCCCGGTCCGCTTCTTTGGCCGCCAGTCAAATGGACAAAGACTGAGCTGTCCGCGTTGTGGAAGTCAAAAAACCGAGTGCCTTTCAAGGTTTGGGTCCACGGCATGCAAGGCTTTGTACCGCTGTCTGTCCTGTCGGGAGCCGTTTGAACATTTCAAGCCGATTTGAACAGCGCACCCAACAAATAAAAAAGATATGGAGAGTCCATGAGTGTGATATTTCATCCCCTGCGCGTGCGCGCAGTAGAGCCTGATACCCATGAGGCGGTCATCGTATCTTTCGATATCCCGGAAGATCTGCGGACGGTGTTCGGGTTCACCCAGGGCCAGTACCTGACTTTGAGGTCTGACATCGATGGACAGGATCTGCGCCGTTCATATTCGATCTGCGCTGGCGTGGACGACGGCGAGTTGCGCGTCGGTGTGCGCAAGGTCAAGGACGGTGTGTTCTCCAACTGGATCAACAAAAACCTGCGTGCCGGTGACATCGTCAACGTCATGGCGCCGCAGGGTCGCTTTTTTGTACCACTGGATGCAAACACAAAGCGTCACCATGTTGGTATCGCCGGTGGAAGTGGCATCACTCCCATCCTGTCGATCATGAAAACTGTGCTCACCAGGGAGCCATTGAGTCGATTCACGCTGATTTACGGCAACCGCCAACTTCAGTCGACCATGTTCAAGGAAGAAATTGAGGACCTGAAAAACCGCTACATGACCCGCCTGGTGTTGCAGCATGTGTTTTCGGCTGAACACACCGATGCACCTCTGAACCACGGGCGCATGAACAGCGAAAAGATTGGTGAGTTTTTGCGCAGCGTGGTTCCAGCATCACAAATCGACCATGTTTATGTGTGCGGGCCGTTCCAGATGAACGACGAAGCCGAGGCCGCACTTCTGGCTGCCGGCGTTCCGGAAGAACGTATACACATTGAGCGATTTGGGGTCGCTCTTGCTCCAGGGCAAGGCGTAGCCGCCAGGGCAGATGCAGTCATGCATGAGGCCAAGCCTGGCGATGCACCACAGGCAACGATTTCCATCATCCGCGATGGGCTCAAACGTGAGATCAAGTTCTACAAAGGGCAGCCCAGCATTCTGGATGCTTCTTCCGCAGCTGGGCTGGAGGTGCCGTATTCCTGCACCTCGGGCGTTTGTGGTACCTGCCGGGCAAAAGTGATCGAAGGCTCAGTACGAATGGAGCGCAACTTCGCCCTGGACAAAAAGGAAGTTGCGAACGGATTCGTGCTCACCTGCCAGGCACATCCGCTCACAGACCGGGTTGTACTGTCGTTTGACGAACGGTGACTATCCCTGAACAGATTTTTGAATTGACCGGGGCGGCCCGGAGCACATTGTTCAGCCGCCCTGATTCCTGATTTTCAACACGATGGAGACAAGC
>JAZKIK010000128.1:0-1649 GCA_040384925.1 Pseudomonadota bacterium | reverse complement strand
AGTCATCAAAAAAGAAACTCAGCTACAAGGAACAACGTGAACTCGACGGCCTGCCAACACTGATTCAGACACTTGAATCGCAGCAAAAAGCAATTGCACAGGAGTTGTTTGATGGTTCTTTGTATGCCAGCAATTCCAAACGTGCGGCAGAACTGACAGCCAAAAACGCCAAGATGGAAGACGAATTGCTGGAAGCCATGCAACGCTGGGAAACCTTGTCATCCTGACCGCAGCAAAACCACTGCAACAAACTGCCAGGCGAGCTGAAAATACAAAAAAGGGCGACGAACCACAGTTCATCACCCTTTTTTTGCCTGCCAACCAAGGAAAGGCGATTCAAAGCGGAAACCCGCGTCTGCGGGCTTTTTACCTTGGCTTATTTAGCCTTGATCACGACATTGACGATGTCAGAGTAAACACCGGCAATCGCCTGGGCGTCACCAGCAAAACTCACCGTCAGATTGCCTTCGCGGTTGAAGAAGGCGGTGTCGCGGCCAGCTACCAGCTCTTTGGCGATGTCGCCGGATGCGTCGTCATAAGCTGCGGTGTAAATCGTAGGCTTGGCACCAGCTGACTTGCTCAGCAGTTGACCGGCGTTGTCAGAGCTGACCTGCACCGTGTAGCCGTTGCCCGAGTTGCAGCTTTCTGTCACAACACCGACCAGTGTGCTTTTTTCGCCGCCCAAAATGTCCAGGCTGGTGGCTTTGGCAGTTGGCTTGACGGCGATGGTGCAGTTCACAGCCACCGAGCCACGCAGTTCGAGTTTGGCAGAGTCCTGGTCAGCGGCGTAAGCGCCAAAAGCAGAAGCGAAGAGGGCCAGAGCGATGAGTGATTTGGAAGCGTTCATGATGTTTGTCCTGAAAAGTTGAAGTGAAAGTTAAAAAGAGGCAAAAGGGTTTGTTTGTTTCTTGCTGCGGCTTTCGCTGCAGACGTATATCTATTTGCAGGCCTTGTGCCAGATTCACAAAAACCAAGCAAACCCAATAAAACCCAATCAAATCAACAATTTAGATTTTTCACAGACTTAAAAATCCAGATCACACCTGCAATTTGCATCTATCAACTCTTGCAACTCTTGCAATTTGCACCACTACTATTCAGCATCGTGGCCACCGACCCACAGGCTGTGGCATACAGGCGGCCTTGTTCTATATAGAGAGCCTGAGCACCAGACCCTACCGGGCAAACCAGACAACACGATTCAAATCAGTAGTTTCAACGGGCCATTTCACTCCATTTTTTATAGCCCCTCATGCCCATTGCACATGCGCAAAAGGCCAGTTTGACTGATATTTTTAGGTTTGAAGGCATTTCGGGCTCTCAAACAGGTTCTGAACAGCGCCCGTCAAAACCCCAGCGCCCACAGCAGCTTTACTGACGTAGAGTGCAAGACTGCGCCGCAGTGGCACGGTAATTGACTGTATATAGGTCGAAACTCACACCAACCCACAAAAACCCGCCATGCAACACTTCAAGCTCTCTGCCAGATTCATGCAATTCACCCGCCGCGCCGCCGCTTTGACACTGGCCAGCCTGGCCTGTGCGGCCCATGCCATTTCATTCACGCCGATTGAAGTGGACTTCAGCCCTTCAGGCCGTGCAGCCACCCAGGTTTTCCGGCTTGAAAACACCACAGCAGAAGCCACAGC
>JAZKIK010000127.1:0-4097 GCA_040384925.1 Pseudomonadota bacterium | reverse complement strand
TTCAACAATTCAGGCGAAAGCAGTTTGGGAGGCAAGAGCGCAGAGACCAAATTGTCTGTCGGCCTGGAATACTCTCCCGGAGCTGGCTTGTCGCTGTCGTCATACCTGCAGCTTGCACAAAGCCGGATTGCCACCTTGCAACAAGACCGCGAAAGCGTGCGGCGTGAGCTGCAAGATCGAATAGGGACTGACTGGCGTGACTATTCTGTCAATACAGAGCGTTTGAAGTACGCAGTGAACACCGTGCAGAGTGCACAGGATGTTCTGGATTCTTATACACGCTTGTTTGTCGTCGGGCGTCGCGGTTGGCTTGAAGTCTTGAATGCCGCACGTGAGCTGAGCCTGGCGGAACAGCTCGTCAGTGATCTGCAGGCGCAACAGGCGGTTGGCAGTTACCGTTTACGTATGCACCAAGGCGTTCTTGCGTGGCAATATGACGCTTGATTTGAAGCAAACCAGCTTGCAGGACAGTTCACTGCCGCAAAGCGGGGTATTCATGGACATCAGTCCGCAGGCCCGCCAGCTTGTGTGGGCATTCCAGCGTGTGGCCGCAACGACCGGACAAAGCCTGGACAGGCTGCAGCTGCATGATGCACTCAAGAGCCTGGACATGACGTGTAGCCCGGAAGTCCAGCTCAAATGCTTATGTAGCTGTTTGGACTGGCCAGAACCCAGCACCATGACCGAGCTTGATATAGCCCGATTGCCTGCACTGATTCACGATAAAAGTGCCGGGTGGTGTGTGGTTGTTGCGCAGAATGCCGATGGGACCTGGTTGGCGCACACACCGGGCCTGCAAAAAAATATAAGTGGTGCCGAGCAGGGCATCGTTTGCCTTCGTCTGAATCCCCCGGCACGCGCCAGTTCCCGTCAGCTGGCCCGCGACATGATTGTCAAGGCCTTTTGGCAGTATCGATCCATCATGTTCGATGGCGTGCTCGCCACCGTCTTGATCAATTCTCTGGCATTGGCCAGCTCATTTTTCAGCATGCAGGTCTATGACCGGGTCATCCCGACCCAGGGTCTGCACACCTTGTGGATACTGGGTGTGGGTGTAGGTTTGGCCATTGTTTTTGAATTCGCACTGAAAGTGGTGCGTTCCCGTGTCATGGAATACGCCGTCGTGGGATTGGATGCGCAGCTTTCTCGAAACATCTTTCAGCGTCTCCTGAGTGTGCGGCTTGACCAACTCCCGGCCAGCGTAGGAACTCTGGCCGGACAACTCAGAGCTTATGAAGGTATCCGAGCCTTCCTCACAGCCAGTACGGCTTATCTTCTGGTAGATGTGCCATTTTCAATATTTTTCATAGTCATCATTGGCCTGCTGGCAACGCCAGCTCTGTTGTTGATACCTTTGGTGTTTCTGGTCATCTCTTTATTTATTGGCCTGTTCCTGCGCAGTTCAATTGACAGTTCAGCCAAAGCCGGTGCACGGGAAGGAAACCTTAAAACAGGCCTCCTGGTAGAGGCAGTTGAAGGTGCCGAAACCATCAAGGCTGGCCAGGGAGGCTGGCGTTTTTTGTCTCGCTGGATAGATGTCACCGAGCGTGCAATCCGCAACGATTTAAAGGTACGTCAATTGAGTGAGATCGGTGGCTACATGACCGCCACATTGCAGCAGCTAAGCTACGCTGCGCTGGTGGCCATGGGCGCATGGCTGGTGATTGACGGTCAAATGACGATGGGCGCCTTGATTGCATGTTCCATTCTGAGTGGCCGAGCCTTGGCTCCGCTGGGCATGTTGCCTGGTTTACTCGTTCAATATGCCCATGCCAAGGCTGCTTTGGCCGGGCTGGAGAAAGTCTATGCTCTGGCCACTGACAATGCGGAGATTGAGCGCGCGCTGTTGCCGGAGAAATTGCAAGGCCACTTTACGTTGGAGAATGTGAGTTACAACTATGGTAGCCAGGCGGGAGTCGGCAGTCGGCCGGCATTGAGCATTCCTAAACTTGAAATTGAGGCCGGGCAGAAGGTAGGCGTTCTTGGTCCGGTTGGTTCGGGCAAGTCAACCTTGCTGCGCCTTCTCAGCGGCATGTATCAGCCGCAAGAGGGCCGTATCTTGCTGGATAAGCTGGAGTTGTCACACATCTCACGTCAATGTGTCAGCGAGCAGGTGGGGTATTTGCAGCAGGATCACCGTTTATTTGAAGGAACGCTGCGGGACAATATGCTGATCGGGTTGCCCGATCTAGGAGATGCCGCACTGATCAGCGCAGCCCAAAAAACAGGCCTGATGGCGCTGATAGCAGATCATCCCAAGGGTTTGGATTTACCCATTGCTGAAGGAGGAAAAGGTCTGTCAGGTGGACAAAAGCAGTTGCTTGCATTTACCCGCCTGATTTTGGTCCAACCACGCATCTGGCTGCTTGATGAACCCACAGCAAGCATGGATGATGAGCTGGAGCGTAAGTGTTTGGCAGTCTTGAAGGATAGCCTGACGCCCGAACGCACAGCGATAGTCGTTACTCACAAGCCAAGTATCCTGCCCATGATGACCCACCTGATCGTGGTGTCTCAACATCGCATCTTGCTCAGTGGCCCACGTGATGAGGTGTTACAAAGCTTGAAGGCCATACCGACAAAAAACTCGTAGAGCCATGTTCAACCCGCTTATGCATTCTCCGCGACATGCCCGCCTTGTATTACACGTGGCAGTCCTTGGTTTTCTTGTGTTGCTTGTATGGGCATGGCAGTCAAATATTGATCAAGTCACCCGTGTCTCCGGTCAAGTGATTGCCAGTGCCCGTACGCAGGTCGTGCAGACACCCGATGGTGGCGTACTTCAACGTCTGGCTGTCAAGGAAGGTGATACTGTCACAAAAGGACAGGTGCTTGCGGTATTGGAGAGCTCGCGCGTCCAGGCTGCTGTCAACGATACGTCGGCCAAGGTTGCCGCACTGCAAATCACATTGGCCAGGCTCACCGCCGAGGCTTATGGCCGACCGCTGGTCATTCCGCAGCATCTGGGCGCTTACAAAGAGTACATCCAAAACCAGTCTGACCTGTACAAACAGCGCCAGCGGGCCTTGAATGAAGAGTTACAAGCGCTGCAGACCAGCATGCAGCTGAGCAAAGATGAACTGGAGATGAATCAACCGCTTTTAAAAACGGGTGATATCAGTCGTGCAGATATCCTGCGCTTGCAACGTCAAGTGGCTGATATCCAGTCGCAAATCACCAATCGACGTAACAAGTATTTCCAGGATACACAAGCCGAGATGACAAAGATTCAGGAGGATCTAAAAACTCAGACTGAAGCCCTTTCTGATCGCAAGCAGTTGTTGAAGCACACGGATCTTGTGGCACCGGCCAACGGTATTGTAAAAAACATCAAGCTCAATACCGAAGGTGGCGTGTTACGAGCCGGTGATGAGTTGATGCAAATTTTGCCAACCGAAAGCGCGCTGATCGTAGAGGCCAAGCTCAAACCGGTTGATATTGCATTCATCAAAGTAGGCTTGCCTGTCACTGTGAAGTTTGATGCTTATGATTATTCCATTTTTGGTGCGATGCACGGTTATGTGAGTTACATCAGCGCTGATACCTTGAGTGAAGATACTCGCCAGGGAGAACTGGTCTATTACCGTATACAGGTGCGCATCAATGAACCTGAGTTCAAGGGATCTCAAGCATTGAGCATTGATATCAGGCCTGGGTTGACCGCTAGTGTCGAAATCCGTACTGGGGAGCGGAGTGTGTTGTCTTATTTGACCAAACCAATTACGAAGAGTTTTGGGCAAGGGTTGGGGGAAAGGTAGGCTAATAGGGGTCGTCTCAGAAAACGGAAAATCGTACGCTAAGGCTGTTGTCGGTTCACTTTCAATGTGTCACCATTGCGCAACTGCCGAATCGAAAACGTGTGGCGCAGCCTAAACGAGCCGCCATCACCACGGTTCATCCCAGCCTCCTGCCGCACCTGGTGCTCAGTGTTGTACTAAACAACCTTAAAGCGACGCCTTCAATTACAGGCTGGCTAAGCCGCCTGACGAAAAGGCTGGCTCCTGATCACCCTAGTTTACGTTGCATGCCAGAGATGCAACGCTGCGGATCGCATGCAGGATAGGCTGGCTTCGTCAAGCAGACACCGGTTTTCTTCG
>JAZKIK010000126.1:0-4598 GCA_040384925.1 Pseudomonadota bacterium | reverse complement strand
GTCGAACCAGCGCCATCTCGGTTAGAAGCCAAGCGTTCTGACCACTGAACTACCCCGGAACTGAATAGTGTTTGTACCACGTTTGGCCTTGTGTTCAATTGGGCGTTGAGGATCGGTTGACCTACGCGGATGTCGTCGACTTGTCGTCTGCTGCTCAACCCCGTGAGCGTACACATCTCATTAAACAATCCGGGCCAGCAAGAAAAAATGCTGTTCACCCAAAGTACCTGCAGCAAGCGGCAGCGCATAAAGGCCTGATCGGCGATGATTGAGGGTTGTCCCCAACACTTCAAAGCTCTGCCATGCCTGAATCCACCCCCATCCCCGGCAAATTTGTCACTGGTTCAACACTCGGCCATGTGCTGAAAATGACTGCCGCCGGGTCTGTGGGGCTGGTGGCGATATTTGCGGTGGACGGGCTGAATCTGTTTTACATCTCGCTGCTGGGACAGAAAGAGCTGGCGGCTGCGGTGGGTTATGCCGGCACCCTGCTGTTTTTTGTGCTGTCGCTGTCGATTGGTTTGTCCATTGCCGTTGGGGCCTTGACTTCTCGTGCGCTGGGGCGTGGTGACCGGGCGCAGGCCAGTCAGCTGGCCGGGGCTTCGCTGGTGCTGATGGCGGGGACCATGGCAATGGCCGCGATTTTGCTTTTCCCGTGGCTGGCAGAGTTGCTCAAAATTTTGGGTGCGACCGGCACTACGGCTGACCTGGCGCTGCGGTTTACCCGCATCGTGTTGCCGTCGGCACCGGTTCTGGGTGTGGGCATGTGTCTTGGGGCAGTGCTGCGCTCCCTGGGGGATGCCCGGCGCGGCATGTATGTGACTTTGGGCGCGGGCCTGGCTACGGCGGTGCTTGACCCGCTTTTGATTTTTGGCTTTGGCTGGGGCCTGGACGGTGCGGCCATCGCCACCTTTGCCTCCCGGTTTGTGATGGTGTTGATTGGCCTGCATGCACTTTTGCGGGTTCACAAACTGTTTTCCTGGCCCAGCGCGACCGTTCTGCAGGCAACGATCAGGCCGTTTTTTGCAATTGGCCTGCCTGCTGTGCTGACGCAGATTGCCACGCCGGTCGGCAATGCGTTTGTGACGGCAGCAATTGCCCCGTTTGGCGACAGCGCGGTGGCTGGCTGGGCGGTGATTGGGCGTATCACTCCAGTGGCCTTTGCGGCGCTGTTTGCGCTTTCAGGCTCGGTCGGGCCGATTCTCGGGCAAAACCTGGGGGCCAACCGCCATGACAGGCTGCGTTCAACCATGGTGGACAGCCTGAAAGTTGTGGTGGTGTACGTGATGGTGGTGTGGCTGCTGCTGGCCCTGGGCAGCAGTGTGATAGCAGATGCCTTTCAGGCGGATGCCAAGGCCCGTGAGCTGATTGTTTTTTTCTGCCTTTTTGTGGCCGGCAGCTACATCTTCAACGGCGCGGTGTTTGTTGCCAATGCAGCCTTCAACAACCTGGGTTTTGTGTTGTATTCAACTGTGCTGAACTGGGGGCGCTCGACTCTGGGTGTGATTCCGTTTATCTGGCTGGGTGCGCATTTTTATGGTGCCAGAGGTGTGTTGGCTGGTTACGGGCTGGGTGTGGTGCTGTTTGGCGTGGCCGGTGTCTGGATGTGTTTCAGGGTGCTGGCGCAGTTGCGGCGGCAAAGTGAGCCAACTACTGCAATATAGAATTTATTACCAGCTATTGCGCAAGGTCCGCAAGGCGGTAAAAACGGTTTTATCATCAGGCTCTGCTGGCAAATCAGGCAAACGTTCGCGCAAGGCCGCAATGATGCCGGGCTTGTTGAGCCGGAAAAAAGTGTTGTGCTGTTTTTCTTCAAACAGTGTGGTGACCACTGACTGGGCCGGGTCGTGGCCAGTCACTTTGGGCAGCAGGTCTTGCGCAGCCGCATTGCCCGGCTCGCGTGACAGGGTGAACTTCAGGTTGGTCTCGATGTAGTCGTGTCCGGGGTAAAGGCGGGTGTTGCCCGGCAGTTTGCTCAGCTGGCTGGCAAAGGTGTCATACAAGGCCCCAGTGTCGCCGCCGTTGTGGGTGTTGCCTGCGCCAGCGTTAAACAGTGTGTCGCCTGAAAACAGCGCCGGTTGCTCGGCATGCGCAAAGAGGCAGATATGGCACATGGTGTGGCCAGGGGTGTCCAGGCACTCCAGTTCCACCGTTTTACCTACCTTGATGATGTCGCCCGCCTTGACGCCCCGATCCACGCCGCTGATGCGGCTGCCTGACTTGTGGTGCGCAATCACCTTGGCACCGGTGGCCGCCACCACGGCTGCATTGCCACCGGTGTGATCGGCGTGTTCGTGGGTATTGAGCAACTGGGTAATCTGCCAGCCGCGCACTTTGGCGGTTGAAAGGCATTTTTCATGGTCCAGTGGGTCAATCGCCAGCGCCTCGCCGGTTTCGGGGCAGGCGATCAGGTAATTGAAATTGCGATAGGAATTGCCTGTCCAGATACGTTCAACAATCATGTTTGTCCTTTAAATACGGGGTAGCCATCATTTGACCGGACTTTTTTCGCGTTTGGAAGTTCATGGTCATTTTCTGGCCAATGCTGCAGGGCCGTGGACGCCCTCGTGCTGGATGACCTCAAGCAGCTTGCAGCGGCCCTGGAAACCCTGTTGCTCCAGCTCAGCCCTTCCAGACAAACGGAAATTTGAACTGCTTTACAAATCCGTTGGGCACGTAGTCGCCCAGCACACCATAACGCTCGGGCCAAAGCCGGGTGCTTTTCACGGCTGTGCCAAACAGGTGGTCAATAAAAGCGAAGTGGGCCGAGTAGTTGCGATCCAGCGCTTCCTGGTCCTGGCTGTGGTGCCAGTGGTGAAAGTTGGGTGTCACGATGACGTAACGCAGCGGCCCCAGCCGCACACTGACGTTGGAATGGTTGAACACTGCCTGAAAGCCGACGATCACGATATAGGCGTCAATCACTTCTTTTGAAAAGCCCAGCACATAAATCGGTGCCAGTATCAGGGTGCGGGTAATCAGCAGCTCGACGATGTGCTGGCGCGAACCGGCCAGCCAGTCCATGCTTTTGGCGCTGTGGTGCACGGCGTGCAGGCGCCACAACAGTGGCACCTCGTGGTAGGCGCGGTGTGTCCAGTACTGCACCAGGTCGGCTACCAGCACAATCAGCAGCACTGCAGCCCAGAAGGGCAGGCCCTGCACCCAGCCGCGCAGGCCGTCATTGCTGGCCCAGCCAAAAAACCTGTGCACCATCAGATTGGTGGCCAGCAGCACAAAACCGACGGCCATGTGGTTGACGATGAAGTGGTGAAAGTCGGTTTGCCACTCTTCACGAAACACCGGCTGGCTTTTGCGCAGTGCAAACAGCTTTTCAATAAAGATAAAAATCAGTGACGAACCAAGCAGGTCCAGAATAAACCAGTCCAGCCCGATATAAGGCGTGTTGTCGGCAAAGTCAGTCACCGGCACCTTGTGGCCACCAAGCAGGGCGCTGCCCGCCACCAGCAAAAAAGCTGCGGCCGACAGCCAGCGTGAACGATTGAAGATGATGTTGACCAAAGCCATGCCGCCAGCAATCGCCATCGCAGCCAGCATGACAATGCGGATGATGTCAACGGTGTAACTTTTGCGCAGCTGCGGTGTGGTCAGGTATTCGGGGAAATGAAAAGCCAGTACCCCCAGAAAACACAGAATGCCCAGGCTCAGGGCAATCACCCCACTGATCAGGCCATGGCCGGGCCTTAATTCACCATGGCTTTCGGTCAGTTCATTGAGTTTTTCAAGCATGTTTTTATTCCCTTTTGTGCTGGTTTGAAGCCATTGCATGATGCAGTTTTCAGGCCAGCGCAGTTTAAACGTGCTTGTTGTGCTCCTTTTGGGGTGCTTGGAGACGTGCTGGGCTGTATTGACACCCTAACGTGTCGCTTGCGGGCTGATGTGCGACTGCGGCACCTGGTAATTGCGCTCATCAAACAGGTCAACACCACAAGCCAGCGACTCGGCCCAGTCAAAAAACTGGCCTATGGCCGCGCCAGACAAGGGTGCGCCGTGCTGCGGCACCAGCATGGAGATATCAAGTTGCCTGGCCATGTTGACCCACAGCCGCATGACCTTGTTTGACACCATGTAACGCCGGTGGAAGCCCTCCATCAGCGCGATGTGCTTGCGCAAATCCGTCACAGGCTGCTGCGCTGCCTGGCCGGACATCATGGAAACACCCAGATCACCCGTGAACAGAATTTTGCTGATCGGGTCGTAGAAGTGAAAATTGCCTTCCGAATGCAAAAAGTGCGCGGGCAGCAACCACAACTCACTTTGCCCCAGCGGCAGCCGTCCGCCGCCATCAGCCACACCAATCAGGCGCTGCTCGGTCTTGCCGATCTTGGTGAAATGCGGCACAAAACGCTCCCAGACACGTGAGATCACCAGTTTTGCCGACGTGGACGTCAGCCAGCGGTCCAGCGAGGCAATGATGTCGGGGTCAGCATGTGAGGCGATGATGTAGGACAGTTTTTGTGGACTGAAGTGACGCGACATGCCCAGAAACAGTTCGTTGAATGCCAGGTTGCCACCGGGGTCAATCACCGCGCCGGTGCCATTGTCAACAATCAGAAACTGGTTGGCCTGCACGGCTTGCC
>JAZKIK010000125.1:1519-10480 GCA_040384925.1 Pseudomonadota bacterium | reverse complement strand
CCCAGCACATTGACCGGAATTTTCAGGTAACTCACACCGTCGGCTTCTGCAGGCGGCCACTCTCCGGCGCGAATGTTGACCTGGATTGACGGAATGATCAGCGTTGGCATGTCCAGTGTGGCGTCGCGCGACGCGCGCATGGCTACAAAAGCATCTTCAGAAATACCCTCGTGGACATGAATGTTGTGCTGAAGTTGCTCGGCTACCGTGGTTTGCCAGGCTGGCTCGCGTGTGGCGGGCGGGTAGTCGTGGCAGACAAACAGGCGGGTTGCTGGCGGCAGGGCCAGCAGCTTGTGGATGGATCGGTACAGGGCACGCGCATTGCCACCAGGAAAATCGGCGCGGGCAGTCCCTACATCGGGCATAAAAAGAGTGTCGCCGACAAAAACCGCATCACCGATCTCGTAAGCCATGTCGGCAGGCGTGTGGCCGGGTACCAGCAATGCGGTGGCCTGCAGGCTGCCAATCATGAAGCTTTCACCGTCCTTGAACAGATGGTCAAACTGCCTGCCATCGGCCACAAACGCAGCTTCCAGATTAAAGATGGGGCGAAAGGTGGACTGAACGCTGCGTATGTTTTCGCCAATCGCGGTCTGGCCACCAGTTTTGGTTTTCAGATAACTGGCGGCTGACAAATGATCTGCATGGGCATGCGTCTCCAGAATCCAGTCCACCTTCAAACCCTGCGTGGCAACATAGGCCAGCACCCTGTCTGCAGAGGTATGGCTGCTGCAGCCTGATTTGGGGTCGTAGTCAAGCACCGGGTCAATGATGGCGGCGTGGCCGCTGCGGCTGTCGGCCACCACATAAGTCACCGTCCATGTGGCGGGGTCAAAAAAGGCCTGGATGTTGGGAGGGTTAGGTGTATCAGTCATGGATTGTTGCCTTTTGAAGTCACGTTATATTTAAATACATTATATTTTTTTATATACTATAGTCGACTTAACTAAAGCCCTGCCATGAACCCGCCACCATCCCTTGTAAACCCCCAGCGCCTGCGTGACGCCGCGACAAAAGCCGTCGGCGTGCTGAAGGTGCTTGCCAATGAAGACCGTTTGTTGCTGCTGTGCCAGCTGTCGCATGGTGAGCGCTGCGTCAGCGACATTGAAGCCGAGCTGGGCATTCGCCAGCCTACGCTGTCGCAACAACTGGCCGTGCTGCGCAATGAAGGTGTGGTCAACACCCGGCGCGACGGCAAAAACATTTATTACAGCGTGGCCGAGCCCAAAACGCTGGAAATCCTGGATCTGCTTTACCGCCTTTATTGCCCTGATGAGGAGACCAAATGACGATTGACTGGAACAGCTTTACTCCCTGGTCTGCCCTGGCGGGCGGCATGCTGATTGGCCTGGCTGCGGTGATGTTTGCGCTGCTCAATGGCCGCATCGCGGGCATCAGCGGTGTGCTGGGCGGCTTGCTGAAACCTGCGCGTGGTGATGTCGCCTGGCGTGTGGCTTTTATTTTCGGCATTGCGGCTTCGCCGCTGGCCTATGGCGTTTTTACAGCGCTGCCAAGCCTGCAGATTGACGCGGACTATGGCTTGCTGGTGGCGGCTGGACTGTTGGTTGGTGTGGGCACCCGCTACGGCTCGGGGTGTACCAGCGGCCATGGGGTTTGTGGGCTGTCGCGGCTGTCGCCACGCTCACTGGTGGCCACCCTCACCTTCATGGGCGCGGGTTTTGCCACGGTTTTTGTGGTGCGCCATCTGTTCAATATCTGAAAGAACTCGGTTATGTTCATCGTGTCATCTTTACTGGCTGGTCTGGTGTTTGGTTTGGGCCTGATCGTTTCGGGCATGGCCAACCCGGCAAAGGTTCTGGGCTTTCTGGATTTGGCGGGGGCCTGGGACCCCTCGCTGGCGCTGGTGATGGGCGGTGCCATCCTCCTTGGTTTTTTTGGTTTTCTGGCTGCGAAAAAACGCAGCGTGTCGCTGCTGGGCGCAGCCATGAAGCTGCCAACTTCAAGCCAGATCGACATAAGGCTGGTGATTGGCAGCCTGCTTTTTGGCGCAGGCTGGGGCCTGGCGGGTTTTTGCCCCGGCCCTGCGCTGGTGGCGCTGGGTATGGTCGAACCCAAAGCGCTGGTGTTTGTGGCCGCCATGCTGGTGGGTATGGTGATTTTTGAACTGCTTGAAAAACGGCAACGCAACAAAGCGGCCGCATGAGCAGCGCCTTTTTCAGCAGCCCCCTCATGCCCTGGCTGGCAGCGCTGGCGACTGTGCTGATACTGCTGGTTTACGAGTTGCTTCAGTGGCTTGCGGAGCGCCAACAGCCGGCAACACTGGCGCGCTCAGCCCATGCCAATCTGCGTGAGGAATGGTTTGCGGCCATATCCGCGCACCCCGGCTCAGAGATTCTGGCCATACAAACCCTGCGCAACTCGCTGATGTCTGCCACCATGACGGCGTCGACTGCGGCACTGGGCCTGATGGGTGCGGCCACTTTGGCAGCGCCTTCGCTGAACGCGTCTCTGGCGGCAAGTTCTGCCTTTAGCGAACAGTTCACCGCGCGGCTGGCGCTGGAACTGACCTTGATGACTCTGCTGTTTGTATCGCTGGTCTGCTCGGCCATGGCGGTGCGCTATTACAACCATGTGGGTTTTATCGTCGGCATGCCGGCTGGTGCCAAGGCAAGCCAGCAATGGCGGGCGACCGGTGCCATGTATCTGCGCCGCGCTGGCCTGCTGTACAGCTGGGGCCTGCGTCACCTGCTGATGGTGGCTCCGATTCTGGCGTCCATCGTTTACCCGCTGGCCGGTCCAGTGGCTGCGCTGTTGGTGGTGATGGCGCTTTATGGTTTTGACCGGTTTACGGTCAGATGACTGTTTTGCAATATTGCCAAAACTTGATCCTGGTCATACCGGCTCTGACCAGATACACAAACAATGGGTCAACAAACCAAAGGAAATTTTCATGAAACCCAATGTCGGAACGATTGACCGTGTTGCCAGAATTGCACTTGGCCTGGCGCTGATCGCAGCCACCCTGGGCGACTTCATCGGTGTCTGGGGCTGGATTGGACTGGTGCCGCTGGCTACCGGCGTGTTTCGGTTTTGCCCGGCCTACCTGCCCTTTGGACTGAGCACCTGTACGGCTCGCCGCTGAGAAACATGATCGGGATCTGATAGTTTCGCGCCTGACGTTCAGCAAAGATCCGGCTTTTGCAGGCGTCAATCAAAGCGTTGTCATGCCGTGGGCTGGGTGCGATTTGCCGCATCTTCAGTAGTTACACCTGTCGGCAGAACATGTGAACGCATACTTTTTACTTGAAACAGGTCTTCAAACGCAATTGCAATTGAAGGCCTTTTTTTGGTTGACCAGGACATTGAACTGAAAATTCAGAATCAATGTGAAATTTGCACATTGAATTTATTGAAATTGATGATAGTATCAATTTGTTAGTTTTTAGAGTTTTTATTAGAAACATCAAGTGACTCTTTTTTCTGGCCTGAAAGCACAGTCAACTTTTTAAAAACCCAGGGCGGCATGTGGCCTGCACAGGTCTTTGTTGTCAAACCATTTCCAAAGCTTGCAATGAGCATTCACTATCTGCAAGACGAACAAACGGCCAACCAGGCGCTTGAGCCGATTTTGATGCGTGCCATCAAACGTTTTCGCGCCCTGCTTCCGGGCGAGGTTGAAATCGCACTGGAGATGTCGCATGACGAGCCCAATGTGCGGGCGCAGGCAGAACATCTTGAAGACACTTTTTTAAGTGCCTGCATGGTGGCGTGGCAGTCCATGGGCAGGCTGGCGACGCAAATCGTGATTGAAGTCAAGGAGGTTCTGCTTGACGAAATCGTGCTTGACGCAGGTGCCGAAAAACTCAACGGTGGCCTGCCGCCCAGGCGCTATGCCTGGCTGGTGATCAGCAACAGCAGCCGCATCACACCAGGGCCTTTCAGCACCCTGATACCGGCACCCGACCGTGTGGACGACAGTGCCGCCAGCGCCCACCGCCTCAAGCTGCAGGAAATGCGTCAAATCGTGAGTCAGCACCATGGCTGGATGACGGTCTCGCCCGAGCCGGGCAAGGGCACGGCCTTCGAGATGTTTTTGCCTACCGTGTTGCCGCTGGAGATTCCGGCCACCAATGAAGCTGGCACCGAGGTCAAACACATCATGTATGTGGACGACTACGACGCGATGCGCGAACTGGTCAGTGAAACACTGCCCGATGCAGGTTTTCAAGTAAGCTGTTTTGAAAGCGCAAAAGTGGCGCTGGAGGCCATCATCTCAAACCCCTTCAAGTTTGACGCGGTGGTCAGCGACTACAAAATGCACGCCTATTGTGGTGTTGATCTTTTGCGCCAGATCAAAAAAGTATCTACACACCTGCCGGTCATCATCATTTCGGGTTATGTCGATGAAGCCCTGAGGTCTCTGGCGATGGGTGCCGGGGCATCCGCCGTCATGAGCAAAACCAGCGACCTGAGCCAGCTTTGTATTGAACTCAGGACGCTGCTCGGTTCAGACCCGAATCCTGCGCTGGTAACCTATTCGGAATGGGCAAAACTTTAGCAGGCTGCCCACTTATTCCAGGCCGCGTGGCAAACGGCAGGCCTGATGCGCCAGTGCAGTGATCTGCGCCCAGTTGCCACGCGCCAGCGCGTCAGCCGGTGTCAGCCAGGAGCCGCCGACACACACCACGTTGGGCAAGGCCAGAAACTCGGCCGCATTGGCAGCTGACACACCGCCTGTGGGGCAAAAGCGCACATCACCAAACGGGCCGCTCCAGGCTTTCAGCATGGCCTGGCCGCCGGCCTGCATGGCCGGGAAAAACTTGAGTTCGGTCAGGCCGTCTTCCTGCGCCATCATGATTTCACTGCCCGTAGCCACACCGGGCAACAGCGGCAGGCCAAGCCATGGCGCAGGCCTGTGCATCAGCCGCGCTGCGCACGGTGCCCGCACCGGCCACGGCTTCGGGCACCTCACGGGCGATGGCTTCAATGCAGGCCAGCGCCTGCGGTGTGCGCAAGGTCACTTCCAGCATTCGTATACCGCCTGCAACCAGTGCGCGGGCCATCAAAACAGCCTGATTGACATCAGTCAACACAATCACCGGAATCACCGGCGAGTCCTGCATGACCTGCAGGGCGCTCAGTTTTTCGCTGACATTGAGGTTTACATCCATGACAAAGCTCCTTTTTCGGCTGCCAGCGCGCTGCGGCGCATGCCGGTAAACAATTCCCGTCCCATTCCAAATGCGTTGGCGTCCCGCAGGGCCTGCGGCATGGCCGGCGTTGGGCGAACAACCCATTCTGCCTCGTCCACCAGCACCTGCAAATCGCCGCTTATGGCGTCCAGCCTGATCACATCACCATCCTGCACCTTGGCCAGCGGCCCACCGGCAGCGGCTTCGGGCGAGACATGAATCGCAGCCGGTACCTTGCCCGATGCACCACTCATGCGGCCATCGGTCACCAGCGCCACCCTGAAGCCCTTGCCCTGCAGCACTGACAGCGGCGGTGTGAGTTTGTGCAGCTCGGGCATGCCATTGGCCTGCGGGCCCTGCCAGCGCACCACGCAGATCACGTCACGCTCCAGTTCACCAGCGTTGAATGCAGCATGCAAACCCTCTTGCGAGTCAAACACACGGGCTGGTGCTTCAATGATGTGGCGGTCATCGGGAATTGACGATGTTTTGATCACACTGCGGCCCAGATTGCCCTGCAGCAGCTTGAGCCCGCCCGTTGGGCTGAAAGGCGCGCTGGCCGGGCGAACAATGGTTTCGTCTTTTGAGGCACCTGCATCCACCCAGGCCAGAGCGGAGTCCTTGATGACTGGTTCGCGTGTGAATTCACGAATGCCGCCTTCACGCACCGTCAGTACATCGCCATGCATAAAACCGCCGTCCAGCAGTTCACGAATGATGTAACCGGGGCCGCCCGCTGCCTGAAACTGGTTTACATCGGCGCTGCCGTTGGGGTAAACATGAGACAAGGTTGGCACCACGTCAGACAAGTCCGAAAAGTCATTCCAGTCAATCACAATGCCGGCTGAATGCGCCACGGCAACCCAGTGAATCAGGTGATTGGTCGAGCCACCAGTTGCCAGCAATGCCACCATCGCATTGACGATGGCTTTTTCATCCACCACCAGGCCAATGGGCGCAAAACGTTTTGACTTGATGATGTTGAGAACAGTACGCGCCGCTTCACGCGTGAGTTCTTCACGCATGGAATCACCGGGGTTGACAAAAGCCGTGCCGGGCACATGCAGGCCCATGGCTTCAAGCAGCAACTGGTTGCTGTTGGCCGTGCCGTAAAAAGTGCAGGTACCAACAGCGTGGTAACTTTTTATCTCTGACTCCAACAAGGCATCACGGCCCACCAGGCCTTGTGCGGCCTGCTCGCGCACACGCGCTTTTTCCTTGTTTGGCAAACCCGAGGTCATGGGTCCGGCGGGTACAAACACCGTTGGCAGGTGGCCAAACTGCAGCGCACCAATCAGCAGGCCGGGCACGATCTTGTCGCACACACCCAGCATCAAGGCTGCGTCAAACATGTCATGTGACAGCGCCACGGCGGTGGACATGGCAATCACATCACGGCTGAACAGGCTCAGTTCCATGCCCGACGTACCCTGCGTTACACCGTCGCACATGGCAGGCACACCGCCTGCCACCTGTGCTGTGGCACCCTGCTTGCGCGCCTCGTTCTTGATCAGATCGGGGTAGCCCTGAAACGGCGCGTGGGCCGACAGCATGTCGTTGTAGGCGGTGACGATGCCGATATTGGGCGCACGTTGTGTGACCACCTTGAAGCGGTCATCCAGTGGAATGCCCGCCACCGCATGTGCCAGGTTGGCACAGCCCATGCGGTCAGTGCCGCGTTCGCGCCGGGCGGCGGCATGCAGGTGCTGGAGGTAGGCCTCGCGTGTGGACCGGCTGCGCTCGATGATGCGTGCAGTCACGCTGGCAACGGCTGGATGAACGGGGTTTGATGCGCCTGGCGGCGTGGAAGCGGGGGTGTCGGACATGTGGGGCGTCTCCGGTTTGTAACTTAATTACCAAACCTGATGGTAACTCTTTACCGCCCCGAATGCAGCGCGCAAGTTACCAGTGGGTTACCAAATCACCGGCAAGCACTGGTCAAACAAGTTGTTTTTATTGAACGCTGACTTCAACGCGCCTGGCTTCTGCATCGCTGCCGGAACCAGTCATCTGCTCAGGTTTTTTCAGGTCAATCTGTGCTTCCTTGACACCGGCTGACTTGAGTGCTTCGCGCACGGCAATCGCCCTTTGTTTGGCCAGTTCGGCATTTTTGGCCGCGTCACCGGTGGAGTCATGAAAACCTGAAATCACGAGTTTGCGGCCAGCCAGCGCTTGTTTGACCACATCGGCCAGCGCTTCACCGGCACCTGCAGCCAGCTCAGCCTTGCCAGAGGCAAAATAAAACTTGACCACGCCGTTTTCAACCTTGACGCTGGCCGCATCAGAAGCCATTTGTGCAGCCTCGGCAGTGGTGGGGACCGGGGTAGCCGGGGCAGTTGCTGCGGCAAGGGCAGGCGTAGCTGGTTTTTTGGCCGCACTGCCCTTGTGGGAAGCGCCGAACGCCAGCACGCTGGCCACCACAATCGCCACCACGGCAAACACCACAGTCAGGGCGGCAAATTTTGGAACGTCGGAATCTTGTGTGGACATGAGAAAGAGCTTTCTTGAAAAATTGGCCGTATTGTAAAGTGCAGGCGTGACAAAACCCGTCTCTTTCAGCCCCCAGCCTGGCCCCCACAAGCCTGCATTGAACGCACAGCGCGACCCCGCCCGCATGCTGGCCAATATCACCCGTGAATGGGGTGGACAGAGTGACTTGTGGATTTTTGGCTACGCCTCCCTGATCTGGAGGCCCGAATTTGAGTTTGCCGAAGAGCGTTTTGCCAGCATTCGTGGTTACCACCGCGCGTTGAAGATGTGGAGCCGCGTCAACCGCGGCACGCCCGAATGCCCAGGCCTGGTTTTTGGCCTGCTGCATGGCGGAAGTTGCAAAGGCATGGCGTTTCGCATTCCCAAAGACCGCGTCACCGCCAGCCTGCCCGCCCTGTGGGACCGCGAAATGCCCAACGGCGTCTACGACCCCAAATGGCTGCGCTGCCAGACAGCACAGGGCGATATCAGGGCACTGGCCTTCACCCTGTCTAAACACAGCCCCAACCATACTGGTGTACTGAGCGAAGACACCTACAGGCAGATATTTTCAAACTCACGCGGACGTTATGGCACCACGCTGGAATATGCCCAGCTGACTTATGACAAGTTGCGGGAGCTGGGGATTGATGACCGGGCGTTGGGGAAGTTGTTGAGGTTGACTGCGGGGGCACATGCTTGTGCGGAGTAGAACAAAGAATGCATCTTGACGCAGCCTTCCATTTTATTTTTTAAAGGACAACATAAAATCTCTTAAAGCACGAAAATAGCTTTAAAAGACAAATAAATGTCCTTTAACATCATTCCATCCAAAACCATCTTGCGCCAGCTTGGGGCACGCAGCCAGCGCTGCCGGTTGGCAAAGGGACTGAGCCGGCCTGCCCTTTCCGAGATGTGTGGCATCCCTGAATCGACTATCAAAAGGTTTGAAACCAGCGGTGAGATCGGAACCAGGGCGCTGGTTCACATCTTTATTTCTCTCGGTATCGCTGATCAGTTGTCGCTTCTGGCCAAGTCAGAGGAGCCCAAAAACATTGACGAAGCTCTCAAAAAGCCCAGAAAAAGAGGCCAGCGCTCTGACGCGGGCCAATCCAGAAAACCGTCGGGACACCCGCCCGTCATTGCGAACGCGATCCGCAATCCATGACACCGCATCGTGCAGCCAAGGCCAAAGGGGATGGATCCCGGATCGAGTCCGGGATGACAGTTTTATGGCCTAAGGCAGACGGCCAATCAGGTGAAACCGGAAAACCGCGCCTGCCAGAGGCTGATTTCATCGATTGCATTTTTACAGGACAGCTACAGAGGGCCGCCCGCC
>JAZKIK010000125.1:0-1509 GCA_040384925.1 Pseudomonadota bacterium | reverse complement strand
CGCCTGCGCGCCGCCAACCCCTCCCCCAAATACCCGGCAAAACCCTCAGCAGCAGGCGACTCCACCCTTTTGGCCGGCCGATACAGACACACATGACGAATCGCCTCCGGCGCGAGGATTCGGCGTTTTACCAGCCCCAGTGGCTTGGCCAGTGCGCCTACGTAGTCAGGTGCCAAAGTAGCGGCTACGTTGGCTGCGGCCAGGCCCAGGGCGGTTGAGATGTTGTCCACCACGTCCATGGGGGTGACTCTCTCGTCGCTGGGCAGGCCCTGGTGCATCTGGGCGACGCTGCGTTCGTGGTCGCGCCCAGCTGCCACCAAGGGATAGCTGCGAAGCTCCGCCCATGTCACGCTGCGCTGAGCGGCCAGCGGGTGCTCAGGGGCACACCACAAGACCCAGGGGCTTTGAAACAGCAGGGTGCGGCTGACGTCGTCACCCGTGATGCGGTCTGGCCCGACGGCCATGTCTGCGTCACCGCTGACCACGGCATCGATCAACTTTTCAACCGGTACATCTCGAATCTGCACCTTGACCTTGGGTTGCAGTTGTTGGTAAGCCTTGATGAGGCGCGGCAATATCACGCTGGCCACCACCAGCGGCGCGGCGATGCGCACCACACCTGCGGCCCGGTTGCGCACATCACTGGCGGCGGACTGGGCCAGGCGCAGGTGTTTGAGCACTGAATCAGCCGAGGCCAGAAACTCACGCCCTGCCCCCGACAGATCAACCCGGCGTGTGCTGCGTTCAAACACCTTGAAGTCAAGCGTTACTTCCAGCTCGCTGACCAGTTGGCTCACGGCAGACGGCGTGAGCGCCAGGCGGTCTGCGGCGTCGGTAAAACTGCGCGTTTCGGCCACACAGACAAAGGCCTCAAGCTGGCGAAGAGTGAAGTGGGCTAAAGACGTGGACGTGGGTATGGCCATGATTGCACGAGTCTAACGGTTGACAGGCAATTATTGTTTAGGTGTTCTTAACAATTCATGAAAATCCATTGATTGTTCTGGCGCTGGCTGTTCAGGATACTTCTGGTCAAACGCAGCCTCAGCACACAACATGACCGAAGAAAACCCCACACAACAACTCGCTTCCTTACGCAGCGCCTATTCAGGCCGCCTGCTGACAGAGGCTGCGGATACAGCGCCTTTTCTGACGGACTGGCGCGGCAAATGGACTGGCGCTGCGCTGGCTGTGGCCCAGCCCGGTGATGCGGCTGAAGTTGCCCGGTTGCTGGCCTGGTGCCAGGCCCACGATGTGCCGGTGGTGCCGCAGGGTGGCAACACGGGTTTGTCTGGCGGCTCGGTGCCTGGACCAGGCGGCAGACTGCCGCTGCTGCTGTCCCTGACCCGGCTGAACAAAATACGCAGCATTGACCCGCTGAACAACACCCTGGTGGCTGAAGCAGGTGTGACCCTGCAGCAGGTGCAGCAGGCGGCCTTTGACGCCGGGCGGCTGTTTCCGCTCAGTCTGGCGGCTGAAGGCAGTTGCACGATTGGCGGCAACCTGGCCAGC
>JAZKIK010000124.1:4958-13255 GCA_040384925.1 Pseudomonadota bacterium | reverse complement strand
AGCCGGGTCCACCCTGATCTTGAAGTGATACATGCTCTGCATGGCCTGATGGTCTTCCTTGCGGAAAGTCATCTTGCCTTTGGGGGTGTCAAAACTCATGCCTTCCATGGTTTTGATCAGCGTGTTGGCACTTGCATCACCATTGCTGGTTTTAAGTGCCGTCACCAAAGCCATGGCAGCTGAAAACCCGCCTGCGGTGAAAAAGTCAGGTGGCGTTTTGAACTGGCTGTAATGCCGCGACACCATGGCTTCGTTGACCGGGTTTTTGGGAATGCCAAAGTAGTAATATGCCGCGCCCTCCATGCCGGGGAAGTTCTTGAAGCTGGTCATGGCCGGCAGAATATTGCCGCCAGTTGCCACTTCAATGCCGTAGCGCTTGAGGTCAAGATCAGCAATCTTGAAAGGATTGCCCGCGCCTGCCCACAGAATAAAAATCACCTTGCGGCCAGGCTGATCCTTGAGCTTGTCAATCAGGCGTTGTGCACCAGCGGTGAAGTCGGTGGTCGTGGCGGGCAGATACTCCTCATGCACCAGCTTGGCTTTTTTGATCGAGTCTTTAAAAGCCTTGATGCCGTCACGGCCAAAAGCATAGTCCTGGGCCAGCGTGGCAATGGTCACGCCGGGCTTGTCAAGTGCTACTGCGTTTGAAATCGCGTCCTGCGAGCTGTTGCGGCCCGTGCGGAAAATGTATTTGTTCAATTTGTCTCCGGTGATTGAATCAGCCACAGCGGGTTCTACCAGCAGGATCTTTTTGTACTCTTCGGCCACCGGCAGCATGGCGAGTGCCACACCAGACGAGGTGGGGCCGACCGCGATATCAACCTTGTCATCGGAGTAGGCTGCGGCCAGCAAGGATTTTCCAAGGTCCGGTTTGCCCTGGTCGTCTTTTTCAATCACCACCAGCTTTTTGCCAGCAACACTCATGGTGCCGCCCGTGGCGTAGTCCAGGCCCATCAAAAAACCGACAGCAGTCTGTTTGCCGTAGGCTTCCAGTGGGCCGGTCTTGCTGTAAATGTGGGCAATTTTGACTTCACCAGTCTGGCCTGTTGCGGCAGTTGTGATGCAGGCAGTGGCCAATACCAGGACGGTGGCAATACGCATAACTTCGTCTCCTACTTTTTTGAATACTGCACCAATGTTGCACATGTCGTGCCAGGTTGCAAGTTGTTGATAAATATGGACTTTTTTAATCAGTTCGTTTTTGCTGCATTATTTTCAGACATTTATTTGTCTTTTATTCAGACAACTGCCTGAAATTTATACAGGGTTAACCAGACGCTCATAAAGTTTGGCGCGTGATATCCCCAACATGCGCGAAGCTGCCAGTTTGTTGCCCTGGGTTGCCGCCATGGCTGCGGCAATGGCACGTCTTTCCACCTGGGCGACCTGTTCGGCCAGGGGTTTGAGCAGGTCCATGTCTTCGTCAGGGGCCAGTACCTCGGGCGATACGTGTTCAATACCTGCGTCCCTGAGCACTTCTTCAAACTGGGCGCGGTCAATATTCAGTGAATCGCTGCGCATCATGGTTTGTTCCAGCACGTTGCGCAGCTCGCGGATATTGCCGCGCCAGGTCTGCGCTGACAGCAGCGCCAGCGCGTCGGGCGACAGGTCGGGTTGCCTTTCACCACTGCGCAGAGACACTTCTTCACCCAGCACCTCCAGCAGCGCCGGAATGTCGGCGCGGCGCTCACGCAAGGGTGGCACACGAATCGGCAGGACGTTGAGGCGGTAAAACAAGTCTTCGCGGAACTTGCCCTCACGCATCAGCGCAACCAGGTCACGTGAGGTGGCCGCAATCACACGGGCATCAAAAGGCTGGAGTTTGTTGGAGCCCAGTGGTTCGATCTCGCCCTCCTGCAATGCCCGCAGCAGTTTGACCTGCAGCTCGGGCGGCATGTCGCCGATTTCATCAAGAAACAAGGTTCCGCCATCAGCCAGTTTGAACTTGCCATCACGCCCCTTGCGGTCGGCACCGGTATAGGCACCGGGTGCCACACCAAAAAATTCGGCTTCCAGCAAAGTGCCGGGCACGGCTGCAATATTGACACTGACAAATGGCCCGCGTGACCTGGCCGACGAGGCATGAATCGCATGGGCCAGCAACTCCTTGCCAGTGCCGGTTTCACCCAGAAGCAGCACCGGGCTGGAGGTTTGTGAGGCACGACGCGCCTGCCTTTTGACCTCTACCGCCGCCGGACTGGAGCCGACAAAACTGGCAAAGGTGTATTTGGACTGCCGCTGACCACTTCGGTGGGTGGCCAGCTCGCGTTTGGCCTCGTCCAGATCCCGATGCAGCATGGCGAACTTGTTGATCAATGGCTGCAGGCTGGTTTCAGGATGGTCAAACAGCACAATACCTATGGCACCTATGACCTCACCCCCAGCCTCGTCACGCAATGGAATGCGGCTGACCGCAAAGGTGCCAGCCCTGTTGGTCAGCAGGTCAATCAGAAAGGCCTCACCCGTTTCCAGCACCCGGCGCATCTGGGTGTTTGGAATCACCTCTTCGACCAGATGGCCTACAAACTGGTCAACCGAGGACAGGCCCAGCGCCGGCAAAAAACGTATGTAACCCTCGTTGACCCAGACGATACGGCCGGTTTTATCAACCAGAAACATGCCCTGGCTGATGTTGGAAAACAGATGAAACATGGAGCGTGCGGCAAGCTCCAGAATGCCTTGTGCGTCAAGTGGCAAGCCGGTTGAAACAATGTCGGTTTTTTCCATCCAAGGATGGTAGCGGTCACACCCACAAGAGCTGTCAGGTCAAGCCCTAGTGTTGCGCTGCGTACAAACACCCGCAAACCGGGTTTTGCGAGGGCATCGATCAACTATAAAAACAATAGCTGCTCATGCCCGTCACACAGGCAAAAAGAGTCTGTTTGACATCAAAACCAGGCAGAATCGCCCAAGCACACTTGTCTGGACAACTCCGGCAGAAAATCCATGTGCTGCAATTCAAGATGACAGCCTTTTGTCAGCTTCGAAGCAGCGTTTGTCCCGCTTTCAATCGGCGGGTTTCAGGCTTTGAGCTTGAGCAACTGCGCCACGACTGGCGCAGTTTTCATGTCCAGGTCAATAAAACTGGACAAATCAGGGCCCGCCAGCCAGAACGATTCCCAGTAACTTTGCTTGAGCGTCTTTTTCCAGGACTCGTCAGCAATCGCCATCTTGACGGCTTCGGCCATCTCGACCTGACGCGGTGCCGCAACCCCCTGCCCGGTAAACACAGCACGCCAGTTGGTCATGTCCACATCAATGCCCTGCTCGCGCACAGAACGCAACCCATAAGAACCGCGTCTGGAAGACACACCAATTGCACGCAGTTTGCCGCTGGCCAGGTCGGCAGCAAAAGTGTTGTAGCCCGAAATGCCAGCCGCAGCCTTGCCCCCAATCACGGCATCGACCATCTCGAAGCCCCTGGAAAAAGACAGATACGACGCATCATCAGGACTGCTGCCCGCCGATTTGGTCAACAAACCGGCAAATACATGGTCCACACCCCCCATCGAGCCAATTGCGATCGGCGTCTGTTTGGGGCTGTTGCGCAAGCGTTCGGTCAGCTCGGTAATTGTTTTGACCGACGAGTTGCCCGCCACCACCACCACAAGATAGTCACTGGTCAGGCGCGCAATGGGCTGAATGCGCGACAGATCCACGGCTGGTTTTTGCAATGCAATGGCACCCACCAGGCTGGTGTCGCCAATCAGCAGCGAGTTGGGGTCGCGCCCATATTTGTCGGTGTAGTAGGCCAGGCCCAGGGTGCCCCCCTTGCCTTCCTTGTTTTCATACTCGATCTCATCACACAAACCGGTAGTCACCAGCGCATCACCGAGCGCACGGCCAGCTTCATCAAGACTGCTTCTGGACATGCCCGGAATCACGATTCGCAACCTGGGTGCCAGTTTGTTGACTTTGCCGGGTTGAGCCCACACTGGTGATGTGAGGGCACCAAGGCTTGCGGCACCAATGCCGGCAAGCCCACCTAAAACCTTACGTCGTTGGATAGTCAGCATGCTTTTCTCCAGGCTAGTAGTGACAAGTTTGAATAACTGTTCAGCCTGCTGACAAAAACATCCTGTAACAGGCTGATTAAAACATGCACTTTTCATGCCTGCTAAAAAAGCATATCCAGAAAACGGAAAAACGCATAAAAAGATGCAAAAGTAGCCAGTCTTGCGTTCTTTTATGCGTTTTACGGCAGTTTTTATACGATGCCTAAGAAATTGGCACCATGTTCGGGACTAAGTACAAACCCTAGACCTCACACTAAGCCTTCATTTTGAGCAAATGCACCATAACGCGCGAAGTCGTCAGGTCAAAGTCAATAAAACTGACCAGAGCCGGGCCTGCGAGCCACGATGAATTCCAATTATTTTGTTTAAGCGTTTTTTGCCAGGATTCGTGAGCGACGGCCGCTTTGACCGCCTCGACCATTTCTGCAACCCTGGTTGCCGGCACGCCCTGGCCGGTAAACACACCACGCCAGTTGGCCATGTCCACCCCAACACCCTGCTCGCGAATGGCAGGTATGCCAAACACGGTATTTTTGGACGACACGCCTATGGCCCGGAGCTTGCCGCTGGTCAGTTGCTCGCTGAACTCGCTGTAGCCCGAGATGCCTGCAACGGCCTTGCCTGTCAGCACGGCCTGCACCACTTCAACACCGCCAGCAAAAGGCAAATACACCAGTTCCTCGACCTTGCCACCCGCACTGCGCGTCAATGCCCCGGCAAAAACGTGGTCCACACCACCTGCTGATCCACCCGCGATGGCTACGTCCTTGGGCGCGCTGTGCATGCGTGCGGCGAGGTCTTTCACGCTGCGAATCGGGGAATCAGCCGCCACCACCACCAGCAGGTAGTCACTGGTCAGGCGGGCTATGGGCTGGATGCGGCTCAAGTCAACTGCCGGTTTTTGCAGCGCGACTGCGCCGACCATCACCATACCGCCCATCAGCAGGGTGTTGGGGTCGTTGTTGTATTTTTCGGCGTAGTAGGCAAGCCCCAGGGTGCCACCCTTGCCGCCCTTGTTTTCGTAGTCAATCTCGTCGGCAACCCCGGCACCTACCAATGCAGCGCCCAGCGCCCGGCCGGTTTGATCCCAGCCGCCACCTGCGTTGGCCGGAATCACGATGCGCAGGCGGGGTGCCAGCTTGGCTGCGGATGGGCTTTTGGCCAGTGCGGCGGGTTTGGCTGTTTGTGCCCACAGCGGTGTGGCAAGCCCAGTCATTGCAGTCACCCCCAGGCCACCCAATCCACTCAAAACAATACGGCGTTTGATGTTCAGCATGTTGTCTCCTTTTGGTTTTCCAGCAATATCACCCCTTCGGGTCTACTTGATTGGACTCTCAATACCAATGATTTTTAGTAGCTACTAACCCTGCTTCCCACCCGTTCGCCCTGAGGTGTCGAGGGAATAAGTAACAGGTTTGGCAGCTACTTTTTATGCGTCAGGCGGAACGGGCCGTCCAGCGTTTGGCCAGGCGCGGCAGCACCAGGACACCGACCACCACAATAATCAGCATCAGCGACATCGGACGCTGGAAAAACACGACCGCACTGCCCTCGCCTATCGACATGGCGTTGCGCAACTGGGCTTCTGCCAGCGGGCCCAGTATCATGCCGACCACCACGGGAGCGGTCGGAAAATCAAAACGGCGCATCAACACACCCAGCAAACCAATGCCGTAAAGCAAAAAGAGATCAAACGCGCTTTGACGCATGCCGTAAGCACCAACAGTTGCAAAAATCAGGATGCCGGCATACAGCTGTGGTTTTGGAATTTTGAGCAGCTTGACCCACAGGCCAACCATGGGCAGATTGAGCACCAGCAACATCACATTGCCGATGTAAAGTGATGCAATCAACGCCCATACCAGTGCGGCCGACGTCGTGAACAGCTGCGGACCAGGCTGGATGCCATAGTTCTGGAAGGCACCAAGCAAAATCGCCGTGGTATTGGAGGTGGGGATGCCCAGGGTCAGCAAGGGAATCAGTGCAGCAGTCACGGTGGCGTTATTGGCAGCTTCTGGCCCAGCCACGCCTTCAATTGCACCTGTGGTGCCAAACTCCGCCTTCTCGGCCGGGTTTTTGGCCAGCTTTTTCTCCATCGCGTAACTCAAAAAGGTCGGGATTTCGGTTCCGCCTGCTGGAATACAGCCAAATGGCGTGCCAATTGCCGTACCCCGCAGCCAGGCCGGAATCGAGCGCTTCCAGTCCCGTTTGGTCATGTGTACGCGGCTGAGTTTGTTCTGCTCTTCAACCACCTTGCCTTCGTACAGCACGGCGTACAAAACTTCGGCCACCGCAAACAGGCCAACCGCCACCAGAACAATTTCAATGCCGTCCAGCAGTTCAGGAACGCCGCCCGTGTAACGGCCCTGGCCAGAAATCTGGTCCAGGCCAACACAACCCGCAGCCAGGCCGACAAACAGCGCCGTCATGCCACGCAGGGTGCTTTTGCCCAACACCGCGCTGACCGTGGTGAAGGCAAGCAACATCAGCATGAAATATTCAGGAGGCCCGAGCTTGACAGCAAATTCGGCTACAAAAGGCGCAAACAGCGTGACGATGACAGTGGCAATCGTGCCGGCCACAAAAGAGCCAATCGCGGCAGTGGCCAGCGCCGCACCCGCTCGACCGCTTTTGGCCATCTTGTTGCCCTCCATCGCCGTGACCATGCTCGCGGTTTCACCAGGCGTGTTCAGCAGGATGGAGGTAGTCGAACCGCCGTACATGGCACCGTAATAAATGCCGGCGAAAAAAATCATCGAGGCCGTGACTTCGACCTTGGCAGTGATCGGCAGCAACATGGCCACAGCCACCGCCGGGCCAATGCCCGGCAACACGCCCACGGCCGTGCCCAGCGCGCAGCCGACAAAACACCACAACAGATTGACCGGGGTAATCGCTGCTGCGAAACCCGCCATCAAAGCATTAAAAATATCCATGTCAGAGCCATCCTGTTGATGTAAGACCTGGCAAATTGATCGCCAGAAACTGCGTGAACATCCAGAACACCGGGCCAGAAATCAGCAAACCGGTGATGATGTCCACCACCCAGGTACGCGGTTCGCTGGCCATTGGCAGCCCGGTGGCACGGCGCAGGCCTTGCACGGCCAGCAGATAGCACAGGGTACAGCTGAAAATAAATCCGATCGTGGTGATCAGCGCTGCATTCAGCAGCAAACCGGCCGATACCCAGACAAAACCAGGCCAGTTGGCACGGTCAGCGCCTGTTGGCGGATCAAGCTCCCGAAAACCGCCGCTGCGCGCTTCCCAGATGATGAAAGCCCCACAAATCGTCAAAACGACGGCCGCCATCCACGGCAGGAAATTGGGGCCGACACCGCCGTAACCGGCCTCGGACGAAATACTGAGGGCACCAAAAGCCAGTGCCAGTCCGGTCAGAAGCACACCGACCCCGACCAGGGTTTGTGGCCAGACGGCAGCTGCCGCAGCGGCCGATTCGGAAGCCGAAGGATGTGAAGTTGTCATTGTTGTAGTTTCCTCAATCGGAAAGATATGGACGACTGGCCGAGGGCTGGTCACGGCTGACCGCTCCAGCCCCTGCTGTAAAACCTGCAATCCGCCTGGTTCAGATGTGGTTTCGGAGCCTTAAAGACTCCGAAAACACAAAACCGCCTAGATCATGCCTGCCCTGAACAGGACAGGCAAGTGCTATCAGACCATGCCGGACTTGACCATGGTGGCGCGCAGGCTGGCAAAGTCGTCATCAACAAACTTTTCAAATGCTGCACCGGTCAAAACAGCAGCCGTCCAGTTGTTTTTCTCGGACGCTTCCTGCCAGGTTTTCGACTTCATGGCCTTGACCACGACGTCGGTCAACGCGGCACGTTGCTCGGCCGTGATGCCAGGGGCACCATACACACCGCGCCAGTTGCCAATCACCACGTTGACGCCCTGCTCTTTCAGGGTCGGCACGGCCACACCCTTGAGGCGGGTTTCGGACGTGACAGCCAGCGCCCTCATCTTGCCTGCAGAGATGTATTCAGCGAACTCGCTGTAACCGCTGCCGCCAACGGTGACATTGCCACCCAGAATGGCTGCCGTCGCTTCTCCGCCGCCACGGAAAGCAACGTAGTTGATTTTTGAAGGGTCCACACCGGCTTCACGCGCAATCATGGCGGCTGCAATGTGCTCGGTGGAGCCACGTGAACCACCGCCCCATTTAACGCTGCCGGGGTCTTTTTTGAGCTGGGCAATCACTTCGCCCATGGTTTTGAAGGGTGAGTTGGCAGGCAGCACAAAAACGTTGTACTCGCTGGTCAGGCG
>JAZKIK010000124.1:0-4948 GCA_040384925.1 Pseudomonadota bacterium | reverse complement strand
GCAATAGGTGTTGCCTGGCTCAGGGAGACCGGAGGTTTGCCAGTGATGATGCCGCCCAGCATGACCGCGCCCATCACCATCAAGGCATTGGCATCGCCCTTGCTGCCATTGACAAACTGGGCCAGGCCCAGCGCACCGGCGGCCCCGCCCTTGTTGTCATAGGTCACAGTGGCTGCTGCACCCGAGTCCTGCATGGCTTTGCCCAGGGCACGGCCCGTGGTGTCCCAGCCGCCGCCGGGGTTGGCTGGAATCATCATCTTGACATTGGCGGCAGCCAGTGCCGACAAAGGCAGGGCGCTACCGGCAGCCAGAGCGGCCAGTGATTTGAGGAATGTATCGCGACGCATGGTTGTCTCCTTTGAAAACAAAAAACGGGACTGGGGTATCCGTGTACTGAGGACTGGATGATGCACCCTGTTTCTGTCAATCGGCTGTCCGTCGGCACTAGGGAAAATGCTAATGTCCATACCTTTCAGGCCGCCAGCCAATACTTGGCTAGGACCTATTACTCCAAACCTGCCTCCAAAAAATGAAACTGCTGCTCATTGAAGACGATGCCTCCATGCAGACTGCGCTGCAACGGACCCTGAGCCGCCGCGGCATGGAAATCACCGGCTGCACGGACGGCCGGCTGGCCATCGCGCAATGGACCAGCACCCAGCCTGATGTGGTGGTGCTGGACTTGAGCCTGCCCGGCCTGGACGGCCTGCAAGTGCTGGAGCTGGCCCGCGAGCAGGGCCTGACCACACCGGTGCTGATATTGACAGCGCGCGGCACCGTCGGCGACCGCATCATGGGCCTGAACCTGGGGGCTGACGACTACCTGCCCAAACCGTTTGATCTGGACGAGCTTGAAGCGCGGCTGCGTGCGCTGGCCCGCCGCAAACAAAAATCGGGCGGGGGTGACGCCAAAACCAGGCTGAACCCGATTTCAAATACCGAATCAGGCTCCAGCGCTTATATGGCAGGTTCATTACGCTACGAAAAAGAGAGCGGAGCCATCTACCATGAAGGGCTGATCATGGAGTTGAGCCCACGCGAGCTGGCCCTGCTGCAGGCCCTGATCGTCAAACCCGGCCACGCCGTGGCCAAGGAAAAGCTGTTTGAACTGGTTTTTCCCGGTGAAGTGGATGTGCAGTACGAAGCGGTTGAAGTGGTGGTGTACCGGCTGCGCAAAAAGCTGGCACGTACCGGTGTGACATTGATGACACTGCGCGGGCTGGGCTATCTGCTTAAAGTGGAAACATGAACGGCAGCGTAATTTCTTTAAGGCGATACCTTTTGCTTGGCATTCTGTTGCCGGTTTGCCTGCTGGTGGTTGTCAACACCTTCAGCCTGTACCGCGAAGCGCTTGAAGCCCTGAACACTGCCTATGACCGCACACTGCTCGCATCAGCCAAATCGATAGGTGAACAGCTGGACGTAAGCGGTTATGAAGAAGAGTCCAAGCTGCGTGTGACAGTCCCGTACGCCGCTCTGGAGGCGTTTGAGGCCGACAACCAGAGCCGGCTTTTTTACCGGGTTTCCAGCCTCAAGGGTGACCTGGTGTCTGGGTTTGTCGAACTGCCGGTCTGGAGCGGGACAATTCCAGTCAAACCGCCGTATTCGGCGCTGGTTGATTTTTATGACGAGGTGTTCAGGGGCGAAGACGTGCGTGTGGCCGTGCTGCTGCAGCCGGTAGCCAGCGCCACCGGCCGTGGCATGGCGGTGATCCAGGTCGCTGAGACACTGGAGCTTCGGCAAATCCTGGCCCGCAAAATCCTTGTCAACACAATCTGGCGACAAGCGCTGCTGGTAGCCGTGATTGCCCTGGTCGCCGTAGTGGTGGTGCAGCGCGCCACCCGGCCAGTGCGCGCCCTGAGCGCCCGCCTGCAGGCCAGACCCGAAGGCGATTTGACTGCAATTACCGCCCCCGACGCCCCACGCGAGTTGCAGCCGCTGGTCGATGCCACCAATGAAGTCATGGGCCGCCTGCAGGGTTTGCTTGACAACCAGAAACGTTTTGTACGCGACGCAGCCCACCAGTTGCGCACACCGCTGGCCGTGCTGAAGGTGCAGGTCCAGTCTGCCCTGCGCGGCGACATGGACGCTAGAGAGGCACTGCAGGAGATCAACCAGACCGTGGAACGCGCCACCCTGCTGGCCAACCAGATGCTTTCACTGGCCAAGGTTGAACAATTGCGCCAGCAGTCCGACCTGCACGCCGTTGATCTGGCCCAGGCAGTGCGATCAGTGGCGCTTGACCTGTCCACACTGGTGGCCGATAAAAACCTTGATTTCGAAATTGAAACCAGCCCTGCGCCGATTCGTTCACATGAATGGATGCTGGGCGAGCTGGCGCGCAACCTATTGCACAACGCCATCAAACACAGCCCGGCAGGCGGTGCGCTGTCAGTGCGTGTGCTGACCAGCAGCAACTACGCCGCGCTGACCATCAGCGACAGCGGCCCCGGCATCTCCCAGGAGCTGTCCAGCCGCCTCTACCAGCCTTTTTCAGCCGGCAATGTACGCCACGGCTCTGGCCTGGGGCTGGCGATTTGCCGTGAAATTGCCCTGGCCCTGGGGGGCAGCATTTCCCTGGACAATCGCATCAGCCACGGAAAAATCACCGGTCTTGACGCCACGGTTCGCCTGCCGCTGATTTGTGAAGCCATGTAGTCCACTGACCCGATGACAAGGCATCTGCCTGCAAGCCACAATAGGCCTCAAACGCTCAAAATACGCTGGTGACAAAATCTGAAAAAACAGCAATGGAACAAGGTTGATGGAAAAACTGAGAATCGACAAATGGCTATGGGCCGCCCGTTTTTACAAAACCCGCTCACTGGCGGTTGAAGAAATCGACAAGGGCAGAGTCCGCGTCAATGACATTGAGGCCAAACCGGCGCGTGAGGTCAAGGCTGGCGACACCGTTACCCTGCGCCAGGGCCAGCTGATCCGAACCCTGCTGGTACGCGGCATCAGCAACCAGCGCGGGGCCGCCCCGATTGCCCAGCAGCTCTATGAAGAAACCGCAGAAAGCCTGGCCCTGAAAGCCCTGGCCGCCGAACGCCACCGTCTGCAACCCGAACCAGCCCAAAGCCAGGAACACGGCCGACCGACCAAACGTGACCGGCGCGACATTGACAAGGCCAAAAACACCGGTTGGGACAATCGCTGGAGCGCGAGGGCAGATTAGAATTCGCTACTTTTTTGGTAGCTATCCATGCCCACATGAGTTGCGCGATCGCCTGATTTGGCTTGAATTCAGAAACTCCCCAGCCGGCATCTCCTCCGTTTCATACCGAACCTGATCCCGCATCCATCGTTGATCATTCACAGTCACTTGCAAAAGTAAAAGTCATCGCCTGCACACGCTGTCTGGATTGCGGGTCAAACCCGCGATGGCCGTGGCGTATATCCGCCGCAACAAACGGATTCGCCATCCGCACCCCGCTTCCCTGCATTGACGTTTTCACTGAAAAGTACGGTGCAGTCAGCAGTTTCTGCAATCGCGAGCACGACTGCATCATAAAAAAACCCGCACTGCAGGCCGATTGCAGCGCGGGTCGGTTACGGCGTCAATGACCGCCCGTTTGTGTGTGATTGAGATCTTTCAGTATCCCATCACACTCATCAATCAAGGCTTACGAAGCCTGCTGAATTCCAGCCAGCAACCAGCCGCCGCTGCCCTGGCGCGACTTTTTCAGATGCCAGATCTCGTCAAACGACTCATCTGGTTCGCTGCTGCCATCCCGGATCACGCCCGTGAAGCGCACGCTCACCAGATAACGGTCGGAGTCTTCATCGACCTCGAGCACTTCGGCCTTGAGGCTTGCCACTTCGGTTTTCTGGACGGCCGTGCCACGGTCTGCCAGTTCCATTTGAAGCTCGGCAAACATTTCTGGTGTGGTGAACTGGCGGATATCGTCCAGGTCGCCGGCATCGTTGGCGGCTTGCAGACGGATGAAGTTGACCTTGGCGTTGCGTTCGAAACCAGCGGTGTCGAAGTCTGCGGGAATCCGGCTGCTGCTGCCGCTATTGGCTGTCAGGCCTGACCCAATCGCCGAACCGATCATGCTGCCGCTGTTTGCAGGTGCCGCTGGTGTACTGGCTGGCATCAGCACCTTGTAGGCCGGCTCATTCTGCCCGGCACTGCCGCTGTTGTCACGAGCCATGCCGGGGTTGACATGCGCATATTGCATGCCGCCAGGCCCGGTTGCGCTGGCCTTTTGCGCGGCTGCACGTTTGCGCATGAAAAAGCCGATGGCCACCATGACGGCAGCAGCCAGCAAACCAATCATCAGCATCGAGGCCAGCTCATCGCCAAAACCCAGGTGGGATGCCAGCGCAGCCAGGCCCAGACCTGCAGCCAGACCGGCAAGGGGACCCATCCACGAACGTTTGGGCGCTGCGGCGGCCGCACCGGCAGCCGCTGTTCCTGCGGCGGCAGGGGTAGCCGTGGTGGACGGCTTGTCAGGCGTGGCCTGACGCTGGGTGCCTAGGGATTTGCCGGAACCCATCCGTTTGGCAGCCTCGGCATCCACGGCCACCGTGGAGAGGCCGACGGTAAACACCAAGGCAAGAAGGGACAAAAATCGTCTCATTGTGAGTTTCCTTTGAAAGTGAAAGAACGCAGGCAAGGATAGGCAGAAAAACACTCTTTTAAAAGCAGCATTAGCAGGACTGAAACTTCGTAAAAACAGGAGAATCAATTCAACCCTGCCAGCTGGCTGCGGTAAGCCGTATGCAGAAGGCCACACACATCACGGGACTGCTGCAGGAACTGCTTTTCGGCGTGCCATGGAAATCAGCGCGTGCAGTGCCAGGGCGCAAATGGCAAGAAGCAGAAATCCCAATGCCCACACAATCCAGGCCAGCGGAGCCAGCCAGCCTGCAAGCGACGGGAGTGCGGAAAGAATGGATTCAAGCCATGGCAAAAGGGCTGCAAAGCTGGCCTTGAAGGCCA
>JAZKIK010000123.1:2586-4421 GCA_040384925.1 Pseudomonadota bacterium | reverse complement strand
TCATGAAAGAACTCGACACGCAAGACCCCGCCACACTGCGCAATGCCGGCGTGATTGATTTGCCCACCGTCCAGAAATTCATGAACTTCTGGTTTACCTCCTCACTTGACTTGTTTGGCTCCGAGGCGTCCAGCAACGCTGCCAACTATTTCGCCAACGGCATCAAGGGCAGGCCGGACGAAGGCAAATTTGCCGACCACGTCGAGCTGGACACCGAAATGGGTATTTATGTGCCAGACGGCATGGGTGGTATGAAAAACGAGACGATTTCAACCCGCAACGGCATGAATGAAGTCACGCGCATGGAATACGTCAAGGACTGCAATATCGGCCTGACACGCTGGAACATGGGTATCAAACGCGCAGGTGTGGATTTTGAGTTTGTGCTGCCATCAAGCCGCTTTCGCCGCAGTGTAGGCGTCTGGGCTGGTGCCCACACCGACCCTCAAGGCAACCCGATCAGCGCCGCCAAGTTTGAGGCGAAAAAAGACGACTGGCTGCCGACGCCTGCCGACATATCCTTTGTCAAAAGCCTGATGCAACGTGTCACAGAACCCGGCAAAATGGCCGGCTGGATCGCCCCGCCAGACCGCGGAATCAACGCCAACGCGCTTGAGTATGAGTATGTGAAGTTGTAGTCAGGCGCGGCAAGGTTAGGAAAAGCTCCTGCCATTGCGGCTGCAGCCAGGCGCATCAACCATAGCCATAAGCATTGGGCAACTCGCCACTGAGCAGCCAGCGTCCAATCTCCTTGCTGCGGTAGTCAATCGGGTCATGCAGGGTGTGGACACGCACATTGCGCCAGTAGCGGTCAAAACCGTTGTGGGCTGTGGTGGCGCGGGCACCCATCAGTTCAAAAATCTGTGAGGTGATCTGCAGCGCGGTTTTTGCGGCAATGCTGCGGGCGGCGGCTACCAGCATGGCGGCATCGCCGCGTTCGGCTTCTGTCAGCACCAACCCGCGTGCCCAGATGGTCTGGAAAGCAGCGTTTGCCTGCTCGGACAGGGCGACAGCAGCTCGCAGGCTGGCCCACATTTCTCCGGCGCGCAGTTGCAGCAGTGGGTCATCTACCGCCCGGCTGACCTCGGCCATGACCCAGGGCTGGGTTTGTGTGCGGCTGTAGCTGACGGCTTCTGCCAGTGCGCCCTGGGCGTTGCCAATGTAAATCTCGGTCAGGATGATCTGGCCAACCATGTTACGCAGGGTTGCACGCGGGCTGGAGGCAGTGCCGGGCGGCCCCAGCACTTCCTTGTCAGCCACCTGAACGTTTTTGAAAGCCACGCTGCCGCTGTCGGTCTGGCGCTGGCCCATGTTGTCCCAGTCGTCATTGACTGTGATGCCGGCCCGCTCTGTGGGCACGACCATAAACAGGCGGTCTGTGGGTCCCGGGCCTGTTGCCACTGAAATATCCAGCACGTCAGAGTCGCGTGCGCCCGAGCAGAATGACTTGACACCATCAAGCACCCAGCCACCATCAACGCGTGCAGCCTTGAGCCGTGTGTCACGCGCATTGACAGCATTGCCCCAAAACCAGCCTTTTTCGGCAGTAGCGCGCAGATAAAACTCTTGCTGTACTGCCGAGCCGAACAGCAAAACCGTCGCAATCTGGTGGTGCTGAAACGCCAGCAAGTGCGCCAGCGAGCTGTCAGCCTGCGCAAAACGCCGTACGATACGAAAAATCAGCGGCCAGTTGGCACCCAGGCCGCCCAAATCCTGCGGTATGGCCAGATTGAGCAAGCCGCTGTCACGCAACAATTGGCGTTCTGCAAAAGCAGTGCCGCCAGCCTTGTCACGCTGGGCCGGGAGCGTGAACGACTTGGTTATCTCCGGGAATC
>JAZKIK010000123.1:0-2576 GCA_040384925.1 Pseudomonadota bacterium | reverse complement strand
TTTTCAGCGGTGTTGTTGACCAGCTCGGCATAGGGGCCGAAATCTTCTTCAAACAGAGTCGCAGGCCGCAGATGAGCGGGGAGATCATTGAACATGGTATTGACCTCAACGCTGCATGCCCCAGCGCCGCACCGTCAGGCGCTCCAGCGTCTGGAACACCAGGCTTTCAACCAGCAGGCCAATCATGATGACCATCAACAGGCCGGCAAACACCCGGTCGGTGTACAGCTCGTTGCGGTTTTGAAAGATGAACCAGCCCAGCCCGCCCTTGCCTGAGGAGGCGCCAAACACCAGCTCGGCCGCAATCAGCGTACGCCACGCAAAAGCCCAGCCAATCTTCAGGCCCGACACAATCGACGGCAGTGCGGCGGGTACCAGAATCTGCAGCACATAAGGCAGGCCTTTGAGGCCATAGTTGCGGCCCGCCATGCGCAGGGTTTCGGGAACCGCCTGAAAACCTGCGTAAGTGTTCAACGCCAGCGGCCACAGCACGGAATGGATCAGCACAAACACCAGGCTGCCGCGCCCCAGGCCAAACCACAACAAGGCCAGCGGCAGCAGCGCAATGGCGGGCAGTGGGTTCAACATGGCCGTCAGCGTGGCCAGCAAGTCGCGGCCCAACTGGGTTGACACGGCCAGGGTGGTCAGCACAAACGCGGCCAGCACGCCACCAAAATAACCCTGCAGCAGAACACTCAGGGAGATGCGGGTTTTTTCAATCAGCTCGCCGCTGGCCAGGCCTTCAAGCAGCGCCTTGCCTGTTTGCAGCGCTGTCGGCAGCAGCAAGTCGTTGTTTTGCCAACGGGCAGCAATTTCCCAGATGATGGCCAGCGCCAGAAGAATCAGTCCGCGCCGCAGCCAGGCCTGCTGCCAGATGCGGGTGGTCCAGGGCAGGGCACGTTCTATATAGGTGGCTGGCAGCGGGGCCAAGGTTTTTTCGTATTCGGCGCGAACTGGCGGGCTCAGGCTCAGCTTGGCTGTGTTCATGCTATTTTTCTTGGTCACGACTTGCGCAATCAAACTGGGTACAAGGTGTCACGGCATTGAATGACGCTAGCTGTGGTGTTGTGATTGACTGATTGCGTAAGTCCTGTTGGTATTTCTGCCAGCGGCTGTCCATTTTTTTCTTCATCAAACAGCAGTCGGTGAATGCGTTGCGCCGTGGCCTGAAAATTCGCACTTCCCTGGCTTGCCATGTCAAATTCATGGCTGTTGATTTCAGCCCTTACACGGCCAGGATGCGGCGACAGCAAGCCGATGCGGTTGCCCACCACCAGCGCTTCTTCAATCGAATGCGTGACAAACACCAGGGTAAAACGCACTTCCTCCCACAAGGCGAGCAGTTCTTCCTGCATCTTGCGGCGTGTCAGGGCGTCAAGCGCGGCAAAGGGTTCGTCCATCAGCAGCACCCTGGGCTGCATGGCCAGCGCGCGGGCGATGGCCACACGCTGCTTCATGCCACCCGACAAGGTATTTGGGTAGGCCTTGGCAAAAGCAGACAGGCCAACCTTGTCCAGATAAAACAAAGCCCGCTCGGTTGCCTCTTTTTTGCCCAGGGTGCGTGAAGCCAGCAGCGGAAATGTGACGTTGTCCTTCACCGTTTTCCAGGGTGGCAACTGGTCAAACTCCTGAAACACCACAATGCGGTCTGGCCCAGGCTGCGTCACGGCCCGGCCGTCCACACGGATCTCGCCCTCGACAGGTTCGATAAACCCGCCAATCGCCTTGAGCAGTGTTGACTTGCCGCAGCCCGATGCGCCCAGCAATACCAAACGGTCGGCACCATACACATCAAAACTGACCTGGTGTGTGGCCCGCACCACTCGTTCGGGTGTGCGGTATTCCAGGCTGACGCCATCAACTTCAAGAAGCGGCCTGGCGGCAGCGGTATCGGGCACGGGTTTGAGCGGGCTTACGCTTGCAGTCATGACTTGTTCGGCTTCTCAGCTTCCGGGCTGGGCATAGGCTTCTTCAAAAAAGTAGTCTTTCCATGACGCGGCACGGTTTTTAAGTACACCAAGCTTGTTCAGCTCGTCGGCATACACAAAAGTGCGGTAAGGCGAAATGGTGAAGTCGTTTTCCGGGTCTTCAACAATCTTGCGCACAAAGTCCAGTGGCAGTTTGGACTTTTGCACCCGGATAAAGGTCTCGGCTGCCTTGCCCTTGTTGGCCTTGATGAACTGCGAAGCCTCAAGCAGCGCGGCGTAAAAGGCCTTGTAGGTCTTGGGGTTCTCGTCGTGGAATTTTTGTGTGGTGTACAGCACATTGAAGGTGGCCGGGCCGCCCAGAATTTCATAGGAGCTGAGGATCTTGTGCACGTTCTTGTTCTCCAGCGCCTGGTAATAAAACGGAGCGCTTGAAAAATGTGTATTGATCTCGGACCCGCCAGCAATCAGCGCCGCTGTAGCGTCGGGGTGCGGAATGCTGACTGAAATATTGTCAAAACGCTTGAAGTCGTCCTTGCCAAACAGCTTGGCAGTTTCAATCTGCAAGGTACGCGACTGAAAGCCCGTGCCTGCGGCCGGCACTGCAATACGGTCTTTTTCACCAAGGTCTTTCAGGGTCTTGACCTTGGG
>JAZKIK010000122.1:0-5582 GCA_040384925.1 Pseudomonadota bacterium | reverse complement strand
TCGGTGAACAGGCGATCTATCTGCGGCAGCCGGGCCAGCTCGACCATGGCCGGGCGGTTGAATTTGCTGTAGTCGGCGGCAACCCAGACTTCGCGGGCGTGGGCAATGATGGTCTGGGCGACCTTGACTTCGCGGTAGTCAAAGTCTCGCAGCGAGCCGTCGGGCTCAATGCCCGAGATGCCGATGATGGCGGTGTCCACCCGGAACTGGCGTATGAAGTCCACCGCTGCCTCACCCACGATGCCGCGGTCGCGTGGCCTCACTACACCGCCGGTCACGATGACTTCGCAGTCCGGGTTGCCGCACAGGATGGCCGCCACATTGAGGTTGTTGGTAATCACTCGCAGGCCCTTGTGGTGCAGCAGGGCCTTGGCAATCGCCTCGGTGGTGGTGCCGATGTTGAGGATCAGCGAGCAGTCGTTGGGCACACAACGCGCCACAGCTCTGGCGATACGTGCCTTGCCATCGGCATTGAGGCTTTCGCGCTGCTGGTGGGCGATGTTTTCAACTGTTGAGCTGGGCACCCGCACGCCGCCGTGAAAACGCGTCAGCAAACCGGCTTCGGCCAGGCGCTGTACGTCACGCCTGACGGTTTGCAGCGTCACATCCAGTGTGTCGGCCAGTTGCTCTACAGAAGCAGAGCCCTGGTTGCGCACCACATCAAGAAGCCTGATTTGCCTGGGGTTGGAGTTCACGGAAGTTGACAACTATGACTAAAAAAAGGAATGGGGAATCACTATATCCCGCAAAAAAACGAAGCAACTAAGGGAAAACTATGAGTTAAAACAATCAAAAACGAATAAAAATCGCAACCAATCGAACTTGAATTCAGTCAGCGCTGTGCAATACAGCACAAAACGGTTCTTAGGAGTGTTTTTTGTTTGTTGTTTTATTTTTGTTGGGTGACTTGCTGCTACCGGCTGCTCGCCCGCTTTTCGCCCTGAGGTGCTCCGATGCAACTGGTGCTTGAGCGGGTCAGCAAAAAAGTCGGTGCCGAACAGTGGCTGTATGAGCTGAGCCTGGCCCCGCGCAGCTCGGAAGTCACGGTGCTGCTGGGCGCAACCCAGGCTGGCAAAACCAGCCTGATGCGCATCATGGCCGGGCTGGATGTGCCCACACACGGCCAGGTGCTGGTCGATGGCGCCAATGTCACCGGCATGCCGGTGCGTGAACGCAATGTGGCCATGGTGTACCAGCAGTTCATCAATTACCCTTCGCTGAAGGTGGCGGACAACATCGCCTCGCCCTTGAAGCTGCGTGGTGAAAAAAACATAGACGCCACGGTGCGCAGCCTGGCCGAGCGTCTGCATATAGAAATGTTTCTGGACCGTTACCCGGCCGAGCTGTCGGGTGGCCAGCAGCAGCGTGTGGCGCTGGCGCGGGCGCTGGCCAAGGGCGCGCCGCTGATGCTGCTTGACGAGCCGCTCGTCAACCTGGACTACAAACTGCGTGAGGAACTGCGCGAAGAGCTGACCCAGCTGTTTGCCGCTGGCGATTCCACCGTGATCTACGCTACCACCGAACCCGGTGAGGCGCTGCTGCTGGGCGGCTACACCGCCGTGCTGGACGCCGGTGAGTTGCTGCAATATGGCCCGACGGCCGAGGTTTTTCATAAACCGCGCTCCCTGCGTGTGGCACGCGCTTTCAGCGACCCGCCCATGAATCTGCTGGCGGCCAGCCCGTCTGCACATGGCGTGCAACTGGTGGACGGGCCTGAGCTGGCTTTGGCCTTGCCTGCCGTGGCGGCCAGCCAGCTTGCAACACTGACTGTTGGTGTGCGTGGCAGCGCGCTGCGCGTGTCGGCGCGTGAGGGTGACATCAAACTCGCTGGCAAGGTCGAGCTGGCCGAGATTTCGGGTTCTGACACCTTTGTGCATGTGGCCACAAGGGTTGGTGAAGTCGTGGCCCAACTGACCGGAGTTCACTTTTTTGACCTGGGCGCTGCGCTGGACCTGTATATGGACCCGGCGCAGGTTTATGTATTTGATGCCGCCGGCGATTTGCTGCTGGCACCGTCACGCCAGGGAGGTTTCTGAGCATGGCCCGTATTGACCTTGATCTGGCCCATGCCTACCGGCCCAACCCGCGTCAGGACAGCGACTACGCGCTGCTGCCGCTGAACATGAGTTTTCGCGACGGCGGTGCCTACGCCCTGCTGGGGCCATCGGGCTGCGGCAAAACCACGCTGCTCAATATTGTGTCGGGGCTGGTCGCGCCGTCGCAGGGCAGTGTGAAGTTTGACGGTGTGGACATGACACGCGCCACACCGCAGCAGCGCAATATTGCACAGGTTTTTCAGTTCCCGGTGATTTACGACACCATGACGGTGGCTGAAAACCTGGCTTTTCCGCTGCGCAACCGCAAGGTAGCCGAGGCGCAGATCAAAAAGCGTGTGGGTGAAATTGCCGAAATGCTGGACATGAGCGGCCAGCTCAACCAGCGCGCCGCCGGGCTGGCGGCTGATGCCAAGCAGAAAATCTCGCTGGGCCGGGGCCTGGTGCGGCCCGATGTGTCGGCTGTATTGTTTGACGAACCGCTGACGGTGATTGACCCACATCTGAAGTGGCAGTTGCGACGCAAACTCAAGCAGATCCACCACGAGCTCAAGCTGACCCTGATTTACGTGACGCACGACCAGGTCGAGGCGCTGACCTTTGCCGAAGAAGTGGTGGTCATGACGCGCGGGCGCGCGGTGCAGACGGGTTCTGCCGACGCGCTGTTTGAAAGGCCACGCCACACCTTTGTGGGCCACTTTATTGGCTCGCCAGGCATGAACTTTTTGCCAGCGCGTGTGCAAGCCGGTGTGTTGCAGGTCGCGGGCCGGGCGCTGGCCTGGCCGCTGGGCCGGTTTTTGCCTGAAGGTGAACTCAAGCTGGGCATCCGGCCTGAGTACCTGGAACAAACCGTCGCCGGTGACGCGGCAGCCCTGCCATTTACCGTCAGCCGCCTGCAGGACGTTGGCACTCATTTCATGCTGACAGCGGCTTTGGGTGAACACATCGTCAAGGCGCGGCTGGCGTCTGCACAAAACCTGCCAAAGGCAGGAGAACAAGTCTGGTTGCGGGTCATGGGGCCGCACACCTGTCTGTATGTCAATGAGGAACTGGTGAGCGCATGAGTACAACCACTAAACCGGTCAACCAGAAGGCGTGGTTTCTGGTGCTGCCCGTCATTATCTGTGTGGCGTTTTCAGCCATCCTGCCGCTGATGACGGTGGTCAACTATTCAGTACAGGACATCATTTCGCCCGAAAGGCGCGTGTTTGTTGGCACGGAATGGTTTGCCGCCGTGATGCGTGACGAAGAACTGCACGCGGCCTTGTGGCGGCAACTGACGTTTTCGCTGGCGGTGCTGGCGGTGGAGATTCCGCTCGGTGTGGCGCTGGCGCTTTCCATGCCGGCACAGGGCTGGAAGGCCTCACTGGTGCTGGTCCTGGTGTCACTGTCGCTGCTGATTCCGTGGAATGTGGTCGGCACGATCTGGCAGATTTTTGGCCGTGCCGACATTGGCCTGCTAGGCGCAAGCCTGCAGCAACTGGGGTTTGACTACAGCTACACCGGCAATGCCACCCACGCCTGGGTCACGGTGTTGATGATGGATGTGTGGCACTGGACGCCGCTGGTCGCTTTGCTGGCTTACGCCGGGCTGCGTTCGATTCCCGACGCCTATTACCAGGCTGCGCGGATTGACGGGGCCAGCAAGTTCGCGGTGTTTCGCTACATCCAGTTGCCCAAGATGCGTGGTGTGCTGATGATTGCCGTGCTGCTGCGGTTTATGGACAGCTTCATGATCTACACCGAGCCTTTTGTGCTGACGGGCGGCGGGCCGGGTAATGCCACGACTTTTCTGTCGCAGTTTTTGACGCAAAAAGCGGTGGGCCAGTTTGACCTGGGCCCTGCGGCGGCTTTTTCGCTGATTTACTTTTTGATCATTCTTTTGTTGTGTTTCATCCTGTACAGCTGGATGCAACGCGTCGGCACACAGGACAAAGAGGGCGTTCATGAATAACTCAAAATTCCAGGCCCGGACGCTGTTTCTGATTGCCTATATCGTGTTTGCCATGTTGCCCATCTACTGGATGGTCAACATGAGTTTCAAGACCAACAGTGAAATTCTGTCGAGTTTTTCGTTTTTTCCGCAGCATTTCACCTGGGACAACTACAAGACGATTTTTACCGACCCGTCCTGGTACTCGGGTTACATCAACAGCATGATTTATGTGGCCATCAACACGGTCATCTCCATCACGGTGGCGCTGCCTGCGGCGTATGCATTTTCACGCTATAGCTTTCTGGGCGACAAACATGTGTTTTTCTGGTTGCTGACCAACCGCATGACGCCACCAGCTGTGTTTTTGCTGCCGTTTTTCCAGCTTTACACCACCGTCGGGCTGATGGACACGCATCTGGCCGTGGCACTGGCGCATCTGCTGTTCAACGTGCCGCTGGCGGTGTGGATTCTGGAAGGCTTCATGAGCGGCATTCCGCGTGAGATTGACGAAACGGCCTATATCGATGGTTATTCGTTTCCGGGCTTTTTTGTCCGTATCTTTTTGCCGCTCATCAAGGCTGGGGTGGGTGTGGCGGCGTTTTTCTGCTTCATGTTCAGCTGGGTTGAGCTGCTGCTGGCCCGCACGCTGACCAGCGTGAACGCCAAACCGATTGTGGCGACCATGACTCGCACGGTTTCAGCCTCTGGCATGGACTGGGCCACGCTGGCGGCGGCCGGTGTGCTGACGATTGTTCCGGGTGCCATCGTGATCTGGTTTGTGCGCAATTACATCGCCAAGGGTTTTGCGATGGGCCGGGTTTGAGGCCGGCCGCATGAAGCTGCAGAACATCATGAAAAGGAAAAAACATGTTTGAGTGGATGGCCTGGACCACCCCGGTGGCGGTATTTTTTTGCTGCATCGCGCTGATGCTGGCGGGCATGACGGTATGGGAAATCAAAAGCCCGACCACGCTGAGACGCGGTTTTCTGCCGATGCAAACCACGCGTGGCGACCGCCTTTTTGTCGGCCTGCTCAGCGCGGCTTATGTGAACCTGATTTTTGTCGGCATCAGCGGCAAGCTGGCCGTGTGGTTTGGGCTGCAGGCTGATCCTTCGATCTGGATCAGTTTTGTGCTTTCCATGTTTGTGCTGGGACTGATCCTGCGCAAGGGCTGAACAATTTTCACCAAAAACCGAAAACCCGGCTCTATTTCCCCGGAGCCGGGCCAGCTTTATCCACGGGGAGTACACCAATGAGGAGACAACAAGTCATGAAGATGCTAAATACACGCTATACGGCACTGGCTTTGGCCGCTGCCTGCGTCGTGGCCGGCCCCAGCTGGGCGGACGAGGCGGCGGCAAAAAAATGGATTGACAGCGAGTTCCAGCCGTCAACCCTGAGCAAGGACCAGCAGCAGGCCGAGATGAAGTGGTTTATCGACGCCGCCAAAAAGCTGCAGGCCAAGGGCGTGAAAGAAATTTCGGTGGTGTCTGAAACCATCACGACGCATGAGTACGAGTCCAAAACCCTGGCCAAGGCGTTTGAGGAAATCACCGGCATCAAGGTCAAGCATGACCTGATTCAGGAAGGT
>JAZKIK010000121.1:0-2103 GCA_040384925.1 Pseudomonadota bacterium | reverse complement strand
GACGGGGATGGTGATCTGGATGCCTTTGTGGGCGACTATGACGGCAATACGCTGGTTAATCTCAATACCGGCAGTGCCAGCAGCCCCTTGTTCGGCGCGTCGGTCACCAATCCCTATGGCCTGACCAATGTGGGCAATTTCGCCAGCCCCAGCTTTGCCGACATTGACGGTGATGGGGATCTTGATGCCTTGATTGGCAACAGTGCCGGCAACACGCTGGTCTATCTCAACACCGGCAGCGCCGGCAGCCCAGCCTTTGGCTCGCCCTCTACCTCCTCATACGGACTGACCGATGTGGGCCTTAACGCCAGGCCCAGCCTTGCCGACATTGACGGTGATGGGGATCTGGATGCCTTTGTGGGCAATGGTGCGGGCAATACGCTGGTCTATCTCAACACCGGCAGCGCCAGCAGCCCGGCCTTTGGCACGCCCGTCACCAATGCCTACGGCTTGAGCGATGTGGGCAATGTCGCCAGCCCCAGCTTTGTTGATATCGACGGTGACGGTGACCTGGATGCCTTGATTGGCAACAATGCCGGCAACACGCGGGTTTTTCTCAACACCGGCAGCGTCAGCAGCCCGGCCTTTGCGGTGGCTGTGACCAACCCCTACGGACTGAGCGACGTGGGCTCCAACGCCAGCCCGAGCTTTGTCGACATCGACAGTGACGGTGATCTGGATGCCTTGATTGCTAACGGTGAAGGCGACGTGCAGGTCTTTCTCAATACCGGCAGCTTTGGCCTTGTCGCACCGGTCAGCTCCAGCACCGCCAATGGCAGCTACGGCGTGGGCAGCATCATCACGCTGCAGGTGGCTTTTTCGGAAACCGTTTGGGTGGCCGGTGGTACGCCAAGCTTGACACTGGAGACCGGTGCCACCGACCGCCTGGCCACCTACAGCAGCGGCTCGGGCACCAGCACGCTCACCTTCACCTACACCGTGCAGGCGGGGGACAGCTCGGCGGACCTGGACTTCGCCAGCGCCTCCGCTCTGGCCCTGAACGGCGCGACCATTCGGGACGCTGCGGGCAACAATGCTGTCCTGACGCTCGCCACGCCGGGCGCTGCCGGCTCGCTGGCGGCCAATGCAGCCTTGGTGATCGAAACCATCGCCCCGACCGCCACGCTGACGACCGCCACCCTTACAGGCGCCAGCACCGGCTCGGCCACGGTGCAAAGTACCGAAGTCGGCACCGCCTATCTGGTTAATACCTCGATCACGGTTTCAAGCCTGGCCAGCATCACCGGCGCAGCGGACGGCAGCTGGAACTCGGTGACCATCACCACGGCCAACACCAATACGGCGCTGGCCACCACCGGTCTGGGTGACGGCACTTACAAGCTCTACACCACCGATGCTGCGGGCAATCTGTCGGCGGTATCTTCCGGATCTGTCAGCTTGGACAGCATCGCCCCCACACTGGCCATCACCAGCAGTGCCAGCACCCTGAGCGTAGGCGAAACCGCGCTCATCACCTTCACTTTCAGCGAAGACCCCGACACCAGCTTTGCCTGGGACGGCAGCACAGGTGATGTGCTCGTCACAGGCGGCACCCTGAGCGCTGTATCCGGCAGCGGCCTGACCCGTAGCGCCATCTTCACACCCACTGCGGGCATTGCAACCGGCACGGCCAGCATCACCGTGGCAGCTAGCAGTTATACCGATGCCGCAGGCAACGACGGCGGCGCGGGCAGCAGCCCCGGCATCAGCTACGACACCTTCAACCTTGTAGTCACAGGCAGCAGTGGAGACGAGCGGCTCGTCGGCGGCGCAGGCAACGACAGCCTGAGCGGCGAGGGCGGCGACGACAGACTGGCTGGTCGCACAGGCCATGACCTGCTTGACGGCGGCACAGGCGATGACAGCCTGTTTGGACAGGAGGGTGATGACAGTCTGCTGGGTGGCGCTGGGCGTGACGTTCTGGACGGCGGAACAGGTGCCGACACCATGACAGGCGGCGACGGCAACGACTTTTATTACCTTGATGAGGCTGGCGATCAGCTGATTGAAACCCAGGCGAGCACATCGCTGGGTGGCATTGATACCGTGTACAGCTACCTGGCCAGCTACACACTGGCAGACAACATCGAGCGCGGCACCATC
>JAZKIK010000120.1:0-1518 GCA_040384925.1 Pseudomonadota bacterium | reverse complement strand
GGCGGGCTGTCCAGCATGCGCGAGGGATCGACCAAGGGCACGCCCGGATTGGTGATCTCCATGCGGTCGTCAAAAATCTCGACCATCGGCCCGCTTCCACTGACCGACAAGTCTTGGTGAATCAGCGCATTGGCCACCAACTCCCGAATCGCCAACTCGGGGTACACCGGCACCGCCTTGCGCAAAGCTCGGCCAATCACCTCATTTACCGGCAGCAGGTTGTTAATGAAGCCCACCAAGCCCTCAAAACCACAGGCATAGCCTTTGGCTCCCATTTGCTCGCGCAGGGTTTCCACTCGGCCCTTGCCTTTGTAAACCACCACCCGCACTGCCTTGCGCTGCAAACGGCCAAAGTCAGACAACTGCTTGGCCAACAAAATGGCGCCCACATTCAGCACATTCCAGTGCCCGCCGCCTGCCGCTTCAATCAAACGGTCTGCTGCCAGCGCCTCCAAAATGGCGCTGTGGCCATCGGGCAAAGCCCGGCCGACCAGATCAAAATAACTGGGGTAGTCCAACAGCCGCAAAACCTCGTCACCCGTGAGCTTTTCGGCGGCAGGCAATCGCTCAAAAGGTGTGGCATCCAGTGCCCGCCAAAGCGCCCGCTCTTTCTCGGGGAAGTCTTTCAAGCGCTTTTTGTAAGAGCCCACCCGAATGAACTCAGACCCGGCAAACTGCACCGGGTGCCGCGTCGCGCAGTCAATCTCCAGCAGCACAAGCCTATTCCCATTCACCTCCATCGGAATGAACTGAAAGCCCAGTTTGGGGTTGAGCTGGCGCAACAGCCAGCTCTGAAGCTCTTCGTTGCCAACGCGCTTGCTGAAAGGGTCAAACGACGTGCCCAGCAATTCATGGGTAGCGTCCTCTATCCCCCACAGCAGGTAGGCATGGGCTTTGCCTTCAAGGGCGCAAGCATTGGCCAGGGCAGAAATGTATTCACCAATTTCCTGCGGCTCTGCATTGTTGTGCTTGAACTCCACCCAGCCCGCTTCATGCGGCATGGCACACAGCTCATGCACCAGGCTGGCCCAGTACTGCACATCACGCATGGGATGTTTCCTTTGGTGTGCGGCTGAGTGGGTAATGCGTTGACAGCCACCCATTCAGCGTTTGCGGCGAATTTTCCATATCAGACGCGCGGCTTTTCTAGGTCGGAGGCGTCGCCCTGCAGCTCGGTGGCCTTGCCTGCGGAGAGGCGGAAGAGTTTGATGTCGCTCATGGCAGATCACATCTCAACAAACGTTCGGTGGCCGGTGCCCCATGCAATTCCAGTCGCAGCCAAGGCTTCTTCTGAAATGCTGGAGGTGGTTGTGTGGTCGTGGTCACGATGTACTGAAAGGCCGAACTATCTTGTCCTTCCAGGGTTGCCACCATGCTGAAAAGCCGGTGATAAACGCTCAGGCCCAGGTCAGCTTCACGTGGACTGTCATGCACCAGAAGCGTGGGAAGGTGCGTTCCCCCTTCGATGCCCATGCACATGACGGCCAGGTCAAATGCAATGATCTTCAATGATTCGAT
>JAZKIK010000119.1:0-7747 GCA_040384925.1 Pseudomonadota bacterium | reverse complement strand
GAAAATGACCAGAGCATTGAAAACATCCTGGCCGCAGGTTTTGATGCTGCTGTGGTGCAGCGTGTGACCCGCCTTGTCAAGATCAACGAATACAAGCGCCGCCAGTCTCCAGTTGGCATCCGGGTAACTCACAGGAGTTTTGGCAAGGATTGGCGCTACCCTATTACCAGCAAATTTCTCGCCTGACAACGCAATCTTTTACATTAGCAACGGAGACACCTTAGTGAAACAAATTACCGCCATCCTCAAGCCCTTCAAACTCGAAGAAGTCCGCGAAGTGCTGGCTGAATGTGGCGTCACCGGCCTGACCGTCACTGAAGTCAAGGGTTTTGGTCGCCAGAAAGGCCACACCGAGCTGTATCGCGGCGCTGAATACGTAGTGGACTTTTTGCCCAAGGTCAAGGTTGAAGTCGCTGTGAAGGACGAGGACGTCGACCGCTGCGTTGAAGCCATTGTGCGCGCTGCCCGCACCGGCAAGATTGGCGATGGCAAGATTTTCATCACCAGCATCGAACGAGTGGTGCGGATACGCACTGGTGAAGAAGACGACCAGGCGGTTTAAGGCTGGTCTGCAAGGCGTCTGAATGCCGCCTAAATCTGGTCCAGCCGAGTGGCTGTCGGGCTGAAACCCGCAGCCTGCACCAGTGACTGCAACAAGGGCAGGGCTTCTGGCCCGGTCTGGATCAGCTCCATCAGCCATTCATTCATGAAACCGCTGTCAACAGCAGTGTTCAAAAACGCCAGCAGGCTGTCGTAATAACCATTGGTGTTGAGCAATCCAATTGGTTTGTTGTGGTAGCCCAGCTGACGCCAGGTCCAGACTTCAAAAAACTCTTCCAGCGTGCCAATGCCACCCGGCAAGGCCAGAAAGGCATCAGCCCTTTCAGCCATGATGCGTTTGCGCTCGTGCATGGTGTCCACAATGTGCAGTTCGGTGCAGCCAGTGTGTGCCCATTCCTTTTCAACCAGTGCTGTCGGAATCGCACCGATGACGCGGCCACCAGCGGCCAGCGTAGCGTCAGCCACGATGCCCATCAGGCCATTGCGGCCACCACCGTAAACCAGCTGGCCGCCATGTTTACCTATCCATGTACCCACTTCGCGCGCCAGATCGGCAAATTCAGGTGTATTGCCAGCGCGTGAGCCGCAATAAACGCAGATCGAAAACGCTGGTTCGGCTGTTGTGCTCGCTGTTGTGCTCGCCGTTGCAAGTATCGTCATGCCAGAAACCTTTGAAACAGGGCGGTTGCCCAGGTACCGGCACACAAGAGCAAACTCAGCAACACCGCTGCACTGCCCATGTCCTTGGCGCGTTTGGACAGGTCATGCCACTCCGGACCAATGCGGTCAATCGCCGTTTCTATGCCGGTATTGAGCAATTCCACAATCATGACCAGCACCACCGTGCCAGCCAGCAAAACCGCTTCCACCCAGCTGCGCCCCAGCCATACAGCCGCTGGAAGCAGTACAAACGAGGCAATCGCCTCCTGCCGGAAAGCGGTTTCAGACCAGCCTGCACGCAAACCCGCAAGTGAATATCCAAATGCGTGCCAGACGCGGTTCAGACCCTTGCGGTGTTTTTGGGCATTGACTGCCCCGGAATCGGCAGAAGACTGGCCTGCATTCAAAGGCGCTTGAAAAGGAGCTTGTTCAGACATGACAACTATTGTCGTATTGCTTTGTGGCAGCTTGATGTTAGGCTTGGTCCGGCGTGCCGGGTGTTGCGGTTTTGACGTTTGAAGTCCGCTTTTTTGCTCTTTCAGGTGCAACCCAGGTCACTAGACGGGTGCCGGCGAGGGCGTCATGCCAGAACTGCTTTTGCGGATGAAAACGCGCCAGCACTGCCCAGATGCCAATCCAGCCCAGCGCCAATACGGCACCTTCGCGGCCTGAAAGGCTCAACAGCCAGCTGGTACCCAGCGGCGGCAAAAACCACAACCAGCTGAGCGCATAACGCAGCAAGGCACGTTTCTGGCTGATCAGCTTGCCTTCGGTGTCCACCACACGGATGTCCCAGGTTTTCATTGCCAGGGTCTGGCCTTTGGCCCAGAACCAGACAAAATAAATGCCAAAAACCACAAAGACAAAAGCCTGCAGTGCATGGCGGTTGTCCATCGCATTGCGGGTCTGGCTCAGGGTGCCGAACAGGTATCCAGTAATAAAAACCACCCCGAACATCAGCAGGCCTTCATACATCCAGCAAGCCATACGCCTGCGAAGTGACGGAATTTGAAAATTATTGACTGTCAATTTTGTAGTCGGCAATGCCCGATGGCATGGTGCTACGGGCAGATTTCATCAAATAAACAGCAGAGTCGGCACATTCAGTGCCGGCCGGACTGTTCAAGGGGCAGGTTTGGCAGCCGGAGTCACCGTCTGCGGACTCGCTATTTTAGGCGCAGGCCTGGTTTCAGCTTTGGGATTTGGATTCGCGTGTGGCGGAACAGTCGCCAGTTTTTGCGGAGCTACCGGTTTGACAGCAGTTGCCGCACCGACTGGTTTGGGTGATGCCTTTTCAGCCAGTTTGGCTTTTTCTTCAGGGCTCAGTGCCTGATAGGTCTGCCATTTGGCCTTTTTCTCTTCAGGCGTCAGCTGTTTTGACAGCTCTTTGGTTTTTGCGAAGTTCAAGCGCGCCTGCGCCCGCTCCTGCGGGCTCATGGCGACCCATTCATTCATCCGGCTATGCATCGTGGCCTGGCCCTCAGGCGGCAGCGAGGCGTAGTTTTTTGAAATTTCAAGCCATTTGCGTTTTTGCGGTTCGCTGATACTGGCCCAACCGTGTGCCAGTGGTTTGAGCGACTGCTGCTGGGCATGAGTCAATTCTGACCAGGCTGGGCCAGCCGTGGCTGGCGCGGCCAACGCCTTGTTGGCCGCAGGAGCGCTTGTTTTGCCTGCAACAGATGGTGCACCGGGAGCAGCCAAGCCCTGAGCCAGAACAGACTGCGGCAAAACCATGACAACAGTTGTTGCAAACGCCCAGGCTTGCAGCTGTTTGTTTGCACGATTTACCAACAAGGGCTTGCGCAGGCCTGAAGGGCCCTGAAACTGCGGTGGCAAAAGGTCGGCAGGCAATGTCATGAATAAGGGTCAGATAGGCAGGTCAAGGGCAGAGAAGGCGGGCAAACACGAGTTTGCGGACTCAGTGTGTGGTTTTGAGGAACTGGACAAAACCGGGATCGGCAAATGCGGCGGGCGGCAGCTCATCGGTCAGCAGGGCGGCGTCAACTTCAGCAAGCTCCTGCGCACGGTTGTCATTCTGAATCGAATTGATGGCCAGCAGGCCAAGCACAAGCGCAATCAGTGGCAGCAGCGAACCCGCTCGCGCCCACCAGCTCAAACCGTCGTCAGAACCCCAGGTCACAGCCGCAGCACCGCCAGAATTGACCACGCTGGTGGCAGTCTGGGTCTTGGCAATCTTGCGCTGCGACACCGCCTGCGCACGCGCGGCACGAAGACGCTCCGAAATGTCGTAGGGCAAATCAGAGGTGCTGGCAGATAGGTAAGACGTGGTTTTCAGGGCAAAACGGTCTTGAAGAATGTCGGCGCGGTTTTGTAGTGAATTAGTCATAGTTTTATACCTCTGGCGCTCAAGGCTTTACTGAGGGCCTGGACTGCACGGGAACAGTGTGTTTTGACGCTGCCTTCCGAGCAACCCATGGCAGCGGCTGTTTCAGCGACGTCCATCTCCTCCCAGTAACGCATGAGAAACGCTTCCCGTTGACGGCCAGGAAGCTCTTTTACCTGCGACTCGATCTCACGCAATATCTGGGCCCGTTCAGTCGCGTCCTGGGCGCTCTCTGTTCCCTCTGAGCTGGTCAGGCTCTCCAAAGTTTCCAGAAGATCAAAATCTCCTTCATCACCGCTTGATTCAAAGTCGCTCATGTTCGAAAACAGCGCAGACCGGGTCTTGCGACGCCGAAACCAGTCCAATGTGGTGTTGGACAGGATGCGCTGAAAAAGCATGGGCAATTCGGCAGCAGGTTTGTCGCCATAACTTTGCGCCAGCTTCATCATGCTGTCCTGAACAATGTCCAGCGCAGCCTCGTCGTCTCTGACGTGATAGACACTTCGCTTGAAAGCCCGCTTTTCAACGCTTTTCAGGAAATCAGAAAGTTCTTGTTCAGTTGCCAACGGTGTGGGTTTCCGGTTTGTTCAGCGCTGCTTTTTTGTTATGGCGTGTGGCAGGCTGCGCATTTTTTTATAGATTCCCAGTAGGTTTGCCTTCATCAACGCCCTTGTTGCGTCATGAAACAGCCTCAAAATTATCGCACCACGGCTGCCCTGTCAACCTTGTCGGCCTGGCTGCCGGCTCTGGGCAGGTGCGAGGTGTCATAATACTGCTTGCAATTCAAAAGGCAAACGGGTCATGGCTCGGCGGATTATGTTTCTGCTTATGGTTTTGGCCTAAAGTCTCGACGCTGCTTCACAAGAGCGGGCAAAGAGGCACCCAAGTCATTTCGTTAGAGAAATTCACAAAGGTTCATCATGGAAATCTCCAAGGCGGAAATCGCATCCGCAGCAGCCGCGTCTGCAAACTCAAATTCTCAAGACCTGCGTGGCTCAGAAATTCTGGTCAAGGCACTGCAGGCCGAAAGCGTGAAGTACGTCTGGGGTTACCCTGGCGGTGCAGTGTTGCACATCTACGACGCTTTTTACAAACAGGACACGATCCAGCACATTCTGGTGCGCCATGAGCAGGCCGCAGTACACGCTGCCGATGGTTATGCCCGTGCGACAGGCGATGTAGGTGTGGCGCTGGTCACTTCCGGGCCTGGTGTGACAAATGCCGTGACCGGCATTGCCACCGCCTATATGGACAGCATCCCGATGGTGATCATCACCGGCCAGGTGCCCACACATGCGATTGGCCTGGACGCGTTCCAGGAATGCGACACGGTCGGTATCACCCGCCCCATCGTCAAACACAACTTTCTGGTCAAGGATGTGCGCCAGATGGCTGAAACGATGAAAAAAGCGTTTCACATTGCCAGAAGCGGCCGCCCCGGCCCGGTCGTGGTTGACATTCCGAAAGACGTTTCCTTCAACAAAACGGCTTATGCCGGTTACCCGCAAACCGTCGAAATGCGCTCGTACAACCCGGTGCGCAAAGGCCACGGCGGACAGATCCGCAAGGCCCTGCAGTTGTTGATGACGGCAAAACGCCCTTACATCTACACCGGCGGCGGTGTACTGCTGAGCAATGCATCACAAGAGCTGCGCACACTGGTGGACATGCTTGGTTACCCCTGCACCAACACCCTGATGGGTCTGGGTGCCTATCCGGCCAGCGACAAAAAATTTCTGGGCATGCTGGGCATGCACGGCACGCTTGAAGCCAATAACGCGATGCAGAACTGCGATGTGCTGCTCGCCGTGGGTGCCCGTTTTGATGACCGTGTGATTGGCAACCCCAAACATTTTGCGCAGAATGAACGCAAGATCATTCATATCGACATCGACCCATCAAGCATTTCAAAACGCGTCAAGGTGGACATTCCGATTGTTGGCGATGTCAAGGACGTGTTGACCGAGCTGATCAGCATGATCAGGGAATCCGGCCTCAAGCCTGACGCCAATGCGCTTGGCGGCTGGTGGGACACGATTGAAGGCTGGCGCAAGCGTGACTGCATGAAATACAGCATGGGTGCCGGTGATGTGATCAAACCGCAATATGTGGTTGAAACCCTCTGGAACATGACCAAGGACGCTGACACCTACATCACATCTGACGTCGGCCAGCACCAGATGTGGGCTGCGCAGTACTACAAGTTTGACGAACCCCGCCGCTGGATCAACTCGGGCGGCCTGGGCACCATGGGTGTTGGCCTTCCTTATGCCATGGGCATCAAACTCGCCAAGCCCGAGTCAGAGGTCTTTTGTATTACCGGTGAAGGCTCGATACAGATGTGCATCCAGGAGCTGTCGACCTGCCTGCAATACAACACACCGGTCAAGATTGTCTCGCTCAACAACCGTTACCTCGGCATGGTGCGCCAGTGGCAGGAGATTGAATACGCCGGGCGCTACAGCAGCAGCTACATGGACGCCTTGCCCAACTTTGTGAAGCTGGCAGAAGCGTATGGCCACGTCGGCATGCTGATTGAAAAACCGCAGGATGTGGAACCCGCCCTGCGTGAAGCCCGCAAACTGAAGGACAGGACGGTGTTCATGGACTTCCGCACCGATCCGACGGAAAACGTTTTCCCGATGGTGCAGGCGGGCAAGGGCATCAACGAAATGCTGCTCGGTTCTGAAGATCTGTAGTCAAACCAGCCCCTTGCACCAATGCAAGGGGCACAGTCGGCTACTTTGGTAGCAAATACCTTTAACTTTTATTGACGAATCTATTGCCTGCCAAGCCTGCACATTACCGTGTGCAGGGGAGGGCAGCGAAAAGAGGAATCACACTTATATGAAACATATCATTGCAGTTTTGCTGGAAAACGAGCCGGGTGCTCTTTCCCGCGTTGTCGGTCTTTTTTCAGCACGCGGTTACAACATCGAAAGCCTGACAGTTGCGCCGACCGAAGACCCGAGCCTCTCACGCATGACGATACAGACCAGCGGTTCGGACGACGTCATCGAACAGATCACCAAACACCTGAACCGGCTGATTGAAGTCGTCAAGGTGGTTGACCTGACCGAAGGTTCCTACACCGAACGTGAGCTGATGATGGTCAAGGTACGTGCCGTGGGCAAGGAACGCGAGGAAATGAAACGCATGGCGGATATATTCCGCGGGCGGATCATCGACGTCACCGAGAAAAGTTACACCATTGAACTGACCGGCGACCAGGCTAAAAATGACGCTTTTCTGGAAGCCATCGACCGCAGTGCCATTCTGGAGACGGTGAGAACCGGCTCCAGCGGCATTGGCCGCGGTGAAAGAATCCTGAGAGTCTGATTTCAGTTGTCCGTGCGCGCACTTATGTGAAATAACTTTCATGATCCAGGCAATCACCAGAGGACATGAAAGTTGGACAGGCTCAAAGCGAACGGATTTATACGTGGCGATATGAAGTTACCGTTCGCCCGGAGCCTGTCTGGTTTGTAAATTCAGGCATTTCGCCATCCAAAACCCCTTACATCCGGAGAAAAAAATGAAAGTTTATTACGACAAAGACTGCGACCTGAGCCTGATCAAGGGCAAGACTGTTGCCATCATTGGTTACGGCAGCCAGGGCCACGCCCATGCACAAAACCTGAACGACAGTGGCGTCAAGGTGGTGGTTGGCCTGCGCAAGGGCGGCGCATCGTGGGACAAGGTTGGCAAGGCGGGCCTCACGGTCATGGAAGTCAACGATGCAGTCAAGGCCGCTGATGTGGTCATGATTTTGCTGCCTGACGAAGACATCGCCAGTGTCTACAAAAACAATGTCGAACCCAACATCAAGCAGGGCGGCTCGCTGGCTTTTGCACACGGTTTCAACGTGCATTACAACCAGGTTGTGCCACGCGCCGACCTCGATGTGTGGATGGTTGCGCCAAAAGCTCCTGGCCACACCGTGCGCAATACCTACACCCAGGGTGGCGGCGTGCCGCATCTGGTGGCCATTCATCAGGACAAGAGCGGCAAGGCCCGTGACCTGGCCCTGAGCTACGCCATGGCCAATGGTGGCGGCAAGGCCGGCATCATCGAAACCAACTTCAAGGAAGAAACCGAAACCGACCTGTTCGGCGAACAGGCCGTGCTTTGTGGTGGTGCCGTTGAACTGATCAAGATGGGCTACGAAACCCTGGTCGAAGC
>JAZKIK010000118.1:0-2393 GCA_040384925.1 Pseudomonadota bacterium | reverse complement strand
GGCATGGTTTGCTGTGGGTGGCGGGCCTGGCGTATCACGATGAGTCTTTGTATGAGTTGAAAACTGTAGATTGAAAAATGAAGATGACAAATAGTAAACGATGTTTACCTTAAAAGTCAACTGCCTTGAAAATTTGATGAAGTATTTTTGTCCTGTTGTTTCAATACGTCAGCCATCATCCTGAATAGCTTGGCACGCGAACCCGGTGCAGCCCTGTAGGCGCTTTCTGCCACTTCCAGAAACTTCAGCAATTCAGCCGGCTTGTCAGCCTTGTCCACCATGGGCACGTCGACTGCGCCAGGTGCTTCATCCATCCACCCACAGGCCTTGCTGCAAAGCACCTCAATCTGCCTGGCCAACTTGTCACCAATCGTCCTTGCGCCCGATTTCATCCCTGAAAAGTAAGTGTTGTGAACCTGTATCAGCGCAGCAAATTCACGGTCCAGACCGTTGATTTGCTGGGACGGTGATTGCGCCATGCGCGCAGAAACAAATTCAGAAAACAGCTGCAACAGCTTGGCACGACGAAGGGATGGGCGATCAGGACTCTGCATGCCGGGATTGTCCCATAGTCAACGATGTTGACTTGAGGGCCTGGATCCCTCAAAGCGGATACACCCCCGTCCGCACCACGCCAGGCAGTTGCGGAATGCAGAGGTCATAACTTGCGACCTTGTTGTCACCACTGATGTCAAAAATAACAGCCGCGCTTCGCCGCCTGTTCCCTGAGTCATGAATGCACAGGGTCTTTCACCCATCGTACCGGCAGTGTGTCCAGTCTCTGCCCGGACACGCGAATCCGGGTCATTGAGCCATGCGCCCGCATACGCATTTTTGCCCAGCAGAGTGAGCTTTTGCTTGTTTTCAGTACTTGTTTAATATCAGTACTTGTTTGTATCGGATTTGCCGCAAGCGGCTGACCCGTGTCCGGCAAAGCCGTAAGCGGGGTTACTGTCATTGCCCATGCCAGGGGGCGTCCAACATCAAGGACGACAGCCAGCATGATGTACCAGCAGCACGGCCAGCTCTGGGGCCGCATGGAGCGCTGCTCCACGATACGGCTGCGGCCGACAGGTAACACCCGTGCAGGAGCCAAAGTGGACGATCCCCGCATGAACGCGAAAACGCAAGGTACCAGCGAAATACACACAATAAACTCGGCTTCGCCATCAAATATTATCGGTTATCGATAAACATCCGTACAATTCAAAAATGATTCGGTCTTTCAAATGCCCAAAAACTGAAAAGTTGTTCAGGACCGGCAGATCAAGAGATTTCAACAGCATCCTCTCAGTCGTGGAACGCAAACTACAGATGCTTGACAGTGCGACGACCTTGCATTTTTTGCGGTCTCCACCCGGTAACCGCCTGGAGGCTTTGAGCGGAGACCGTCTAGGGCAGCACAGCATTCGCGTAAATGATCAGTGGCGCGTCTGTTTTGTATGGTCTGACCAAGGCGCTGATGACGTAGAGATTGTGGACTACCACTGATGATGACGGCCAAGAAAGGCATCAATATGATCAAGAACGGAATGCGCCCCATACACCCTGGAGAAATTCTTCGGGAAGAATTTCTGAGGCCCATGGGCATTAGTGCAAACAAACTGTCCAAGGCTTTGCACGTACCACCAGCGCGTATCAATGAAATTGCCAATGAAAAGCGCGGTGTCACGGTTGACACTGCTTTGCGCCTCGCCCGGTACTTTGGGGGCGACGCTCAGTCTTGGCTGAACCTGCAGCAGGCCTACGACCTCAAGCTGGCCGAAAAGGCTGTCCTGGAGAAGATCATGCAGGAAATCGTGCCACTGCAGGCTGAGACAAATCCGAACGATGAGCGGTTTGCACTGGCGGCCTGATACACCAGGCGCGGAGCCTGTTGCCCATTGAATGTCCCAGCAATTGCTTTTCGGCTTATGCTGCCCACCGGGCGATGCTCAGGAAGCGTTCCCCGGATCGATGGCGGCAAATGCCTGCATAAGCGCATTGCCATCCGTAGGCCGAACCCATCGGGCCACTTCCTTGCCATCGGCCAGAAAAATCAGCGTTGGCCACAGCTTGACCTTGAATGATCGGCCCAGTGCCCGGCCGCTGCCGTCCTCTACCTTGAGATGCCTGACTGCGGGGTGGGCAATCAACGCCTTTTTGACAATGGGCGCGCTGGCAAGACAAAAGCCGCACCAATCGGTACCAAAGTCCAGCAGCACCAATCCAGGCAAGACATCAACTGCCTCGCGTGATGGTGGCGTGTCGCTGGAATAGCTGAGCGTAGATGTCATGACTGGATATCCTTGAATAAAACCATCAAACCACTTGAACGCATGTCGTCAAAAATCAATAGCTTGCTCGCTCATCAGCTTGGAAGCATCTGGACAGAAAATTCATGATTCCCCAAT
>JAZKIK010000117.1:14667-19688 GCA_040384925.1 Pseudomonadota bacterium | reverse complement strand
GCAAACTGATTTGCGGCATGAAACTCCAGCTACCCGAAGCTCCCTTGAACAGACCTGACAGGCTGGAACTGGCGCTGCCAGCCGACGCCGTCAGACTGATGCTGGGGAAAAATGCCGCCCTGGCCGTGCCAATACTGGCGTTATAGGCCTTTAATTTGTGTTCAGCCTGCAGGATGTCGGGGCGACGCTGCAGCAGGCTGGATGGCAGACCCGTGGGCAAGTCACCCAGGCCGTTCACGCTGTCAGGCAGACCATCGGGCAGCAGGCTGGGCGGCACAGCGGAGCCGACCAGCAAGGCCAGCGCGTTTTCATCGAGCGCAAGCTGGCTGGTGTAACGGGCCACATCCACTTTTGCACTTTCAACCGTGCTTTGCCCCTGGCGCAGTGCCAGTGCAGTGGCCACACCCAGGTCAAAACGCCGCTGGGTCAGGGCCAGTGAATCACTCTGGCTTTTGAGGGTGTCCCTTGCAAGTTTCAGGCGCTCCTGATCCGCAGCCAGCGTCAGCCAGGCATTGGCCACTTCGGCAACGGTGCTGATATGGGTGCTGCGGCGCGCTTCTTCGGTGGCAAAAAATTGCTCCAGCGCCTGGTCTTTCAGGCTGCTGAGGCGACCAAACAAGTCAATTTCATAAGCAGTGAAACCCAGACCGGCGCTGTATTGATGGCTGGTGACGGCTGTGCCTGCGCCCGACACACCGGCAGGCGTGCGCTGGCTGGTGCCGCTACCCGTTGCGTTGATGGCTGGGAACATGTCAGCGCGCTGAATCTGGTACTGGGCACGGGCTTTTTCAATGTTCAGCACGGCCACACGCAGGTCGCGGTTGTTGTTGATGGACAGTTGAATCACTTGGCGCAGGCGCTGGTCTGCAAAAAAGTCATTCCAGCCCACATCGGTTGCAGCGACTTTGCCGGTAGAGGTTCTGTAAGCCTCGCCTGCGGGGTAGCTGCCCGCTACAGGAGAAACCGGGCGCTGATATTCAGGTGTCAGGCTGCAGGCTGACAACAGCACAGCGGCGGCAAGCGGGGTCAAAACCGCAAAATCAAGGCGTTTCATAAGATGTTTCATTTAATGAGCCTCCAGCGAGGGTTTTGCCGTTTCAGGCAAAACTGCGGTTTTGGCAACCGGTACTTTAAAAATCCCGCGCACCAGTACAAAAAACAGCGGTACAAAAAAGATGGCCAGCACGGTTCCCGAAATCATTCCGCCAAGCACTGCCGTGCCCAGCGCGTTTTGTGCGCCTGAACCAGCGCCGCTACCCAGTACGAGCGGCAGCACACCCAGAATAAAAGCCAGTGATGTCATCAGGATTGGGCGCAGCCGCATGCGCGCCGCCGTCAGGGCTGACTCGACCAGCCCCATGCCCTGGGCGTGCAGGTCTTTGGCAAATTCGACAATCAGGATGGCGTTTTTTGACGCCAGGCCGACGGTGGTGAGCAGCCCGACCTGAAAGTACACATCGTTCATCTTCCAGGTCAGCAGTGCCGCCACAATGGCGCCCAGCACGCCAAGCGGTACCACCAGAATGACAGAGACCGGAATTGCCCAGCTTTCATACAGCGCAGCCAGACATAAAAACACCACCAGAATTGACACGGCGTAAAGCAAACCGGCCTGGCCGCTGGCCTCGCGCTCCTGCAGCGACAGGCCAGTCCATTCAAACCCTATGCCGGGCGGCAGGTCTTTGGCATGGCGCTCGACCAGTTCCATGGCCTGCCCGCTGGACAGGCTGCCGGGTTTGGCCATGCCCAGAATCTCGACCGAAGGCACACCGTTGTAGCGCTCCAGACGGGGTGAACCCATGGTCCATTCAGCTTTTGAAAAAGCGTTGAAAGGCACCATGCTCCCAGCGCTGTTGCGCACATACCAGCGGCCAATGTCTTCGGGCACCATGCGGTAAGCCGCATCAGCCTGCAAAAACACCTTTTTCACACGGCCACCGTCGATAAAGTCATTCACGTAGCTGCTGCCCCAGGCGGCTGAAAAGGTGTTGTTGATGTCAGCCATGGACAGGCCCAGCGCACCGGCTTTCTGCTCGTCAATCTCCAGCCTGAATTCAGGTGCGTCTTCCATGCCGTTGGGCCGCACGGCGACCAGCCCGTCTTCTTTTGCCAGGGCAGCCAGCATCTGGTTGCGTGCCTTCATCAATGCATCGTGGCCCAGGTTGGCGCGGTCCTGCAGCATCAAATCAAAACCGCTGGCATTGCCCAGTTCAGACACCGCAGGTGGTGCAAACGCAAACACAGAGGCATCACGAATCGTGTTGAAAAATGCCAGGGCCTTGCCAGTCACGGCGCTGACTTTCAGGTCTTCACGGGTGCGCTGGTCCCAGGTCTTGAGTTTGACGAAAGCAAAACCGGCGTTCTGGCCATTGCCAGCAAAACTGAAGCCGGCCACGGTAAAAATCGCGTCCACGGCGTCTTTCTGATCTACCAGAAAGTGGTTTTCAACCTGCTCCATCACCTTCATGGTGCGGTCCTGCGTGGCGCCAGGTGGCAGCTGTACCAGCGTAAACAGGGTGCCCTGGTCTTCATCAGGCAAAAAACCGGCCGGGATTTTGGCAAACACAAAAGCCACCACAGCCACCATCAGCGCGTAGCCAAGCATATAAGGCAGCTTGCGCCCCAGCATGTGACGCACCACGCCCTGATACCTGGTATTGCTGCGGTCAAAGTTGCGGTTGAACCAGCCAAAAAATCCGGTCGTGGCCATGGCATGGCCTTTTTCAACCGGTTTGAGCAAGCTTGCGCACAAGGCCGGTGTCAACACCATCGCCACCAGCACCGACAGTGTCATGGCGGCCACGATGGTGACGGCAAACTGCCGGTAGATCACCCCGGTGGAGCCACCAAAAAACGCCATTGGCACAAACACCGCTGACAACACCAGTGCCACGCCCACCAGCGCGCCTGTGATCTGCGTCATGGACTTGCGTGTGGCTTCAAGTGGCGACAAACCTTCTTCAGTCATCACCCGTTCGACGTTTTCAACCACCACAATCGCGTCGTCCACCAGCAGGCCAATCGCCAGCACCATGGCCAGCATGGTCAGGGTGTTGAGGGAATAGCCAAACGCCGCCAGCACACCAAAAGTGCCCAGCAACACGACTGGCACGGCAATTGTCGGGATCAGTGTGGCGCGGAAGTTCTGCAAAAACAGGTACATCACCACAAACACCAGCGCTATCGCTTCCACCAGCGTTTTGACCACTTCCTCAATCGAAATACGTACAAAAGGTGTGGTGTCGTAAGGTTTGATGACCTTCATGCCGGGCGGGAAAAACTTGCCCAGCTCTTCGAGTCTGGCGTCCACAGCCCTGACTGTATCCAGCGCATTGGCACCCGTGGCCAGTTTGATGGCCAGGCCAGTCGCAGGTTTGCCATTGAAGCGGCTGACAGTGGCATAAGACTCACTGCCGCGCTCAATACGCGCCACGTCACGCAGGCGAACTTCAGAACCATCGGTCTGGGTACGCAGCAAAATGCCCTCGAACTGTTCAGCGGTTTTAAGCCGGGTTTGCGAGGTGATGGTGGCATTCATCTGCTGCCCGGCTGCCGCTGGCAAACCACCCAGCTGACCGGCAGACACCTGCGCGTTTTGCGCCTGAATGGCATTTTTGACGTCAAGCGGCGTCAGTTTGAAGTTGTTGAGCTTGCTTGGGTCCAGCCAGATACGCATTGCATATTGCGAGCCAAACAGCGTGGTGTCGCCCACACCTTCGACGCGGCTGATGGGGTCCTGCACATTGGCAGCGACGTAATCTCCGAGGTCAGAGCCATTCATCTTGCCGTCTTCAGACACAAAGGCCAGCACATTCAAAAAGTTGTTGGCCGACTTGGTGACCTGCACACCTTGCTGCTGCACTTCCTGGGGCAACAGCGGTGTGGCCAGGGCCAGTTTGTTCTGTACCTGCACCTGGGCGGTGTCGGGGTCGGTGCCGTTTTCAAAGGTCAGCGTGATCACCACGCTGCCAGCCGACTCGCTGGTGGACGAGATGTATTTAAGCCTGTCCAGGCCCTTCATTTTTTGCTCAATGACCTGGGTGACCGTGTCTTCCAGCGTTTTGCCCGAAGCGCCGGGGTAGTTGGCTGAAATGGCAATTGCAGGTGGTGCAATGCTTGGGTATTGCGCAATTGGCAAGATGTTGATGGCAAGAACGCCCGCCAGCATGGTGATGATGGCCAGAACCCACGCAAAGATGGGACGGCTGATAAAAAACTGGGCCATGGTTGACTTTCTTTTTTACGGGGGCGATCAGTTCTGTGCGGCTGCTGCCACTTTTTCAGCAGTGGTGGGTGTCGCGGATGGTGGCGCGGGTGGTGTCGTCAGCTTGGCCGGGCGCGCAGCCAAAGGCACGGCTTTGATCTCGCCACCGGGACGGACTTTCTGCAGGCCTTCGACCACCAGTTTTTCACCCGCCTGAAGGCCGGAACTCACCAGCCACTGGTCACCCACGGTGCGTTCTGTCGTCAGGACACGCTGGGCCAGCTTGCCATCGGCACCAATCACCGTCGCAATTGCTTTGCCGCTTGAGTCACGGCTGACTGCCGGTTGTGGTACCAGCAGCGCGTTGCTCTGGCTGCCTTCATCAATCACGGCGCGCACATACATGCCGGGCAACAACTCATGTTTTGGATTGGGGAAAACCGCACGCAATGTCACTGAGCCAGTGGCTGAGTCCACCGTCACTTCAGAAAACTGCAGCCTGCCTTTTTCAGCATAGGTCGAGCCGTCTTCAAGCAGCAGGCGCACACCGGCCTGGCCGGGCGCGGCCGCTTTCATCTCGCCACTGGCCAGCGCACGGCGCAGGCGCAGCACTTCGGTGCTGGACTGCGTGACATCCACATAGATCGGGTCCAGTTGCTGCACAGTGGCCAGAGCGTTGCTCTGGTTGGCAGTGACCAGCGCACCTGCAGACACGGCAGAACGGCCAATTCGCCCCGAAATCGGCGAACTGACACGGGTGAAGTCAAGATTGATGCGGGCGCTTTCAACTGAAGCCCTGGCCGAAGCACTATCGGCC
>JAZKIK010000117.1:4255-14657 GCA_040384925.1 Pseudomonadota bacterium | reverse complement strand
CTGTTTCAGCGAAGCCACCGCATCGTCATGGTCCTGCTGGCTGACGGCCTTGATCGCAGCCAGTTCGCCAAACCGCCGGGCCTTGAGCTGCACCGACGCCAGATTGGCCTCGGCCCGCGCCAGGCTGGCCAAGGCACTGTTGTAGGTGGCGCGGTAAGTGGCCGGGTCAATCACATACAAGGCCTGCCCGGCCTTGACGTCTGTACCTTCCACAAACTGGCGCTGCTTGACGATGCCGCCAACCTGCGGCCGCACCTCGGCAATCTGGTAAGCGGCAGTGCGCCCGGCCAGCTCGGTCGTCAGGGTCAAGGCCTGCGGCTGCACCACGATGTATGCAAGCTCGGCCGGGCCTGCAGCCGGTGGTGGGCCGCCAGGTGGCTTGCCGCAAGCGGCCAGCACGGCCGCAACTGCCAGGGTCAATGCCCCTTTTGTTAAGGATCTGGCGTTTAAAAGGCTTGGTTTGACAAGAGACATGGCGGTTACTTTCAGGATGGGTTCACATAAAAATCGTTGGTCTGGCATTTATAACCATACCGTACAGTTTAATTATTATTTGACAAAACCGCCTTGTCAAGCAAAAATGAACACCTCAGTACAAATATAAAGAGGCAAAAAAATGAGAGTCAAAACCGAGGCCCGGCGTGAAGCCATTCTTAAAGTAGCCTCCGAGGTGTTTCTGGAGACCGGCTACCAGCGCGCCTCAATGGCGGAGATTTCATCGCGTGTGGGTGGCTCCAAAGCCACGCTTTACAGCTACTTTCCGTCCAAGGAAGCGCTGTTTGTGGAAGTCACGCTGATGCATGGCCAGCGCAACATCACCCAGGCCCTGTCCGCCCTGCAGCCCGATACACCAGACCTGGCGCAGACCCTGCAAAGTTATGGTGAAAGTGTCATGGAATTGATCTGCAGCGCAGACGCCATCAACGCCGTGCGCATCGTGATTGCCGAATCAGGCAACTCAGATATTGGACGAAACTTTTATGCCTCAGGCCCGAAGCAGGGGGATGAGGCATTGGCGGCTTTTCTTGCGCTTGAAGTGGAGGCCGGGCGTTTGCGCCGGGTTGACCCTAGCCTGCTGAGCACCCACTTCACGTCGCTGCTGGATGGCCCTGTGCTGCTGCCACTGCTGCTGGGCGTGAGGCAGGAAACATCGGGTGAGGAGATCAAACAGCTGGTGGCAGATGCAGTCAGCGCGTTTTTGGCGGCTTATGGAACTTGATCTGAGCCTGCAAGCCATGCAGATTTTGAGTCCCAGGCATCAGGCCATGTTGCGCGGCACCGTCACAACACCCCGGAACTGAACATGCCAGCAGACCTGACGAAGTTGCCGCCGCCGAGGTGATGAATCGTCTGCAAATCGCTGTTGTCATCACTGAAACGCCAGTGACCGCCAGAAAACACACGTTCATCGGCGGCTGCAGCAACTACTTCCGCAAAACACGTGTCGTAGGCCTCTTCGGTATGCGGCTCCCGAATCAGCCGGCACTCCAGCCATGCCGCGCAGCCATCCTCCAGCAAGGGAACGCCAAGCACTGCTCCGATCCGGGCTGTCAATCCGTAGTGGGCAAACTTGTCGACGGTGCGGCCTGACTCGCTCCCTACTGCATGCGTCAGGCTGGCCAGTGTTTTACCTGGAAGACATATGCCGAACCCACCGCTCGCAAGTATGAGTTCGCGCGTGTAGGTTTTTTTGTCGATAACAATCGCAATGCGCGGCGGAGTGAACTCCACGGGCATGGACCAGGCTGCAGCCATCACGTTGCGCGCGCTGCCATGGGCGCTTGTTACCAGAACAGTTGGTCCATGGTTAATCAGGCGGCTGGCGTGTTTGAGGGCGACTTCCTTGAAGTGTGTCATGTCATTTCACGTAAAAGTTTCAATCTTGCTGCTTGCCCAGTGTTGAAAGCAAGCCGTCAATCCGACCTTCGGCCTATGGCCGCCACCCACCAAACGCGAGGTATTGATTTCAGCATGATGCCCTCCTCACTTGGCAAACAGGCTGTCAAGAGTGGCAAAGGCCTTGAACTCGATGGCGTTTCCGGACGGGTCAAGAAAGAACATGGTGGCCTGCTCGCCAGCCTCGCCCTTGAAACGGACGTAGGGTTCAATGACAAACTGCGTGCCCACTGCCTTCAAACGCGCCGCCAGAACATCCCACTCGGGCAGAGACAGGATGGCACCGAAGTGGCGAACAGGAACCTTGTGCCCGTCAACAGCGCTGGTGTGGCGATGACCACATTCGTCCGGTGCCAGGTGAGCCACGATCTGGTGGCCGTAGAAATTGAAATCAACCCATTCGCTGGAACTGCGGCCTTCGGCGCAGCCCAGCAGTTCGCCATAGAACTGGCGCGCTACGGCCAGGTCGTGGACAGGGAATGCCAAGTGGAATGGGGGAAGGGTTTTGTGGGGGGTGGGTTCGTTTTGTGCGGTCATCTCAGGCCTCTTTCGCTTATGGAGGCCTCACTTTAGGATGATTGATGAACTTTTAAAAACGATATATATTTCTTCTGAGAATCAAAAAATTCGATTGATTGATGTGATTACAGAACTGAAAACTTTTATCGCCGTGGTACGTTATGGAGGCTTTTCTGCGGCAGGTGGCCATATTGGTCTGACCCAGTCTGCTGTCAGCAGCCAGATCCAGCGGCTTGAGCAATCACTCGGGCTGGATCTTTTTGACCGGACGCGGCGCTCTGCCGTGCTGAACGAGTCAGGTGCCAGGGTGCTTGCGCGTGCAGAAGAAATTGTTGCGCTGTTTTCAAAATTGGCTGATGTGAGTGCCGATGAGGAACTGACCAGTACCTTGCGCATCGGGGCCATAGCTTCTGCCCAATCAACCTTGCTCCCCCGTGCGCTGGCGGCACTGCGAAAAGAGAGTCCAAAGCTGCTTGTCAATATCGCCCCTGGCGTGTCCCTGAAGTTGATGGATCAACTCGACAGCGATGAAATCGACGCAGCCATCATGATCCGCCCGCCGTTTGGAATCCTGCCCGAGATGAGCTGGTTGACCTTGATGTACGAGCCCTTCAAACTGCTCGTCCACAGGGAAATCAAAGGACAAGACTGGCGCGCATTGCTTGAATCCCAGCCTTTTTTGCGTTACGAACGAGCATCCTTCGGAGGACGCTTGGTGACCGGCTTTCTGCGCGACAAGCGCCTGGTGGTGCAGGACTCCATGGAGCTTGACGAAATTGCCGGTCTGATAAACCTTGTCTCGGAAGGTCTCGGGGTTGCACTGGTGCCAATGGTGGAGGCTTATCTGCCCCTGCCGCCGCAAGTACGTGCCATTTCCCTGGGTGAAAAGACCTTCTGCCGCGAGATAGGCATGCTGCGCAAAAGCACAAACTCCCGGCACGCCGTCATCCAGGCGCTGGAAAGATGCCTTCGCGAAGCCATCTCACCGGCAGTTGCTACAAAGTGATGAAGACAGCTATAACTTAAATAGCTACTGATTCCCGCTACGCCTGCGCTAGCACCTATAAACCTTATAAAACGACGAAAAATCCTGTACATTTATTGCCCGTAAATTTGCTTAATACAAATCCATTCGTCAAATTCAACAAATAAGTTTGCCATTGCCAAACTTATTTGTAAAATGAACAGTGTGACCAAAGGTTACGAACACACGCTCAACAGAGAACCAAAGCATGCTGAATGATGAGAACGATTCCCAGGACGAGCCCAAGGAACAGCGATCTATCCAGTCAATCAAGATCGGCCAACGTCGGCTGCTGGCTTTGGCTCACCGGCTGGAGCCGATGTCCTTGAAGGATCTGGCCATCCCCGATTGCCGCTGCCGTCAAGCGGCCGGTGGCAGAGATTTCAGCGCAGCTGGGCTATCGCCCGCCAGCATCATTTTTTCCCGTCCTTGATCCCTGGAGGTCACCATGCACAACAACCACTGGTCAACAAACCGCGTGTTCGTCTGTGATCGTACTGCTGCATGGAGCGGCATCACCAACCGGTATTTTGGCCGCCTGAAGGTATCCAGCCTGGATGACGCACCGCTCGACGCGTCCCTTGATGCCTATGACGTTGGCACCCTGCGGATGTTCAGCATCACCGCACCGGCGCATCACATAGTGCGCGACACTACCTGCGGGGAGCTTCCGACCGACGAGTTCTACAAGCTGGTCCTGCAGGTTCGCGGTCGCGGCATAGTGGAGCAACAACACCGCCGCGTTGAGCTTACTCAAGGTCAATGGGTTCTTTACGACCCTCGCGCTCCCTATATGATCACCAACCCCGAGCGCTGCACCTTGCTGGTGACCCAGGTGCCTCGCGCACTTCTTTCAGGGTTCAAGCTATCCGGTCCACTGTCCGGCCAGACGGGTCATGACAACCGGGCTGGCCTGCATGGCGTTTTCGGCACCTACCTGCGTGCACTGAGCGAACAATTGCCCAGCCTGCCTGACGGTGTGGGCCAGGCAATCAGCGAATCGGTCATGGGGTTGCTGGGCTCGACGCTGGTGGAGACCTTCCGGCGCAGCAGCGATCCCATTCCCATGCCCTCTGTACTGAAGTTGCGTGCGACCCAGTACATGCAGGCACACCTTTGCGAGCCAGGTCTGAGCATTCAGGGCATTGCCGATGCCTTGCGTTGTTCCCGGCGCTACCTGCACAAGGTCTTTGAAGACGATGCTGTCGGCCTGGAGCGCAGGATATGGAATGCAAGACTTGAGCGCTGCCATGCGGCACTCGTGCATGAGGCCAACGATGGCCGGTTCGCCGCGCAGATCGCTTTTGCGTGGGGGTTCAAGAGCAGCGCCCACTTCTGCCGTCTGTTCAAGCAGCAATACGGCATGACACCGCGCGAATGCCAGCATTTGGCCGCCGCCTCGCGCCGCAGCACGGTCATCCAGTAAACAACCTTGAGGCAGCGCGCCGTGTCAGGGCGCGACGACCCAGAAAGCACTTGCGATGCGCCAGATTCCGCGCTCCAGTTTCATTGGCAGGGCGGCACGGTTCGGGTTGTGCCGGCTGCTGGTGCCGATACTGAATCGCGTGCCCACCATGGCCAGATCAAGGTTCGCCACGGACCGCAGCGCGGCGCTGACACGCTGGCGAGTGAGTTCGCCATCGATCCCGCGCAGCGTACGTACGAGCACATGCGCAGCGACATAGCCGCCTTGGGCGAAGGACGAAGGCGGCACTTTGGCGCGCTGCATCATGCTGCGCCAATCCGTCAGGGAGGGGGAGCGGCTTGACCAGGGTTCAAATTCAGCCATGCAATAAATCGGCAGCGTGGCGAAATGCAGTTCCGTTGCAACGCGTTCGGTGTAGGCAGGTGTGAGGAAAATGGTCGGCACAACGGCCAGGAGGCCAAGCCGTTGCGCCGCGCGCACCCATTCGAGAACCATGGGCTCGACCCCGGTATGCACCACCGCATCACACTGCCGGGCGGTGGCTTGCCTGATCAGGGCTTCAACGTCGTCCCCTGGGGCAAACCGCGCGACATGCGTCATCCCGACGCCGCTTTCACGACTCCACACCCGCATCACGTCATCGTAGGCTGCACGGGTTCCGGGGAGGTCGAAAATGATGGCGCAAGGGCGGGAAGCCTTCAAAGTGTCGCGCGCAAACTGCAAGGCATTGCGCAAGGAAAGGTAGGGTCCGGTGTTGACCGGCACCACATGGCTGGAGGCAAAGCACTCCGGCTCGATGCCGGTGCCCTGGATCGACATCAAGTCCGAACGCTGATAGTGTTCTGCGTTGCTGGCGCAGTCCACGATGCTGGCGCTGCCGACCATTGCCAGCACGCCTTGCTCATCGACCAGCCGCCGGGCTACATTCCGTGCTTCAGCGGGGTCACCCTTGTCGTCCTCGACGATCAATTCCAGCTGTCGTCCGCGGATGCCACCACTGGCATTCACGGAGTCGAAGTAAGCCCGGACAGCGGCACTCGACTCAGGGAATCGCGCGGGACCAGTCAGGCTGCTCACCGAGCCTATGCGCAGGGGCGCGTTGCGCGCGGCCTCGCCCGCCGCCGCGCAGGGCAGCACGACAAGCGCCGAAACCGCTGCACACCCCGTCACTTGCCACGCCAGGTTTTGCCAGCGAGGCAGATTGCATCGAATCATTGGATTTCTCCTTCAGGCCAGATAACTCGCTTGCAGAATTTCGGGCTCATCACGCAGCGTTTTCGCCGGGCCGCACCACACGGTTCGGCCCCGCTGCAGGACGATGGCACGTTGCGCGAGCCTCAGCGCCAAGGTGGTGAACTGCTCGATCAGCAGAACACCAACGCCCTCCGCCGCGACGCTCTGCACGACGTCTGCCAGCCGTTTCACAACCAGCGGGGCAAGACCGAGTGACAGTTCATCGACCACCAGGATGCGGGGCTGCGCCAGCAGTGCCTGCGCCATGCAGACCATCTGTTTCTGCCCGCCGGAAAGGGAACGCCCCAAGTGTTCAAGCCTGGGTGTCAGTTCAGGAAAAGTCATCAGCACGCGCTTGATCGCAGGTTCGACCTCCCTGGCGGGCAGCACCAGGGCGGCCGCACGCAGGTTGTCGTGTACCGAGAGGCTGCCTAGCAGGTGATGGCCCTCGGGCACGATGGCCAGCCCGGCCCGGCGCACTGCGTCGGGCGCAAGGCCATCCAGCGTAGTGCCTCCCATGCGAATCTGACCTTGCGAGCGCGCAATGGCACCCGCCAGCGCGAGCACGATGCTCGACTTGCCAGCACCGTTGGGGCCCAGCATTGCGACGATCTCGCCGGGTGCGACGTCGAGATCGACACCGTGAACGACGGGTTTGGCACCACGGGAAATGTGGAGTTGACGGACTTCAAGCATGTAGTTCAGCTTCCCAGAAAGGCTTGCCGCACGGCGGGGTCGTCGAGCACGGTACGCGTCGGCCCCAGCGCAAGCCGCTTGCCGAAGTCGAGTACCAGCGTTTGCGTACACAGGTTTGCGATCAGATCCACGTCGTGGTCGATCAGCAGGACCTGGGCACCGAACTGTTCGGGGATGGCGGCAATCGCATCGCGAAGCACGCGAGATTCACGTTCGTCCAGTCCTGCTCCCGGCTCGTCGAACAGGATGAGCCGGGGTTTGCCGACGAGCGCCTTCGCCACTTCAACCATGCGGCGCCGGAACAGGTCCAGCTCGCCTCCGGGTGCAGCGGCGCAGTCCAGCAGGCCCGTGTGCTCTAGGGCACGATGAACCTGCCTCTGGGCATCCCCAGCGCGTGAGGCACGTGGTCGAGCATGGCCTGCACGTTGTCCCATGCGCTGAGGTCTTCCACCACCTGCTCGGTCTGGAACGAACGGCGCAGGCCCAGCCGCACACGACGAGCCGTGTTCAAGCCCAGAAGGGAGGTGCCGTCGATACGCACCTCGCCCGCCCTGGCACGGACAAAGCCGCTGAGAACATTGACCAGCGTCGTCTTGCCGGCACCGTTGGGACCGATCAGCCCGCACACCGGTGCCTCCAGGACGGCGTCCAGTCCGTCGATGACGGTGACGGTGCCGAACGCGACAGTCAGGCCACGAATGTCAATCATGGGGCACTCCTTGGTGTACGCAGGCGGGAAATCGCAGCCATCCATTGCCCGACAAGTCCGCGCGGTGCCGTGATGAGCGCATGCAGGAGCGCCGCACCAAAGAAGATCATGGCGAGGTAGCCGTTCACGCCCAGGTCGACCAATAAGGACGGAACGGCCCGCAGTAGCAGCCCGGCCACCAGCGCGCCGGCCCAGTGATAAGCGCCTCCGATCAGTGTGAGCGCAAAGAGCATCACGGATTCGCTGGCCGCGAATGCACGGCCGTCCAGTTGGCCCACCGCGCCTGCCAGCAACGCACCGGCCACACCAGCGCAGACACCTGCGAGACCGAAGGCCCAGGTTTGGTAAAGCAGTACATTGACTCCGGCACCCTCGGCTGCGGCCTCACCCCGGCGGATCAGTGCCCACGATCGGCCGGCGCGTGTGCGGCGGTGCAGTTCGATGACGGCGAGCATTGCAGCCAGCCAGGCAGCGACGTAGGCCAGGTAAGCGCCTTCGTCCTGCGCCATGGCAGGCCGGGGCATGGCCAACCTTTCGCTGCCGGTGATACGCCCAAGCCAACCTGGGCCGCCATCGGGAAAGCCGGTTGCGCTGACTAGCACCTGAAAACCACCGGCGAGCATCAGTGTCACCAGGGCCAGGTAAAGGCCTTTCAAACGCAGTGCCGGCAATCCGGCCAGCATCCCGAGGACACCGGCGGACAACCCGCCTGCGAGCACGCAGGCTTCGAACGGCCACTGCAGTCCATGGCCGACACGCAAGGCAACCCAGCCCCCGGCACCCAGAAGGGCATACTGGCACAGACTCACCAGGCCCAGTTGCCCGTAGAGCAGGGACACACCCGCAGCGGCGATGGCCAGCGCCAGAGAGGAGGTCAGCGTCTTGATCCAGTAGGCGTTGGCGATCCAGGGCAGCAGCGCACCGATGGCCAGGACGAGGAGCACCATGCGTGCAAGGCTGAGGCGGGCAGCACGCCGCTCACGGCGGATGGAATCGGGAGAAGTCATGCTTTGCGGGATGTGTCACGCCAGAGCACGATGGCTATGAGCGCAATGAGAAAGGGCGTAGCGGCCCTGAATGGCGAGAAACCGGGCAACAGTACGGCGACTGCCTCCAGTATTCCGATGGACAGGCCCGCAGCGGCTGTTGCGGGCAGTGAAGAGAGGCGGCCGATGATGGCGGCGGCAAACGCAGGGATCACGAGAAAGGTCAACACCGTGGCCTGCAAGCGCACGATGTTGGCCAGCAGCAAGCCGCATACACCGGCGAAAGCGCCGGAGATCACCCAGGCCGCTGTATCGACCTGGAGTACGCGGACGCCGAGAATCGCGCTCAGCCCGCGCTGATCGGCCAAGGCACGCATCGCCAGGCCGAGACGGGTTCGCGCAAGCAGCAGGCCCACGGCAGCCATCATTGAAATGGCCATTGCCAGGCCGACCAGACGCGTGTAGGTCAGTCGCACTTCAGCCAGTTCAAACGCCTCGCTGTCCGTTGGGAGCACCAGCCTGCGCGGTTGCTCCCCCCAGAACCATTCGGTGAAACCGAGCAGCACCAGCGCCAGGCCCAGCGTGCCAATCGAACGCACCGTCGGGTCGCTCGCAGCCAGCCGGGGAGCGAGCAGGCATCCGTAAGCGAAAGAGATCGCAACGGAGGTCAAGACGGCGGCGAGCGCAGCAAGCGCCAGCGGCCACTCACGATCCAGCGCTGACCACGCCACGTAGGCGGCAATTGCACCGAGCGCACCGAACGCGAAGTTCAGCACCCCCGACGAACGGTAGAGGACGACCAGGCCTACGCCCGACATGGCGTACACCGCGCCCACGCCGAGGCCGGAAACCAGGAATGGCAGCATTTCAGTCATCGCAGCTCCGGGTTGAGGTCAAAGACCCAGCAGCTTTTCCTGCGCGCGCAGGTCGGCCAGTTCGGGGTCTGCAGCCGTCAGGCAACCATTGCTCACCTGCTTGAAACCGTTGCCGCTCACCTGGGCGATAGGGCCGCTGCTGTTGGCGTTGTGGCGTGCGTCTGCACCGACGTAGAAGGGCCTGCACAGAATGTCACTCTGGAAGCCCTTCACATTGCGCAGCGCGGCACTTACAGTGGTGCGGTCTATCTTTTTTGGATCGAGCTTGAGCAAGGCCTCGGTCGCGATGCGGGCGGCCAGATAGCCCGCCTGAGCGAAGGAGTCACGCGGGTCGCTCTTGCCAGCGAAGGCCTCCATGGTCGCTTTCCAGTTCATATTGTCCTTGCCGGCGGACTCGACGGGCATGAACTCCAGGTGGATGTCCAGCTTGCCGTTCCACGCAGGGCCGATTGTCCTGGGCACGTCAAAGTTGTAGGCGGGCGTGCTGCTGACGAAGTGGATCTTCTTTGAAAGACCCTGCTGTTCGGCTGCCGCAAGCATGGGCACCATGATGCCCTTGGGCAGGTTCAGGATGATGACGTCCGGCTTCTTCGCTGCAGCCTGCAGCATCGTGGAGGTGGCGTCGGGCGATCCGGGATCGACAGCGATCACGTCAACTTCGACGCCGTTGGTCTTGCCCCAATCCTTCGCGCCATCGCAGGCCCAGTTGCCCAGGCTCGGAATGTTCGGAATGACGCAGACCATCCGCCTGGCTTTGTATTGCTGCGCCGCGTACATGGCGACGACCGTGCCCGACACGCGCGGTCCGGTGTTGACCGGAACGTAGTTTTTCGCGAAGAAGCACTCGCGCGGCACGCCGACCCCGGCGATCACCATGACGTCTTCCTGGGCGTACATCTTGGCGTTGACGCCGCACTCGACGAAGCTGGAACTGCCCACCATCGCCACGACCTTGCGGTCTTTCACGAGTTTGGCTGCGACCTGGGCGGCCACCTCGGGATTCCACTGGTCATCGGCAATCATGAAGTCAATCGGCCG
>JAZKIK010000117.1:0-4155 GCA_040384925.1 Pseudomonadota bacterium | reverse complement strand
TTTGTGTCATCGTGATGCTCCGGTTCAGAAAGGAATGACGGTTTTGATCCACAGTGCGCTGCCTTCAGGACGGTTGCGCACTGACATCTCACGCTGCAACTTGGCTGTAATGAACCAGCCCTTGCCGTTGTCATATTTCAGGGACGGGCCGATTGCAAAAGCGGAGCCCTTGTTGCCGCCGGGCACGGAAACACCGGCAATCTTGTCGTCGGTCAGCTGACGCATCACGTAGCCACCCGCTCCGAGCACCCAGCCCTTACCCAATCCCCAGCCAGCCGAGTAATCCAGATAGACCTCGTTGCCGGAGCGATAGTTGGTTTCCGTGTTACGGCGGTTCAGGTTGAAGGTGAGTTTGAAGTCGCCATTGAAGCCGGCCGGATCGATGTAGCTCATGGTGTACAGCGGCTGAACCGACCAATAGTTGCGTCCGATGTTGGCGAGGTCGCCTTTGCGATAGCTCCCGGTCGGCGCGACGAAGTCGAGCCCCACCACGCTGTGCAGGCTCGCAGAGTGGTGAAACGCCAGCGCCGGGCCAAACGTGATGTCACCCAATCCAGTCTTGCTCTGCGATGCGCCTGGCACTTCGACATCCAGATTCACCAGCGGCACAATCGCGTGCCACACGAGGTTGCCACCGGCCATGGTGGTGTTCGTGGACCAGACGAAGCGGGTCGCGGCGGCGATGGCACCGACCTTGAAGTTCGGCAGAGGCAGGTCGTTGCCCGCGTTGTCTTTGAGCTTGCTTGCGTGGTAGACGTTGCCATACTCCACCACATGAAAGCCCGGTGGCGGCGCGGCCCCTGTCAGAAAGTTCTCGACTCCGCCGTTGTAGCTGGAGCCACCTCCCTCGCCGGCCTGAACCGTGGGCGCGATGCAAGCCAGCACCAGTGCCGCGACTGCGGCTGGCGTTCCAATATTTCTCATGTTGTCTCCTTCGTTGTAGATAGATGTGTCGGTGCGTCAAACCGACATGCAGACGCTCTTCATTTCTGTATAAGACTCGACCGCTGCCCGGCCTAGATCGCGGCCGAAGCCGCTTTGCTTGTAGCCACCGAATGGCAGGTTGGCATCAAGCAGGTTGTGGGTGTTGACCCAGACCGTTCCGGCCTTGATGCGGGGGATGATCCGGTGTACGGCCGACAGCTTGTTTGACCAGATGCTGGCTGTCAGCCCGAAGGGCGAGTCGTTGGCCTGGGCAATGGCGTCCTCCACGTCATCGAAAGGCATTGCGACAAGCACAGGCCCGAAGACCTCTTCGCGCACGATCTGCATGCCGGGGTTCACGTCCACAAACACGGTGGGTTTGATAAAGCAGCCAGCATCGCGTGCGCGTTCCCCACCGGTCAGTGCCGTGGCTCCCTCGCGGCGGGCACCGTCAATAAAACCCATGACCCGGTCGAAGTGACGACGTGACACGACCGGCCCCAGCTGCGCTGTGGCGTCGAACCCGGAGCCGATACGCATTCCCTCAGCCTGGCGGGCCACCTCGCCCACAACCTGGTCAAACAGGCTGCGGTGAACGTACAGGCGTGAACTCGCGGCGCAGACCTGGCCCTGGTTGAAGAAGATGCCCATGGCGGCACCAGCTGCAGCCGCAACAGGATCGGCATCCGGCAAGACGATCATGGGTGACTTGCCGCCCAGCTCCAGCGTGAAACGCGCCATGCGGTCGACTGCGGTGTGCCCGATGGCGCGCCCGGTCTGTGTACTGCCAGTGAAGCTGATCTTGTCGACGCCAGGGTGTGCGCACAACGCAGCGCCCGCAATCCCGCCGCCGCAGACCACGTTGAGCGCACCGGCGGGAATACCCGCCTCCATGGCGAGAGCAGCCAGGCGCAACGCTGTCAACGGCGTTTCGGGCGATGGCTTGAGTACCACCGTGCAACCCGCCGCCAGCGCCGGGGCGATCTTCCAGAGTGCTATCGCCAATGGGAAGTTCCAGGGCACCACCGCGCCGACTACGCCCACAGGTTCACGCTGCGTGTAGGTGTGGTAACGGGCACCGGGCGGAAATGGAATCGAAGACTGCAGCGTGCTGCCTTCGAGCTTGGTGGCCCAGCCGGCCATGTAGCGCACGAACTCGGCAGAAAAACCCACATCGATCATGCGCGCGACGCCTTGCAGCTTGCCGCTTTGCAGCGTCTCCATCGCGCTCAGTTCATCCCCGTGCTCTTCGATCAGTTGGGAGAGGCGGAAAAGTGCGCGCTCACGGTCTGCTGGCCGCATACGGGACCAGGCCGAATCCTCCAGTGCCCTGCGCGCCGCCGCGACAGCGGCATCTACATCTGCCTGGTCACTGTCGGGCGTGTCGGCCACGATCATTTCAGAGGCGGGATCGATGACATCAATGCGTTTGCCGCTGCGGGATTCGCGGAATTCACCGTCAATAAAATTGCCAAAGCTGCGCTGCGAGAGAAAACCGATGCGTGCCAGCTCTTGTTGGGAAAGGTCTTTTGGGTTCATGGTGCGAAGTGGTTGGAAGAGGAAAAAAAATCGCACCGCTCAGCAGCCGAGCATGAACTCGGCGCCGCGCTCGGCGATCATGATGGTGGGGGCATTGGTATTGCCGCTGCAGATCGTGGGCATCACGGACGCATCGCAGACACGCAGGCGACCGACGCCGCGCACACGCAATTGGGAATCGACGACGGCCATGGCATCGGCCCCCATCCGGCAGGTGCCCACCGGGTGATAGACGGTCTTGGCGTACTGGCGCACAAACTGCTCCAGTTCGCTGTCAGGCATGTGCTCCTGAGGCCCTGGATAGAGTTCTTCAGCGACAACCTTGCGCAGCGAGGGCATGCACAGGATGCGGCGCGCCAGCTTGAGGCCGCGCACGAGCGTATCCACATCTTCCTGAGCCGACAGGAAGCCGCCATCAAAGTGCACCGGATCAAGGGCGTTCGCGCTGACGGCCCGTACACGGCCCCGCGACTTCGGACGCAGGAAACAGGGGTCGATAGAGATGCCGTGTACCTCAGGCATCAGCCGGTCCACATCACCCACCAGTACAGGCAGCACATGGAACTGCACATCGGGACGTCCTGTCCCGGCTGTATCAACAAAGCCCCCGCTCTCCACCACGTTGGAGGTAAGAAGACCTGTCTTGAACAGCTCCCATTGAACGCCGTGCTTCAGGGCCGTCAGGCCCTTGTCCTGCCCGAGCAGGCTGATCGGCTCCTTGCAAAGGCCGTGCGCGATGATTTCAAGATGGTCCTGAAAGTTCTCGCCCACGCCCGGCAGGTCGCTATGAACCGCAACGCCCAGGTCGCGGAGCAACTCGCCGGGGCCGATGCCAGACACCTGCAGCAGCTTGGGCGACGCGAGCGCACCCGCGCTCAGCACGACCTCGCGTTTGGCACGCGCCTTCACTGTGCCACCATCATTGTGGCGGTATTCGACACCGGTCGCATTACCGCCCTCGATGATGATGCGCAGCACATGGGCACCGTTGACGATGGTGAGCTTAGTGTCGCCAAGAACTGCGGCAAGATAGGTCGCGGCCGTGCTGCCACGCGAGCCATTGATGGTCGTGGTCTGGTAGAAACCCACGCCGTCCTGGGTGCCGCTGTTGAAGTCGTCGTTGTACGGAAGGCCCGCTTCCTGTGCGGCCTTCACGAAGGCCAGACTCAGCGGATGCCGGAATTTTGTGTCGCTGACATGCAGCGGCCCGTCGGTGCCATGCATCTCACCGGAAAAGCGCATGTTGCTCTCGGCGCGCTTGAATGCGGGCAGCACATCTTTCCAGGCCCAGCCCTTGCAGCCCGCATCAGCCCATGCGTCATAGTCAGCGGCCGTACCGCGGATGTAGACCATTGCGTTGAGCGAACTGCCGCCGCCATTCATGCGCCCCTGCGGCACATACATCTTGCGGCCATTGGCGTGCGGCTGGGCAACTGTTTCATAGACCCATGAGCGCTCGGTCCCGATAACACGAACGAATGTCGCGGGTATCTTCACGAACTTGGACTTGTCGGTCGGGCCTGCCTCGAGCAGCAGCACCGAGTGACCCGCCTTGACGAGGCGGTGCGCAATCACAACCTCATGTTGAGCAACTGCATCGGCTTCCCGCTGGGCTGCATCGTGGCCTACGTCACGAACATCCTTTTCGTGTTCACCTCCGGGCGCCACAGCAAGTTCAAGGAGATGCTCATG
>JAZKIK010000116.1:0-7722 GCA_040384925.1 Pseudomonadota bacterium | reverse complement strand
ATCCATTTGGGCAGCGCCTTCAAGGTGTGCGAAAGCAGGGTTCGCAACACAAAAATGTCGGCAATTTCAGTCAACTGCAGTGAACGCACACCAAAATCAGCCTGCACCGCCTTGGCCAGATCGGCGCCATGCTTGTCAATCAAGGCCTTGATGCGCAGCAAGCGCTCACGGCGCAAGGCCAGCGGAACCTCGATTTGTGCGCGGCTGGCCTGATGCTGGGCATCAAAAAGCTGGCGAAGACCGTGAACGAAGCTGGTGTTGGATTGGGCGCTGAAAGTCATGCACCGCATCATAGGAGCCCAGGCCCAACCGAATTAGGGATAAAACTCCATATGCAGATCCAGCTTGTTTGGCTTGAATGTCTTTCAACCCCACTGCAAACAGCGCATGCTGATGGTGCCGGACTGAAAACCTTCAAAGGTGGTGAGTGTTTTTTCAGCCTTGCCAGCGGCACCCAGCGCATATAAAAACGGCCAGTAGTGGTCTGGTGTGGGCACGGCCATTTTTGCCGAGCCGTCGAGCGCCAGATAGTTGATCAGCGCATTGTCATCACGCGCAGCCAGGGCCTGTTTGACCGAATTGTCAAAGGACTGAGCCCAGGGTTTGCTGGCCATAATGCCTTGTTGTGTATCACGTTCGGTGGCGCGCAGGTTGTGGACAACATTGCCGCTGCCCATGATCAGCACACCCTTGTCGCGCAGGGCTGACAGCTCTCGGCCTATGGCGTGGTGATATGTGCCGGGCTGAGCGTAGTCAATCGAGAGCTGAAACACCGGCACGTCGGCCTTTGGATACATGTGGTGCAGCACCGTCCAGGTACCGTGATCCAGGCCCCAGTCTTCACTGCCGGTTGCTGAAACGCTTTTCAACAAGCTGGCCGCCTCACGCGCAACAGCCGGAGCACCCCGCGCCGGGTATTCCAGCTGATGCAGCTCGGCCGGAAAACCGCCAAAGTCATGAATGGTTTTGGGTCTGATGTCGATGCCAACTGCCGTCTGCCCCGGCGTCAGCCAGTGGGCCGAAATCGACAAAATAGCTACTGGCCGACCCAGCGCCGCACCCCAGCGGGCCAGATGCCGGGTGAATTCGTTGTCCTGAATGGCATTCATGGGACTGCCATGGCCGACAAATATGGAAGGCATACGCCTGGCGGGGCGCTGCTGCTGGGCCATCGCCAGATCAGCCAGATTTGACAGGGCCAGCAAAACGCCAGCCTGGCTGCTGACTTTCAACAGGCTGCGACGGCTTGAATCAATGCTCATGGTTTTTAAAGGTAGGAAAACGATTGGTGAAATGGCAAAAACAAATTTTTTCAAACTTTTTCGACCTGCGAAATCTGAGCCAGCCTCGCCTTTTTAGTTCACACAAATAATTACTTTTGGGCAAAAGCTGCGTTTGAGGGCCAGCAAATGCCCGTCAAAAACGACTTCAAACTCTGCCATCATTGCTGCCATGACTGTTGCAGAAACCTCTACCACCTCCACAGCGCCTGCGCTCAAAAACATCTTTGACATCGCACGGTTTCAGCACATCGCGCTGGAAACTGCCGCCGTTTACCCGCTTTTTGAGCCTGCACGTTTTCTCGAAATCGCCCTGCCCGGCCTCGACGAGCTGAGCCTGATGCAACGCCTGCGCCGCACGACACAAAGCCTGCACGCCTGCCTGCCGGCTGACTACAGCCAGGCCATCAGCGTTTTGCGCTTGCTGGCACCGCGTATCAACAGCAGTTTTGTGACACTGGTGCTGCCCGACTATGTGGGCCTGTATGGGCGTGATGATGTTGACATCTCGCTCGACGCGCTGAAATTTTTCACGACTTTTGGTTCGTCTGAATTTGCAATTCGCGAGTTTTTACGGCTGGATGCGGCCCACACGCTTGCCGTGATGCAGCAATGGTCGCTGGACAACAACGAACATGTTCGCCGCCTCGCCAGTGAAGGCAGCCGCCCTCGCCTTCCCTGGTCGTTCCGGCTGGATGCCTTGATGGCCGACCCTGAGCTGGCGGCACCGATTCTTGAAAACCTCAGGGCTGACAGCAGCCTGTATGTGCGCAAATCAGTCGCCAACCACCTCAACGACATCACCAAAACCCATCCGGACTGGGTATTGAGCCGGCTTGAAAGCTGGCCGCTGGACAACCCGCATACCGCGTGGATAGCCCGCCACGCATTGCGCAGCCTGATCAAGAAAGGTGAGCAGCGGGCGCTGGCCTTGATTGGAGCGGGCCAAAAAGCTGCTGTTGAGCTTCAAAACCTTGCCATCACACCGAAAATCAGGCTTGGGCAAAGGCTGGCGATGTCTTTCAGCCTGGTTTCAAGGTCAAAACTTGCACAGCGTCTGGTGGTGGACTACAGCATTCATTACGTCAAAAAATCCGGCACCAGCTCGGCCAAGGTGTTCAAGTTAAAGGAACTGACACTGGCGGCCGGGCAAACCATGGAAATCAGCCGCAGCCAGGTGATTCGTGACTTCACTACGCGGGTCCATCACCCCGGCCACCATGCGGTGGACATCACGGTGAATGGTGAAAAAATGGCCAGTGGCGGTTTTGACTTGCTGCTATAGAACGTGTTCACGGTCTCAGACCTTGGGGCTATCGATCTCAGCCGAGGGTTTGACCGGCAGTTCCGCAAATTTGAGCAAGCGCGTTGCCAGCAGTGTTTCGGCCAGAAAACACACAAGAGCCGACAAAAAGCACACCACACCAGACAAAAAGCTGATGGTGGCGATTTTCAGGATTGGCAACTCGGCGGTTTCACCCAGAAACAGCAGGATGATGGTGAAACCAATCAGCATGGCGCAAAAAGTCAGCAGTGCAATACAGCTGTTGACCAGCCAGCCGCGCTGGCGCAGTTCCATGAGTTCGGCATACATCTTCATGGCCTTGTGCTGCTCAACACCGCCCGTCTCCAGCCGGTTTTCAAGAAAGCGGGCGCGGTCAATGATGCGGGCCAGCCGCCCGGCAACAGCGGCAATCATGCCCGACACGGCGGTCAGCAAAAACACCGGTGCCACCGCCAGTTGTATGCCGTGGGTGACCGTGGCCAGGTCAGGTGCAAAGTTCATCCGGGACTCCAGCTCGCTTTAAAGGCCGCATTTTCTCATGCGGTTTTGTGGGGTTTTCTGTAGTTCTTGTCGCAGGTACTGCTGCTCGCGGCACAACAGTCGATCAACGCCCGGCAGGTTTTGCAAAGTCATTGTCGGCCCAGGCTGCGGCGCTCGCCCGGTTGAGTTTGAATGAAGCGGCAACCTTGACCTGTGCCAGTTTTTCGCCGTCTTCACTCTCGGCGCTCAGGATGGCGTGGGGATTGTCCTCATCAGGCACGATGTCCAGCGAAACACTGACCCGCCCGCTTTTGCTGGTAACGGTGATGTTTTGATGCAGCGATGCGTGCAGTTGCTGCTCGTGCCTGCGCACAAATTCATGCGCTGTTTTGACCAGGGTGTTAAAGGCGTTGACGTCCAGCGGTTTGGGGTTCTTTTTGTCCCGGCCCATGGTCCAGGGGCCGATCAGTGCGGGTTCGGGCTCACCGTCCTTGATCATGGCCACGGCCCAGCCGTCATCATCTTCATTTTTAAGCACTTTTGCAGTCCAGCCATCACCTTGCCAAAGGCGGGCTTCCTGCAGTTTCGGGGCTGGATCGTTAGGGGAGTTGTTTGTATCAGTCACTGAAATCCGGGTCATTGATAACGCCAGGTAGGCGTGGCCGGGGATTGTCGCGTGAAACAGCCGCATATTGCTCTGCGAGAAACCTGGCTGAAGCCGAATCGCATAAAAAAAAAGCCAGTCTGAGACCGGCTTTTTCAGGTTTTCAAGAACGCCTTCAGGTCCTGATCCTGAATTCAAAGTCAATGAACCGGCTGCAAACCGGCTCAGACACGCTCAAATGGCTCGCTTGAGGCCACTGTCCGTGGGTTTGGTCACGGCATCTGAGGTTTTTTGCTCATTTCTGGCGGCGTAAGCACGATATGCCTTGGCAGCCAAACCCGAGGTAATGGCAAAAATAACGATTTTACGAAGCATATTGATTTCCTCTATGAATTTGGCGAAGGGAGGTGTTTCCGAATTTTCTGCAAGCCACTTCATGCCCTGTCCTGGAACATGAAGCGCCCCGTCCAATAAAAAAGGTCAAAAGACCCCAAAAAGCATCAGCAGCAATACAACGCTGAGTGGGACACCGAGTAGCCAGGCAATGACGGGCATGTTGTTTCTCCAGTTGAGTTGAGAACTCGACATTAGCTGCCGGGCCTGGCCCTCATTGAAGGATGGGGGCGGTACCCTGGGTAAGTGCAGGCTTACAGCCTGTCCGCCGCGACCTGTCAGTTTTTCTTCGGGTAAATCCGCACCATCCACAGGTATAAAAATGCGCCAGACACCAAGGTTGCCGCAGCAATTTCGAGTGAATGGGTAAAACCTTCACCAACAGACTGACTGCGTCGCAACAAAACCGCGACAAGCGGCGGGCCTGAAATCTGGCCGATCCCGTAAACCGCCGTCAGCAAACCCATGTAGCTTGCCGCGCTCAGCGGACGCAGGCGGCGCACCTCCTGCATCGCAAAAAAGGTAATGGCGGTAAACGGAATGCCCAGCAGCAGGCTGCCCAGCGCAAAGCCGGCCAGCGTCGGGCTCCACAGGCTGACGGCGATACCCAGGGCCTGCACAAAATAGCTGCCCGCCAGCAGATAGCGCAGCTCTCCCCCCAAAGGCAAACGAGTGGCCAGCAAAGCCCCGATCACAATGCCCAGGCCAAACAGTGGCCAGAACAGGTCCAGCCAGGCCGAGCCGGGCAAGGCCTGGCGCGCAATCACTGGCAAAAAAGTGGCTGTAATGATGTAGCCAAAACCAGCCAGACCGTAAGCAAAGGCAAGCAACATCATCTGATTGCGGCCAGCCAGCGCGTTTTCATCCTTGGCTACCAGGGTCGGTGTGGCGGCGCTGGCCAAGGGCGTCGCTTCGCTCGATTTTTCATGAAAAGTCGGCCAGACCACACTGGTCAGCAAGGCAGCCATCACACCCAGAATCAGCCAGCCGGTGGCGGCGCTCCAGTGCAGTGCGACCATACCACTGGCCATCAAACCACTGAGCGCAATGCCGGCACCCGGCCCGGCATACATCACACCGCCAAGTGCGCTGGCGCGCTGCCTTGCCAACTGGGCCAGGCACCAGCCGGAGGTAAATACAAATACAAAGGCGCTGGCAACACCGGCAAAAAAACGCAACAAGGGCCAAAATCCGCCGAAAGCGGACCACTGCACCGCCATGCCCAGAGTCAGCAAGCTGGTGGCCACCAGCCCAAAACGCACGGCGCTGGACGCCACAAAACGTGGCAGAAAACTGAAGCTGCGCCAGATCCAGGGCTGAAAAGTGCACAACAGCGCACCCACCAGATAACCCAGGTAATTGGCACTGGCCAGCCAGCTGGCAGAAACCAGATCAATGACCCCGTCACTCAGCATCATGGGCAACAGCGGGGTAAAGGCAAAACGGCCAATGCCCATGGCTATGGCCAGCGCAATCAGCCCCGCCAGCGCGATGGCCATAGGTCGAAGGACGGGCTTCGAGGAAGTATTGCTGGAAATGGTATTCATGAAGTTTGATTGACGGAAAAATCCGCCGACACCGGAGAAATAAAGGCGATGAACAGGACTGGTCTTTGGCGGACTGCGGAGATGTGGCGTAACACCTGGGATTCAAGCCCTCAGCGTTTTGCCTTGACATCACCCAGAGTCAATTCAATCCGGCGGCGCAAACTGGCTGCCTGCCCGGTGTCACCGCCCGGTTTTTCTGCCAGCGCCAGCTGTACACCAAGCCAGGCCAGCAGCGGCCTGCGCCACCCCTGGGCTGATGCCGTATCTACTGCGAGTTGAATGATGCCCGGGCTGGCTCGACCAGATTGCAGGGCCACGCCTGCGGCCACCAGTTGAGACAGCGGCTCAGTCATGGACCTGATGGCGGTGTCGCCCGCATCTTGAACCACTGCGCGCTGTTGTGGAGGCAGCAAGGCAGCATCCTGCGGCTGCAGTCTGGCGGCCAGGTAGTCAGCGTAAGCCTTTTCTGCAGCCGGCGCATCGGCTCGCAGTTTCTCAAATCCCGTACAGGGCTCAAACACCAGGCTGGCGACATGGCTGGCACAATGCAGAAGCTCTGCCCTGGCCATCAGGTCAACACGCCCGGTGCTGGAGATTTCAGCTCTGGCGCGGGCCAGTTCCACCGCCTCAACGCGCGAATTGCCTTCAAGGTAGGCCGCGACTGATCTGTCCATCGCGGCTTTGGCTTCCAGTTGCCAGTTGGCCGGTTTGGGGCCGGATGAACAGGCTGCAAGCGCCAACATCAGCCACAAGGCTGCATAAAAAGATCGGATCATGGCAGTTTGACCTCGGTTTCGCGGGCGAAAGGCCACTTGCGGTTGATCTCATTGACCAGGCCATCCACCTTGCGCAGGCTGGCCTCGACCTCCCCGCGCAGGGTGCCCAGGTCGCCTGTGGCCTCGCGTGCGTTGGCACCCACGGCCTGGGCCTCAACCAGCACGGCATCGACTTTTTTCAGGCTGTTGCGTGCATCGAGCAGCAAGCTGTTGAGCTGCACCACCGTGGCACGGGTCTCGGGCATCACGCCCTTGTCACCAAACACCTGGGTATCGGCCTTGGCGGTGATGCTGTCCAGCCTGGCCAGCAGGCTGTTGACACGCTCATTGGTGCGCTCCAGATTGTTCAGCATTTTTTGGGCTGCTGCCTCATTGCCCAGCAGCACGGCCAGCGCACCGCCTGGGCCGTTGATCTTGGCTGTTAGGGTTTGCAGATTGCCGAAACTGGCACCCAGTGCCCCCTGTTTGCCAGTCAGGTTGTTGAGGTTTTCAATCAGGTCTTTGGCGGCGGCCACCAGTTTGGGCACTTCACCAGCCGCATCACCTGCCAGCACGGTGCGCACTGCACCATCAGCCAGTGGCGGGTCTGTCAGCAGACCGGTATAGGCGCGGATATTGGTGCCACCCACAATGCCGCGCACCATGGTGAAAACGCTGGATTCGCGCAGCCAGTGGGCGTCCTTGGTCGCCACATCGACCAAAATACGCGCCTTGCCGTCTTCAGCCAGCTCGATGCGCTGCACCCGGCCAATCGGGAAACCCGAAAAAGTCAAGTCCATGCCCACAACCACGCCTTCGGAATCGTCAGCCATCAACACCAGCCGCTGATTGCTCTCAAATACACCCCTGGCGTACAGCACATACAAGGCCGAGCCTATGACCAGCGACAGCATGAAGGCCAGCAGCAGCACGGCCTTGAACTCCAGGTGTTAACAAGGGGTCCTGGTCAGCGCTCATGAGTGGGGTTTTCCTGCTGAATTTGAATCACCGATGTTACGCACTCTCCAGTGACGACAAGAGGCCATCAAAAAGGCATTTTCATTGGGGAAACGCCTTTTTCCTGCGTAACATCAGCTTGCAAGTTAAAAATCATGAAAAGTTAAGGCCCATATTAACTTTTCATGGTCTTGGCCAGTTTTAGTCCCTTCAGGGGCTCAAAAAAGCCATTTTTATGCAATAAATCGACTGCAGGTCAATAAAACACCCGTGAGAAGCTATAAAAATAGCGTGATTGCCAGACGCCCGCAGTTCGCGCAGTTCGGCTAGGTCTCATAGTGAAAAACCTTGGTGATGATCTGCCACCTGCCATCCAGTTTGATCAGCGTCAGGAAGTCACTGAAGAACTTCGGTGCGATGG
>JAZKIK010000115.1:0-6032 GCA_040384925.1 Pseudomonadota bacterium | reverse complement strand
ACCCAAGCCCTATTTCGTCCCCGAAACCTCAATCTCAACCCGGCGGTCGGGTTGCAAACAGGCTATCAGTTTGGCGGTGGGTTTGTTGCCGACGCATTCGCCGGGTTTGGTGACCGGGTCTGCGCCGTCCACGCCTGTGGCGGTGATTTTGCTGGCTGGTATGCCTGCTGATGTTGTCAGATAAGCGCTGACGGCTTCGGCGCGGCGGCTGGAGAGCTTCAGGTTGTAGGCGTGGGAGCCGAGGCGGTCGGTGTGGCCTGTGACCTTGATGGCTTCGTACTGTGTGCCCTTGAGGTCGTTGCTGAATTTGTCGAGTGCCTGTTTGCCTTCTGGCCGCACTGTGGATTTGTCAAAATCAAACAGCGAATCTGCCGAAAACGTGACCTTGGTCGGCATGTAAGGTGGCGGCGGTGCGGGTGGTGCAACCATCACCGGCGGGGGCATGGGGACGGGCGTGGCGGCCATCACAACCGGCTCTGGTGCTGCTGCCCTTGGCACATAAGTGGGTGCCTTGCCGCCGAAGCTGTAAACCAGACCAACCGACACCATGTCGACGTGGCCGCGGTTTCCTACGGCGTCGTTGATGCGGTAACGCTCGATTTCCGCGCGCATGGCCAGGTCGTCGCTGAAGGCGTATTGCAGGCCCAGGCCGACCTTGTAGTTGGTGGCGCGTTCACTCGGGTTGGGGTTGATCACGTTGACTGCGCCGCTGCCGCGAAAACTGTCCTTGGCCTGCGCATAGTTGGCACCGACACGGCCCAGGGCCGAGAGTTTTTCTGTCAGTGGCACGGTGCCGACCAGATCAAGGTTAAAACCCCTGATGCGGATATTGCCGTTCAGGCTGCCTGCAGGCACGGTGTTGGCGGTAAAACCAAACTTGCCCAGATCAAAATAACCGCCCTCGACTGAAAAATAGGGCGTGAAGCGGTAGCCACCATAAAGTTTGTAGGCGGCGTCACGTTCGCGGTCGGCGATGGATGTGGTGGCAAAACCGGACTGGGCCAGACCGGCGGCCACACGGGCGTTGTCAATGGTGGCGCGTGACTGGCCTATATTGCCGCCGCCGTACCAGCCGGTTTCCTGCGCAAATGCAGCGGGGCTGGCCAGCACGGCCAGGGCGGCCAGGCCCAGAAGGCCTGGGGTTTTATTAAATTTCATGGTTTTGCTCCGAAAGGGTGGGGAGGGCTTCAGACGGGGGAAACGCCGCTTTTGACGGCGGCGTTTTGTTGGTCAAGGCTCAGGGTGCGGGCACGTTGATGACGGTGTTGACCAGCGTGACGGAAGCGCCCAGCGACACGGCCCGGCCATTCAGCGTGGTCAGCAGGGCGTTGCCTGCGGTTGAAAACGCCGCACCAGCCTGCGAAATGATGGTGCCCACCATGGTGCCGCCGCCGGCTGCATTGATGGTGGCTGCGCTGCCGACTTGCCAATACACGTTTTTGGCCAGCGCGCCGCCCGTCAGCGTGACACTTTGCGGAAACGCCGCACCGGGGCCGCCGACGGTGAGTGACGTCGCCATCTGGAACACCCACACCGCATTGGCATCGCCCTGTGCGTCCAGCGTCAGGTTGCCGCCCTGGATCATCAGGGAGCCACCGGGTGCGGTGTAAACGCCTGGGGCCAGGGTCAGCCCAGCCAGATTGGCGCCTGGGTTGGCACCAGCAGGCAGGGCTGTCAGGGCCAGATAAGCGGCCTGCCCGTCAAGCCTGGCCTGTGTGGCCCGTACACATGAGGCCGGGTTGACACCATTGGTTGCGTTGGTCGGGCCGGTGGTGGAGGTGGTGCAGGTGTAGATCTTGCCCGTCACGCTGCCGACATTGACGCCAGGCACTTCGGTATAGATATCGGACGGTGCCGAGTCATGGAAACCCGTGATGGCCGAAGTGCCGGTTGCAATCGTGCCGATGTCTGCGGTGTTGCCGGCGCTGCCGGTGATGATGGTCTGATTGCCCATGTTGGTCATGCCGGCCGAGCCGCCAAAAGTACCAAAACGCGAGAGCAGCCCAAGGTTGATGACTGGAATCACCGGTGGCAACACGCAGCTGGCAACGGAAAATTTCCAGCTGAAATCAGCCGTCATGGTGTTTGCTGGCAGAGCCAGATCCTTGACACCTGTGTTGCCACCATTGATGGTGGCGGTGTAGGTCACGCCTGGAGTCAGCGCCACCAGCGGGGTGAAGGTGGCGGTGCGGCCGGTGCCTGCGTCCAGCACTACAGAGTCAGCCGCAACCGGCAGCAGCGCTGGCCCGGTCAAGGTAAAGACTGCTGAATTGATGCTGTCCGGATCCAGGCGTTGGCCTGAAGGCACTGCAAAAGTCGCGTTGACTGTGGCGTCGGCGCATACCGTGGTGCTGCCTGCAGTCGGGTTGGTGGACAACACGCTGATATTGGCTGCCGGGATGGCTGCCACGGTTCTGAAGGTCCAGACATAGTTGCTGGCTGCGGGCAAAGGTGCCTGGTTGCCGCCCAGCGCATTGCCGGCCAGATCAGTGGCTGCAGTGCTGATGGTAGCGGTGTAGGTGGTGCCGGCGGCCAGGGAGCCCGTGGGGTTGAACACTGCAGTTCTATTGCCTACCGAATAAGTCACTACGCCCGCCGGTGTTGTGCAGGGTGCGGCGCAGCTCAGCCTGAAGCTGCCTGTGTCAATCGTTGCCGGAGCCATGGCTTCGCTGAAAACCGCGCTGATGGCCGAATTGGCAGGCACGCCCGTGGTTGGGCCGGGTGTGCTGGTGACTGGTGCTGTCAGTGCAACGCCAGGTCGTGTGACGTCGGGTGCGGCACCGGTTGTGAACCTCCAGACCTTTGGGCTGACCAGCGCCAGGCCCGAAGCCACACTTCTTGCGGCTGCCACGGTGGCGGTGTAACTGGTCAGCGGGACCAGAACTGTGCCGGCAGTCAATGCCAGCGTGGCGATTTTGCCTGTCGCGTCAAGTGACACCGTGCCGGTCGGGCTGACGCAGGGCGCAGCACAGGCCAGGGTGAAGCTGGCAGCACCGCTGAACGCGGCTACCGGCTCGTTGAAAGCGGCTGTGATCAACGTGTTGTTGAGTGCCACGCCCGTGGCCTTGTTGGCAGGAGCTACCGCGATGACTACAGGCGGCACAGGGACTGGCACAGGGGGCACTACCGGCGGAACAGGCACGATGGGTGGAACAACGACCGGCGGAATCACCGGAACGACTGGAACCACAGGCAAGGGTGCCACGATGGAGTTATCCCCCGAACCCAGAATGGTGTCACGTCCGCCACCGCCGCCACATGCAGCGACCAGCGCACTGACACCTAAAACCAGCGCTGCCGCCCATGGGCGAGCACCCGAAAATGCATCAGATCTGACCATTTTGTCTCCTTACTTTATGAACCTAGCCAATCTTCGATGTGAGCGACTGACCGGGTCAGAACGTTCAAAAAGTAAGTACTTGCTTTGTGCTTTGGATCTTAGGTCTGGGCCTTGATTTGTGACAAAAAGTTTGCGTAGGCGGGTGCGGCCAGCGTTTGTAGGAGAAGGTGTTGCCGACGCACGGCTTCATATTTGATAGCAAACACGCATGCGGCCAGGCGGCAGCCGGCTTTTTAAAACCCTGATCCCACGGGCCAACTGAATCACGCTGGCGTGTTTTTTTGCAGAAAGCTAACTTTTGTAGGTCACGAGGGAGTCAGCAAGCGCCTCGTCAATGGATTCGTTAAACCGCACGATGTCTGTCACAACTTCTTCGGTCATAACCGAGATTTTTGGCAGCCACAATCGCAAGACCGACGCCCGAAGCGCCCGGAACTCTGCCGCGACCTGAGAAACCGAAAAACCATCGTCATGCCGCAACACACCGTGCACATTTGCCGCGCTATCTTCAGGGTGATAGGCCGTTGCAACGCCTTTCGACTTGTCAGCCTGCTCCTGTGAGCTTTGACTTGTCTCCATGTCTGCAGTCAGCTCCAGCAGCACTTCACGCGCGTGGTCACGCAGCAGATACGCATTGAACTTGTCTTCTGTCGGAAACAGGGTTTTGGCAAACTTGTCCCACTCGCCAAGAATTTCCTCAAGATTCAATTCAATGAAGGTTGAAAGTCTCATTTGCAAGTCACCTCTGTGTATCGTGAAAAATCGGCAGGGTTGCCTGTTTGCATTTCACTTTGCACCAATTTCAGGTGCCAGTCGGTGCGGTAGGACACAGAGGCCCGAAACACCATGTCATGAACATACATATTCAATGAGGTGATGCTGTGATTCCCATGCTGCATCCTTCGGGAGTGGCTCGGTCGCTGATACCTGTGACACTCAGGTCATCAGGAGATTGCCGCATAGTCCCCAGTACCTTCCGGCCAGGCCGTCAGCACTTCAAAACCATTCGCGGTTACCGCCACCATGTGCTCCCATTGTGCGGACAGAGAATGGTCGCGGGTGACGACGGTCCAGCCGTCGGACAGTTCTTTGGTCTCGCGTTTGCCCGCATTGATCATGGGCTCTATGGTGAAGACCATGCCTTCTTCGAGGCGCAAGCCTTGTCCACGCTGGCCATAGTGCAGCACCTGGGGATCGTCGTGGTAGACCTGTCCTATGCCGTGTCCGCAGTATTCGCGCACCACACTGAAGCGCTCGCGGTGCGCCACGGACTGGATGGCAAAACCCACGTCGCCCAAGGTCGCGCCTGGGCGTACCTGCCGGATGCCTGCGCGCATGGCCTCGTAGCTCGTATTGACCAGTCGGCGCGCCAGGGTGCTGGGCTCACCGACAAAATACATGCGGCTGGTGTCGCCAAACCAGCCGTCCTTGATGATGGCCACATCAATGTTGACGATGTCGCCTTTCTTCAGAATCTTGCCGGGTGATGGAATGCCGTGGCAAACCACATGGTTGACCGAGGTCAGCACGGTTTTTGGAAATCCCTGGTAACCGATGTTGGCCGGAATCACCTTCAATTCATTGACGATATGGTCATGGCAGCGTTGATCCAGTTCTTCGGTAGTCACGCCGGGTTTCACGTGCGCGGCAATCATGCGCAGAACATCTGCCGCGAGTTGGCCTGCCTCTCTGGCCTTGGCCAGCTCGGCAACTGACTTGAGCAGGCTCATTGAATGCTGCGCGCTGGACTGTCTGCAAGCGAGGCGGCCACCGTTGCCAGATTGAACCCGCCGGCCTGTTCGGCCCGGATCAGCAGCTGACAGATTTCACGGTGATCCAGATCCGGATGCAGTTCGGCAAGCATGCCAATGCGCATCCAGTGTTCTGCCTGTGCGTTGATGGAACGGGAAAGCGCATTGCTGGCAATACGAATGTCCTCGTGCATTTGATCGGAGATTTTGACGATACCCATGAAACGATTGTATATGAAACGTATACGTTTCGTATCGTTTTGGCCATGAACTGGCTGGTTGCACCGCCAGCCGGATGCTGTTCGATGCTGAAAAGCCGCTGCTCCGGTCCCCATCCAGCCCTTATTTGCCCTTGGCCTTTTCCAGCAAAACACGTGCTTCCTCTTTGCGTCCGGTGTCGGCAATCTGGCGTCGGGGGCGGGGCGGGGCTTGCAATGCGTGCTCGAAGTAGCTTATTGATTCTTCGGTGTGGCCGGTTTCCAGCAGGTATTCACCGTAGAAAAAATTCGGATCTATGCCTTTGGGGTTCAAGGCCAGGGCTTTTTGCAGCAGGTCTTTGGCTTTGGCCTTGTCGCCAAAACCCAGTGGCCAGCCGGGCACCTTGTAGTACAGAACACCCAGGCTGTTGTAGGCCGAACCATCGAGTGCGCTGCCGTCTATCTGTATGGCCGCCTCATAAATGGCTTTGGCCTGTTTGGCCAGTGCCAGACCGCCAAGCCCGCCTTTTTCACCGGCCCACGAGCTGACGATGATGCCTTCCCAGACCAGTGGTTCGGCGCGGCCCGCAGTGCTTTCGCTTAATTTGTGTGCCTTGGCGGCCAGCACTTCAAAACGTTTTTCACGTTCTGCTGCGGGGGTCTGGTAACGCACCACTTCCCAGTCGCGCTGCAGGTCTGCAACCGACTCTTCCACACTGGTGGCGCTGGCTTGATGCGGCCAGG
>JAZKIK010000114.1:2873-5255 GCA_040384925.1 Pseudomonadota bacterium | reverse complement strand
AGAAGCCGAAGTGCGGCTGTATGACCGCCTGTTTACCCAAGCGCAGCCTGAAAGTGGTGGCAAGGACTTTCTGGAAAACTTGAACCCAAACAGTTTGAAAACCGTGACGGCTTATGTTGAACCTTCACTGGCTAATGTTGGCGCTGGTGAGAGGTTTCAGTTTGAGCGGCATGGGTATTTTGTGACGGATATCGTGGATCACTCGGCGGGAGAGAAGGTTGTGTTCAACCGCGTGACACCCGCACCGCAAAGCCTAGACAGCCAACAGTGGTTGTGATTGCTGGGCCAAACGGTGCGGGCAAATCAACGGCAGCACCGTTTTTGCTCAAACAGGCATTGGGCATTCCTGACTTTGTGAATGCGGACCAGATTGCAGCGGGATTGTCGGCCTACGCGCCTGAAACCGTGGCATTTGAGGCTGGCCGCATCATGCTCAAACGCCTGCAGGCGCTGGCAGCGGCAAAAGCAAGCTTTGCTTTCGAGTCAACGCTGTCAAGCCGAACATTCGCCCTTTTCCTGACACGGTGCAAAGCGCAGGGTTACAAAGTCCAGATTTTCTACATCGCATTACCCAGTGCGGAATTGGCCGTCAACCGGGTTGCGCTTCGCGTCAAACTTGGCGGGCACAACATCCCGCAGACAGACATTGAACGGCGCTTTCAACGCAGTGTGCAAAATTTTTTGACTTTGTATTTGCCGCTTGCAGACCGCTGGACTGTTCTGGACAATGCCTCTGGCACACTTGACTTGATTGCACACGGCACAGCACACAGAACATACGTGAAGGACATCGACAAATGGATCAATCTCCAACAACTCACGCAGTAAAAAGTCATCGGCCAAGCCCGTCAAATACTAAACGGGACAAGGTTGCCAAGGCCCTGACCAATGCATCGCATCATGCACAAAAACAACTTGCTGCTCAGGGGCTGAAGCTGTCCACTCAAAATTGGGTTGGTTCAGCAGTACAGAATCCGCAGGTATGAAGACCAATCTGGAGCATGCTCTGCATACTTGAAGCCAATGTGGTGGCCAGCTTCTTGAAGCAACTCAAGCGGGAGCGTAAAAATGCCCATGACTGAAAAGCAGTTGCTCGAACGTGATGCAAAACGCGATATCGGCGCAGAGTTGCTGCTATCAGTGCAACAAATGGTCGCCGCCAAAACCAGTGTAGTTGCACGAATTTACGTACCCACAGTAACAACTGCTCGGCTAGCACATCTGTATGACGGCCTGTTTATAGAGGTAGATCCTAAAAGAGGCGGCAAAGAGTTTCTGGGGAACTGAATCCGAAAAGCTCAAAAAAACCGTGATGGCTTACGTTGAGCTTTCACTTGTCCAGACCGGAGCTGAGTAGATGTGCAGCCTGGCACAACATTTGCGCACGACCTCAACTCGTACAGGGGATTTATTACATGCCGCTTATCCGCTATCTGACAGCATTCCTGTTTGCAGCGCTTCTGTCAGCCTGTGCCGCTCCAAAACTCTCGCCCGAACAGGCCAGCGCCATCAAGCGGATTGGCGTTGTGTCGGTGCTGCCGCAGGAGGTGAAGTACCGCAAGATTGGCATCACCGTCTTCAATAACGAATACAAGTCCTTGCCAGCGGGTGATGTCTTCAACACCACTGCCCGTGCCAAGGTTGAAGCCTATCTGCGCAGTACCGGCAAGTACCAGGTCAAACAGATCGAGGTTGACGCGCCTGCAATGGCCCAAAGGCTCAACGCACGCAGTCTGGTGATGGCTTACAACGTAGAGCGCATTGACACAGAGCTTGCCGAACTGGCCAAAAAGCATGGCGTGGACGCAATGATCATCGTCGCTGAAAACTTTGATGCCGAACGGGGAATCTTCGGGGTAACGATGTCAATGCGTGCAGGTTTCACCGAGATTCAACTGGCCGGTACCATGGCCGGCATACAGGTGGCCGGGGTAACAGCAAGCAAGGAGATTTTTATGTCCCGATCCCCGTCTGTGGGCCTGGGTGTGCCTGTCGCAAGGCCTGATGGCAAGCCGTGGGCCTACAAGCTGGAGGACAACCTGGACCCAGCCACACAGCAACAAGTGGTGCAGGCACTTCAACAAGGCATTGAAGATCAAGTCTCCAGAATCATGGCTGAGTCCGGGCTGTAGTCTGAAAGCCCGGACCTGATCCGGGGATCGATAGTGGGCAAGTCACCATTACCTGATAAAACAGCCCGTATCATCAATTGATTTTTCACGGGACCCCTACATGGCCGCTGCACGCACGATTCATTCGGACCTCTGGCGGGTCTTTTTGCTGAGCCTGGTCTGGCTGTTTGCCATCCCTGCGGCGACGCTGGTTTTCACTCACTACGCCCTCCAGACGGAGGACAAAAACTTCATCGCGCGGGTCGACACC
>JAZKIK010000114.1:1242-2863 GCA_040384925.1 Pseudomonadota bacterium | reverse complement strand
GGACCAGTTCGAGCGATTTGATGTGGAACATGGGCAGTCTCAGGTAGGGGTATCTGGCGCGGCGGCGCCGGGGGTCGCGCCCACCGATTTTTCCGGCGAGGTCACCATTGAGCTGGAGGTGTTGTGGGAAACCCGCGCGATTGTCTTCAATGCATTGGATATGACCATCCCGGCGGCGACGCTGGTTTTCACGCACTACGCCCTCCAGACGGAGGACAAAAACTTCATCGCGCGGGTCGACGCCAGCATCAATGCCACAACAAATTTGTCGCCCGCACAAAAGGCGGACGAGATCGCGTTTTACGACACGCACAAACTGTCGATGGCTTGCGACGCCACCGGGCCTGAAAACCGCGAGTTTCATGACAAGGTCTGCAGCCCTTATTCACTTCATTGGTGGTTTCACTGGGCCGAGCGTGCCGCCTTCTGGACGCTGATCCTGGGCGCGGCGCTGTTGCTGGCGGCCGGTGTGCTGGGCGCGCTGGCCTTTGTCAACCGAGGCCTGCGTTATGCGAGTTTTGTGACGGGCTGGCGGCTGATGACGGTGTCGAGCGCGGTCGAGGTCACGCTGCAGAGCGCCATGCTGGTGTGGCTGTCCTTCTGGCTCACCGCCTACTTCTGGAATAGTTATTACATCAAGCTGGTGGCCATTGCTGGCATTGCGGCGGCCATGGCGGTTTTTTATGCGATCTACACGCTCTTCAAAAAGCTGCCTTCAGACAACGCCATCGAGGGCGAGCTGCTGGCAGAGGCCGATGCACCGCGCCTGTGGGAGCGCATCCGCCAGCTGGCCACAAGAGTCAAGACCTCGCCGCCGGACCAGATTATTGCCGGCATTGACAACAACTTTTTTGTGACCGAGGCACCCTGCACGGTCGGTGACCGCAAGCTCACCGGCCGCACGCTGTTTGTCAGCATTCCGCTGCTGCGCGTGCTGGACACCGCCGAGGCCGATGCGGTGCTGGCGCATGAGTTGGCCCACCTGGGCGGCGGCGACACGCGCAGCAGTGCCGCGTTAGGCCCCAAGCTCAACCAGTTTGACCTGTACACCTGGCAGATGCGCAGTGACGGGCTGACCATCGTCGCGCACTACCTGCTGCGCCTGTACCGCATGATTTTTGAGTTTGCGCTGGCACGCGACAGCCGCGAGCGCGAGTACAACGCTGACCGCGTGGCCGCGCAGCTGACGGCACCGCAGTCCATCGTGCAGTCGCTGATCAAGATTTCGGCCTATTCGAGCTACCGCAACACCGTCGAGCGCAGGCTGTTTGAACAGGAGCAACAACACAGCGGTGCCCTCGGCATCGCCGGTTTTGTGGCGGACGGCCTGCACCCGTATGCCCGGTCTGGCGACTTTGTGATGGCCATGAAAACCGCCGCTGTGCCGCACCCCTACGACTCGCACCCGCCGCTGCTGGAGCGCATGCGCAATGTGGGCCACAACGTCAGCGAGGACAGCTATGGCTCCATCGTCACCACTGCACCGCAAGCCACCTGGGCCGACGAGATTGCCACAGCCGATGCCATCGAACAGCGCCTGTGGGCAAGTTACGAGCAGCAGTTTGCGCAAAACCACGAACACGCACTGGCCTACCGCTACGAGCCAGCCAACGACCAGGAA
>JAZKIK010000114.1:0-1232 GCA_040384925.1 Pseudomonadota bacterium | reverse complement strand
GCCTGTGGGGCGACTACGAGCAACGTTTTGCCGAGGCGCACGAGCGCAGCCTGGCCTACCGCTACGAGCCGGCAACGGATGAAGAGCGCGCCGTGGTGCTGCGCTACTTTCCGCCCGTGACGTTTGACCTGGGCAAGGACAAGCGCATCGACATCAGTTACCAGGGCCTGCACGCGACTGCGGACGATGGCGTGCCCATCGCATGGGACGAGGTCAAGGCCATGACCTTCAACGACAGCAGCTTTGGCAATACGCTCACTGTCACCCATTTCGACAAGGGCATGGTCGGTGCGCGTACCAGCAAGATCAAGCTCAAGGGCCTGGCCAAACAGGAAGAACAGTTCAAGGCACTGGTCGGCCACTACTGGCACCGCCACCAGGTGATGCGGGCCCAGCAAAAAGCCCGGGCTGAAGAAGCCGTCCCCGGCTAGATCGAGCACGTGCCCGTCAACGCCAGCTCCCCCGCAACGCCGCGCCTGATCTGCTTCAACAAACCTTACGGCGTGCTGAGCCAGTTCACACTCGAGGGTCGATGGCGTGGGCTAAAGGATTTCATCGCCCTGCCCGGCGTGTATGTGGCCGGCCGGCTCGATGCCGACAGCGAAGGCCTGCTGCTGCTGACCAGCGACGGCCAGTTGCAGGCCCGCATCAGCGACCCGCGCTTCAAGATGCTCAAGACCTATTGGGTGCAGGTCGAGGGTGAACCTGACGATGCGGCGCTGGCAGCATTGCGCAGCGGCGTTCAACTCAAGGACGGCCCGACCCGGCCCGCCATTGCCCAGCGCATGGACGCCCCGCCCGGACTGTGGGAGCGCGAGCCGCCGGTACGGGTACGCAAAGCCATCCCAACGGCGTGGATAGAACTTGGCATCCGCGAAGGCCGCAACCGTCAGGTTCGCCGCATGACCGCTGCTGTTGGCCACCCGACCCTGCGGCTGATCCGCGCGTCCATAGGCCCGTATGCGCTGGACGGCCTGGATCAGGGCAGTTGGCGTGAAGCTGAAGAGCAGGCTGAATCCGTAGTGAAATTGGGCTCATGAAATTGGGAAGCGGACACAGAATCATCCGTCGATAAATCAGTGCAGGCCAAAAGCACCAGCAAAAACCCAGCACATTTCACAGTAACCCTGCCGGTGAACAAGTATTCACCGGCTGTTACCTTTCACCGCGCAATCCCGCTCATCACGGTTTCATTCACCTGATTTCTTAATTTTTATGACCACATCCTTGTT
>JAZKIK010000113.1:0-9110 GCA_040384925.1 Pseudomonadota bacterium | reverse complement strand
TCGCTCCGGGCAACCTGCGGTACTCAGCAAAAGCGGGGTCACGTGCAAACTCGCTGCGCTCAGACAAGCACGTGCCCTGATCCGCTTTTGCTTCCGTTCCTCGGCGCAGACAGAAGGGCTTTGGGGAGAATTCGGGATCGGGATCGGGGAGCAAGACATTGGCCTCTTTCTGCAGACCGCCTATTGCAGAAAATCCCGAATCGCAAACAGCGTTTCTTCAGGTGATTCGGTCATCTGATGGTGGCCTACCGCCAGGTTCACGACCTTGAGGGTTTTGCCGCTGCCTTTTGCCTTGTCAATCAGCAAACCGGCGGCTTTGGCCTGTGTCATCTGGTCTTGTGCGCCCAGCAAAAACAGCACTGGGCAACTGATCTGTGTGATGGCGGTGTCGCCGCTGGCATAGTCGTTGCAGGCCTTGAAACCGCGGTGGAACACATTGACTTTTGTATTGCTGGCCAGCACACGGCGGCCCAGCGCCATGCTGGAGCCATACACCCAGGTGCCAGGGCCAAGTGCCGAGGGCGGCGCAGCCAGTGTGCTGCGGGAAAACACATTGATCATTTTCAGCGCCACCATGGGCTCGTTCAAAGATGCATCCAGCAGTGCTTGTGACACCTTCATCGGAAAAGCTGTGCCGACCATCACCAGATGTGTGATGCGGTCTTTTAACCTGGACGCTGTTTCAAGCGCAATCAGCGAACCCCAGCTGTGGCCGACCAGCGCGGCGCGCTGCACCCCGGCTGCATCCAGCAGTGCTTCAATAAACAGGGCGGCTTCCTCCACACTGGCGGGTGCATCACCCTCACTTCGGCAATGGCCGGGCAAATCGACGGCCAGCACGTTCCAGCCATGGTTGGCCATGTAGCGGCTTTGCAGAATCCAGACGCTGTGGTCATTGAGCACACCGTGGATAAACACCACCGTCGGTTTGCTCGTGTCCATGGTTTTGCCGCCGGTGTAGCAGTAGCTTTTGTGGTCCTTGACGGAGATGTACATGCTCAGGCTCCTGCTTTTTCTGCGGCTTTTAATGCGCGTTTGAGGTCGTCAATCAGGTCGTCGGCATCTTCCAGTCCGATGGACAGCCTTATCGTGCCCTGGCTGATGCCCGCACCGCTCAGGGCATCGTCCGTCATGCGAAAGTGTGTGGTGCTGGCCGGGTGAATCACCAGGCTGCGGCAGTCACCCACATTGGCCAGATGGCTGAAAACCTTGAGGGCCTCCACAAAAGCCTTGCCCTGCGCGCGTGATCCCTTCAGGTCAAAACTGAAGACCGAACCCGCACCGCGCGGCAACAGCTTTTTGGCCAGTGCGTGGCTGGGATGTGATTCAAGAATCGGGTGACCGACGCGCGACACAAAAGCGTGGCTGGCCAGAAAATTGACGATTTTTTCAGTGTTGTCCATATGCCGCGCCATGCGCAGCGACAGGGTTTCAATGCCCTGCAGAATCAGCCAGGCCGTGTGTGGACTCATGCATGCACCAAAATCGCGCAAGCCTTCACGCCGGGCGCGCAGCAAAAACGCACCAACCGTGCTTTCTTCAGTAAACACCATGTTGTGAAAACCGTCATACGCTTCCGTCAGTTCGGCAAAACGGCCTGCTGCCCTGGGGCCATCCCAGTCAAATGAGCCGCCATCGACCACAATGCCGCCAATCACCGTGCCGTGGCCGCTTAAAAACTTGGTGGCCGAGTGGTAAACCAGGTCAGCGCCATGGTCAAACGGTTTGATCAGCCAGGGTGAGGTCAGGGTTGAATCCACCAGCAGCGGCACACCGGCCTCATGGGCGATGCTTGCGACCGTTTCAATGTCCAGCACATCCAGCCCTGGGTTGCCAACGGTTTCACCAAAAAACAGCTTGGTGTTGGGCCTGACGGCGGCGCGCCAGCCGTCAATGTCACCGGGTTTGACAAAAGTGGTTTCAATGCCAAAACGCCGCATCGTGTAATGCAGCAGGTTTTGCGAGCCCCCATAAAGCGCAGTCGAAGCCACGATGTGTGAACCCGCACCCATCAGCGTGGCCACACTCAGATGCAGCGCGGCCTGGCCGCTGGCGGTGGCGATGGCGCCAATGCCGCCTTCAAGCGCCGCCACACGCTGCTCCAGCACCGCATTGGTCGGGTTGCTGATGCGTGAATAGACGTGGCCGGCACGCTCCAGGTTAAACAGCGATGCCGCGTGGTCGCTTGATTCAAAGACAAAAGATGTGGTCAGATGTATCGGCACCGCACGTGCGCCTGTGGTCGGGTCAGGGGCAGCACCGGCGTGCAGCGCCAGAGTGTCAAAACCGGGGTCGGAATAGCCGGGCATGGGTTTGTCTCCAGTGAAAAAAGGTGGCTGCACTGCGAAAATCATTACAGCCAGCCGACTGATTGTGGGCTATATTTAAACCGAAGCCCGCCCCGCTCTGCGCCCGTCCTGTCACCAGCGCAGGGCGGCCAGACCCGTACAAAACACCCCGAGGAGAAAGCCATGAAGGTTCTAGACATCTTGCGCGTTAAAGGCAACACGCTGTACACCGTTCAACCCGACGAGCCACTTGCCAAGGCAACGCAGATCATGGCTGAAAAAGACATTGGCTCGCTGGTGGTGATGGAGCACGGCGACCTGGTGGGCATGCTGACTTTTCGGGAAGTGATTGTCTGCATCGTCAAAAACGGCGGTGAAATCGGCAAAACCCTGGTGCGCACCGCCATGGATGACCACCCCCTGACCTGCACGTCGGAAACCGAACTTGACGAAGTGCGCCGCATGATGCTCGACCGCCACGCGAGATACATGCCCGTCATGAACCAGAAAATGCTGATGGGCGTGATCAGCTTCTACGACGTAGCCAAAACCGTCGTCGACAGCCAGAATTTTGAAAACAAGATGCTCAAGGCCTACATCCGCGACTGGCCAAGCGCAGAAGGCAACCTCGACGACTGACTGACCCGGCCCGGCTGCAGTCAGTAATGTGGCGTCTTGCGGTGTCAGGAGTTTTTGATGACGTTCTTCTGGCGAGTTGAAGCTGCTGGCCGGGAGTCGCCCGGCAGCGAGTCACTTTCTTTTGGCTATCGCCAAAAGAAAGTAACCAAAGAAAAGGCGACCCGCAGTCTGGGCCGCTTCGCGGTTCCTTGCGGTGCTCAAGCCGTGCGGGGTCAGACACAAACTCGCCTGCGGCTCAAACAAGTGTCTGCCCTGATCCGCCCGTCTTTCCGCTCCTCAGCCCAGCCAGGACGGGGCGATCGGGATCGGATTCGGGGAGCAGGATGCGCAAGGCGCGTCCTGCGGTCTTGCCCCTTCTCCCTCTGGGAGAAGGCTGGGATGAGGCTGAGCCCGCACCCGCATCTTTTCCCAAAACCCTTCTGTCCGCAGACAGTAGGGTCGCCTTTCTTTTCGTTGGATTTCTTTGGCGAAGCAAAGAAAAGTAACTCGCCCGCCGGGGCGAGACCCGGCCTGATCATGACGGGCAAGACTTGCAAATCGTAACTACTAAGCCCGCCATAAAAAGAGGGCGTCATCCCGGACTTGATCCGGGATCCATGGTCGATAGGTCACCATTGCCCGGCAAAAACCAGAGACTGGGTGTCAGACGCTGTCTGGATTGCGGGTCAAGCCCGCAACGACAGTTACTTTCAGGCAAAGACGGGGAGTGGCTTAGCAGTTACTGCAAATCAACAGCAAACCAAATCCGCTACAAATTAATAGCCACCCAAACCCCAAACTCATCAGTCAAAATACCTCATGACCCTCACCGAACTCAAATACATCGTTGCCGTGGCCCGTGAGAAACACTTTGGCAAGGGTGCTGATGCCTGCCATGTGTCGCAGCCCACGCTCAGTGTGGCGATCAAGAAGCTTGAGGAAGAGTTGCAGGTCAAGCTGTTCGAGCGCAATGCCAATGAAATCACGGTCACGCCGCTGGGTGAAGAAATTGTCCGGCAGGCGCAGAGTGTGCTGGAGCAGGCCGAGAACATCCGTGAAATTGCCCGGCGCGGCAAAGACCCGCTGTCCGGGCCGCTTCGGCTGGGGGTGATTTACACGATTGGTCCTTACCTGCTGCCTGACCTGGTTCGGCAGATGATCAAACACACACCACAAATGCCGCTGATGCTGCAGGAAAACTTTACCGTCAGGCTGCTGGAAGAGCTGCGCAATGGCGAGATTGACTGCGCCATCCTGGCCGAGCCTTTTCCCGACACCAATCTGGCGATTGCGCCGCTGTATGACGAACCTTTTATGGCGGCGGTGCCCAGCGGCCATGCGCTGGCAGCGCGTGGCAGTGTGACGGCTGAAGAGATGAAAAAGGAAACCATGCTGCTGCTTGGCAATGGCCACTGTTTTCGTGACCATGTGCTTGAGGTGTGTCCTGAATTTGCCCGGTTTTCCAGTAATTCGGATGGGATACGCAAGAGTTTTGAGGGCTCGTCGCTTGAAACCATCAAACACATGGTCGCCGCCGGCATGGGCATCACGCTGGTGCCGCGCCTTGGCGTGCCCAAGGAGGCGCTGGCCGACGGCACGGCCAGGATGCCTGCCGAGCAGCCCGCATTCATCAAATACCTGCCATTTGAGGGCCATGTGCCGAGTCGCCGGGTCGTGCTGGCCTGGCGCCGCAGTTTTACCCGGTATGAAGCCATCGCCGCCCTGCGCAACGCGATTTACGCATGTGAGTTGCCGGGTGTCGTACGTTTGTCCTGAGCTGTGTCAAAGGGTCATAGGCAACAGCTATTGCCCTGTCTGAGCCGATTTTGTAAAGTGGTGCCTGTGTTCCAAATGGCATCTGTCTGAAATTTTTTAACAAAAAGGGAAATCATGGCCAAATCCGCATCCAAAGTGAGTGATAAAACCACACCTGGCATCAACATTGGTATCAGTGAAAAAGACCGCGCCGCCATCGCCAAGGGCCTGAGCGGCCTGCTGGCTGATACCTACACGCTTTACCTCACCACCCACAACTTCCACTGGAATGTGACCGGGACTATGTTCAACACCCTGCACCAGATGTTCATGGTGCAGTACACCGAACTCTGGGCCGCGGTGGACCCGATTGCCGAACGCATTCGTTCTTTGGGCCATCCCGCGCCAGGTTCTTACGCGCAGTTCAGCAAACTGGCGTCGATCCCCGATGTGCCTGAAACCCCGCCCAAGGCGCTGGAAATGGTGCGCATCCTGGTCGAGGGCCATGAAGCCGTCGCCCGTACGGCGCGGCAGCTTTTCCCCCTGGCTGACAAGGCAAGTGACGAACCTACCGCCGATTTGCTGACCCAGCGCCTGACGGTGCATGAGCAGACTGCGTGGATGCTGCGTTCGCTGCTCGAAGAGTAAACGGCAGGTTTTGTTTGAAAAATCGATTCAAACTGTATTTGCAGTTGATTCGCTGGGACCGCCCTGCGGGCTGGTTGCTGCTGTTGTGGCCCACGCTGTCGGCCTTGTGGGTTGCTTCACATGGGTTCCCGGGCTGGCATCTGGTGATCGTGTTCACCCTGGGCACGTTTTTGATGCGCAGCGCGGGTTGTTGCCTCAATGATGTGGCTGATCAGGACTTTGACCGGCATGTCAAACGCACGGCCCAGCGACCTGTCACCAGCGGCAAACTGGGTAGCAAGGAGGCGCTGGCCGTCGGCGCGGTGCTGGCGCTGCTGGCTTTTGGGCTGGTGCTGACGACCAATACTGCGGCGATTGCCTGGTCATTTGCCGCACTGGCCATCACGCTGATTTATCCGTTTGCCAAACGTTATGTGTCCATGCCGCAGGCGGTGCTGGGTGTGGCTTTCAGTTTTGGCATTCCGATGGCGTTTGCTGCGGTGCAGTCGCGGGTGCCCATGCTGGCCTGGGTGTTGCTGGCCGGCAACCTGTTCTGGGTGATCGCCTACGACACCGAATACGCCATGGTGGACCGTGACGACGACCTGAAAATCGGCATGAAAACATCGGCCATCACGCTTGGACGTTTTGATGTGGCGGCGGTCGCGCTGTGTTACCTGATTTATCTGTCAATCTGGACTGTTGCGTTGGTGCAGCGGGTGCAGCCAGCTATTTATCTTGCCGCAATATTGATGGCTTTGGCGCAGGCGGTCTGGCATGTCTGGCTGATTCATAAACGAGAGCGTGACAACTGCTTCAAGGCTTTCAGGCTCAACCATTGGCTGGGTCTGACGGTTTTTGCCGGGCTGGTGTTGTCCTGGCTGTTTGCCTGACTGTCGTTTCTGCAAAACGACGCCCGTAAAAAAGCCCGCAAATTGCGGGCTTTTTTACGCTGATCTGGATTTGGCTTCAGACTGCTTTTTTGGCTGTCTTGGCTTTGGCCTTGTGTTTTTTGACCTTGTGCTTTTTAGCCTTGGCAGGTGCGGCCTTTGCGTCAGGTGCTGGTTTGGCCGCAGGTGTTGCAGCGGGTGCAGCCATAGGGGCACCAGCGTGTGATGCGGCCTGAGCGCTGGTGGTAACAGTCAAAGGCATGGCCAGAACAGCTGCGCTGGCGAGGATGGACAGATATTTTTTCATGAAGGCTCCGGAGAATTTTGAGGAATAATTTTTTCGCCTTTGCGCCAACTTCTTGCACCAAGACTGCGGCGGGGCCTTTGTTCAACGTGAGTTTTGCAAATTGGTTGACGGTGAAACCCTGTGTCTTCAATGAGTTTTTGTGCAGCGCGGGGCTCAGACCGTGAACACGGTCTCAGGCCGACCCAAACTCGTCACCCAGCTCACGCGCGCGCTGTTTGGCAGCATGCATGGCGCGGATGAACAATGTTTTGACACGGTCCTGCTCCATTGAGGTCAGGGCCGCGTAAGTCGTGCCGCCCTTGGATGTGACATTGGCGCGCAGTGTTTCTGGCGTTTCGTCCGATGCCTTGGCCAGCGCCGAGGCACCCAAAAACGTGCCGATTGACAGTTTGTGCGCCTGTTCGCGGCTCAAACCCATATCCATGCCGGCTTCGATCATGGCTTCGATAAAGTAAAAAACATAGGCCGGGCCAGAGCCTGACAGTGCGGTCACGGCATCCAGATGTGTTTCCTGATCAAGCCAGACGTATTCACCTGTCGGCTGCACAACACTTTCGACCAGCAGGCGATCAGCCGGTTTGACAGCTTCGCGCGCAAACAGTGCTGTCATGCCCTTGCCGACCAGTGCCGGCGTGTTGGGCATGGAACGCACAATGCGTTCGGTGCCCAGCCAGCGCGCGATGCTGTCAGACCGTACGCCGGCCGCCACACTGAGGTGCAGGGCGTTTTTTGTGTGAAAACGTGCATGCAGCGCGGCTTCCTTGAAGATTTGTGGTTTGACGGCCCAGACCACCAGGTTCATGCCCGTCAGCCAGGGGCCGGGCAGGGTGTGGCAGACCACGCCAAACCGTTTTGTGAGCTTGTCGCGCTGCGCATCAAATGGCTCGACGACCTGAATCTGCGCTGCAGCGGTGCCGTTCTTGAGCAGCCCACCCATAATGGCGCTGGCCATGTTGCCACCACCTATAAAGGCGATCTGTTGCTTGTTGTCTGGTTTTGCGGTGCTCATGTCTGTGCCGTTCATGAAAAAAGCGCAGCTCTGAATTGGCCCCGCTGTGCGGAATTGTCGCTGAAGGGCTAATCCTGAAAAGAATCAGCCCCGCACAGTCTGCCTGACGGCATGTTCCCACTGCTCCATCAGCTCAGCCGCACGGCTGCTGCTCAGGGTGGGCAAAAAGCGGCGTTCGGCACGCCACATGGCTGACAGCTCATCAGTACTGCCATAAACCCCGCTGGAAAGCCCTGCGAGGTAAGCCGCGCCCAGCGCTGTGGTTTCAATCACGGCGGGCCGCACCACCGGTATGCCCAGCAGGTCAGCCTGAAACTGCATCAGCAGGTCATTGATGCAGGCACCGCCGTCCACACGCAGTTCGGCCACGGGTGCGGCACCTGCACTGACGGCGTCACGGCTCATGGCCTGCAGCAGCGCGGCGCTTTGATAGGCAATGCTTTCAAGTGCTGCGCGGGCGATGTGGGCCACGGTGGTGCCGCGTGTCAGGCCGGTGATGGTGCCGCGTGCGTCGGGTTTCCAGTAGGGCGCACCCAGTCCGGTAAAGGCTGGCACCATCATCACACCACCCGAATCTGGCACGCTCTGCGCCAAAGCCTCAACCTCGGCGCTGCCTTGGATTGCATGCAGGCCGTCACGCAGCCACTGCACCACCGCGCCGCCTACAAAAACACTGCCTTCGATTGCAAATTCCGCTTGCGTCGTGACTTGCGCTGCGCTGGTGGTCAGCAGTCCGTTGTGAGAGGTCTGGAACTGGCTGCCGGTGTGCATCAGGGTAAAACAACCCGTGCCATAGGTGTTTTTGGCCATGCCGGCCTTGAAGCAGGCCTGGCCAAAAAGCGCACTTTGCTGGTCACCGGCGACACCGCCAATCGGCATGGCATGGCCCAGCAATTCGGGCCGCACCAGCCCGTAAAACGCGCTGGACGGCAAAACCTGCGGCATCAGCGATGCCGGAATATCCAGCAAGGCCAGCAATTCCTCGTCCCACTGATTGTTGTGCACGTTGAACAGCATGGTGCGGGACGCGTTGCTGACATCGGTGTTGTGTATGGCCTGCTGGCGTGTGCCGTCTTCACTGCCGCCCGTGAGCTGCCACATCAGCCAGCTGTCAATCGTGCCAAAGGCCAGTTCGCCCATTTCAGCCTGCGCGCGCGCGCCGGGCACGTTGTCGAGCAGCCATTTGAGTTTGGTGCCTGAAAAATAGGCATCAACCAGCAGGCCGGTTTTGGCCTGGATCAGCGCGGCCTTGCCCTGCTGGCGCAGTATGGCGCAAGTGTCTTCGGCGCGCCTGTCCTGCCAGACGATGGCATGCGCAATCGGCAGGCCGGTCTTGCGGTGCCAGACCACGGTGGTTTCACGCTGGTTGGTGATGCCCAGTGCTCTTATGTCCTGCGCCTTGATGCCCAGCAGCCCGGCTTTTTCAAGCGCCTGTCGCGCCGTGGCGAGCTGGCCTTGCCAGATCAGCAGCGGGTCATGCTCCACCCAGCCGGGCCGGGGGTAAATTTGCGGCAACTCCTGCTGCGCCTGCGCCACGATGTGACCGGTGGCGTCAAACACAATGCTGCGCGAGCTGGAGGTGCCCTGGTCAAGGGCTAATAAATAGGTCATGGCGG
>JAZKIK010000112.1:11567-13317 GCA_040384925.1 Pseudomonadota bacterium | reverse complement strand
CTTCTGTTTTTCAACGGCCTGCTCTACCTGGCCGTCAACATCTTCAGCAAGCGCCTGTTTCAGAAGTTCTTTCCGCTGTCGCCACGCGCCCTTGTCGCCGACATGATCGCGGCCCTGAAAGGCAGGCTGGCGCATGCAGACCCAAGCCAATACAACACGGTGCAACGCCTGGCATATCTTTTTGTGATGGTTGACAGCATTGTCCTCGTGCTGTCCGGCATGGTGCTGTGGAAGTCCGTTCAGTTCCCCATCCTCCGCGAACTGATGGGCGGCTATGAAGGCGCTCGCCTTGTTCACTTCTTTTCGATGGCCGGTCTTGCCGCCTTCATCGTCATCCACGTCCTCATGGTCGCGCTGGTGCCCAAAACGCTGGTCTACATGGTTCGGGGCCGCTAGGCCACCTGGAGAACAACATGAACATCACAAAAGCACGCACCCTCGGCATCGACTCAGACGCTGTTCTGAAAGAAGCCGTTGACCGCATAGCCATCGCCAACAAACTGACCAACCCCCGCCGCAACTTCCTGCGCTCAACGCTGACGCTGGGCGGCCTGTCCATGCTGACCGGCTGCGTGCTGGACGACAGCGCCAGCATCAACGCAGCGCTAGGCCGCATCTCGCGCCTCAATGACGACGTACAGGGCCTGCTGTTCGACCCCAACAGGCTGGCACCCACCTACCCGGAGTCAATGATCACAAGGCCCTTCCCCTTCAATGCCTACTACACCGAAGACAAGGTGCGTGTGGTGCCCGAAGAAGGCTTTCGCCTTGAAGTCGCCGGCATGGTCACCGATAAACGCAAGTGGTCGCTACCCGAGCTGCGCGCCATGCCCCAGGCAGACCAGGTCACCCGCCACATCTGCGTTGAAGGCTGGAGCGCCATCGGCAAATGGGGCGGTGTGCCCTTTGCCAGCTTCCTCAAGCTGATTGGTGCCGACACTACGGCAAAGTACGTCGGCTTCAAGTGTGCAGACGACTACTTCACCAGCATAGACATGCCCACCGCCCTGCACCCGCAGACCCTGCTGGCGCTGACATACGACGGCCAGGTGTTGCCACCCAAATACGGCTTCCCGATGAAGCTGCGCATGCCCACCAAGCTGGGCTACAAAAACCCGAAACACATCCAGGCGATTTTTGTGACCAACACCTACCCTGGCGGCTACTGGGAAGACCAGGGCTACAACTGGTTCGGGGGCAGCTGAGCGATCGGCTTACCCCAGACGCGGCACATCCATGTGCCATTCATTCAACGATTGATCAATCATTTTTACCAAGGACGACAACATGAAAAACCTCACAGCAACCCTGATCTCCGCATGCATGCTCTTCGCCGGCAGCGCCATGGCCCAGGACGCCATGAAAAAAGACGCCATGGGCAAGGATGCGATGGCAAAACCTGAAGCCATGGCCAAAGACGGCATGAAGAAAGACGGCATGGCCAAGGACGGCATGAAAAAAGATGCCATGAAAAAAGACGCGATGGGCAAGGACGCAATGGCCAAGGACGCCATGGCTAAAAAAGACGAAATGAAAAAGTAATCAGGCTCACCCCTGTTGAGGCTCACTGCGTGTAGCCTCCTCTCCCCTTGCAGGGGACGGCGCCGGCGGCCTTGGCGGAGCCAGTTCCGCAGCCCCCGCTGGCTGATATTGCTATTTAATTGGTAGCTTGCTGTGCCTTTGAATGCTGGGCAGGGAGTCAATTTTCTCATAAAACTGACTCGCTGACCCTGCGTCATCCCGGACTTGA
>JAZKIK010000112.1:3998-11557 GCA_040384925.1 Pseudomonadota bacterium | reverse complement strand
ACATGGGACTCCAGCGAGTCCCGTTTGTACTTCAACCTGAGCTAACTGTCGCCGCTAGCGCTTCAACGCTCCACAGTCTTGTTCCAGCGCGCGTTCCAGGCTGGGCGGTTTTCATTGATGGTGTCCCAGTCGACCGTGGTGGCGGTTTTCATGTAGTCGTTCATCTGTTTGACCAGTGCGGCGGCCTTGCCTGATGCCTTGGCTTTGGGGTTGGACGGAATCTGGTCGCCAAACTCCAGGGCAGCGGCCTGGGCTTCGGGGCTGATCAGGTACTGGGCGAGTTTGTGTGACAGCTCGGGTTCGCTGTTTTTGGCAATCACACATTCACCAACGGTCAGCACGGCAGAGCCTTCCCTGGGTTGTACGTATTCAACCGGAAGGCCCTTGTCTTTTAAAACACCGACGGCGGTAGGTGTCAAGGGAAAGATCGCGGCTTCACCGGTTTGTACCATTTCGGCCAGTTTGGCCGAACTTGGGATGTATTCGAGCACGTTGGGGCCTATGGTGCCTGGCCAGGCCTTGAAGCCGGGTTCCACATTTTTGTCATTGCCACCCTGGATGCGGTTAAACAGCAAAAAGCCGTGCAGGCCGAAGGTGGATGATGACAGGGACTGAAACACCACCTTGCCCTTGAACTTGGGGTCAGCCATGTCCATCCACGAGGTGGGCGCGGCCCAGCCTTTTTCTGTGAACATCTTTTTGTTGTAGGCAATGCCTGTCATGCCGACGTTGACACCGGCGGCCATGTCGCCCTTGAAACGGGCGGTGGGAAACAGCTCGTTCAGGGTGCTGCTGGCCTGCATTTTTTCGCACAGCCCCATGCCAATGGCGCGGTACATGATGCCGTCGTCCAGAAACATCACATGCATCTGCGGTTTGTCCTTGTTGGCCTGGGCCTTGGCCAGGATGTCTGAAGACGTGCCTGGCACCACCACCACCTTGACGTTGTTGGCTTTTTCGAAAGCGCCAAAAACGTTCTCGGTATAGGTTTTTTCCATGGTGCCGCCGTTCATGCCTATGTAAAGCGTTTTGGTCTGGGCCATGACTGGCGCAGAAAGCAGGCAGGCAGTGGCTGCCGCCAGGCACAAGGCAGAGCGTTTGGATAAAAGACTTGTAGGCAGTTTCATGGTGGCTCCTGTGGGGTGGGTGTGAAGGTCAACAAACGGGGTGAACGGCGTCAGGCAAGGGCTGGCAAAACAGGCAGGGCGCTTGCCGCACCCTGGGCCTGGGAAAAACGTGAGACTGAAAAGGCGTCCAGCGGTGTGGCTGTCTGGCCGTCACGCACCAGGTCGGCAAGCACTGCGCCGACTGCCGGGCCCAGTTGAAAACCGCCTCCGGCAAAACCAAAGGCATGCAGCAGGCCGGGCGTGGTGGCACTGGGGCCAAGCACGGGCAGGCGGTCTGGCAGATAACCCTCGGTGCCGCTCCAGGTGCGGATGATGTGTGCGTGGCGCAGGGCTGGCAGCAAATCAAGGGTTTGCTGCATCAGCGTGCCCAGGCCATGGCGACCGGCTCTTGCGCGCTGATCGTCGAGCGCATACCCGTGGCCGCCGCCAATCACGCAGTTGCCACGTGCTACCTGCCGGGCATACACACCGCCGCCTTCAACCCCCAGGCTGAAGTTCAGGAATGGCGGCAGCGGTTCGGTAACTGCCATTTCGGGGTGGCCCGATGTCAGCGGCACCACCTCACCAAAACTGGCTGCCAGCGGGCCAGCCCAGGCACCGGCGCAATTCAGCAGGTGGGTAGATTTCACTTCCACCTCGTTGCCTGAGCGCGCAACAAATCTTTGGCCGTCATGCACTGCCTCGTCAACCCGTGTGTGTTCACGTATTTCCGCACCGAGCCGCCTGGCGGCAAGTGCAAAAGCCGGTGACACCAGGCGCGGGTTGGCCTGGCCGTCTTCAGGGCACAGTGATGCGCCCACGGCCGCCACGCCCAACCAGGGGCAGTGGGCGCGCAGGGCGCTGGCCGACAGCATGTTGATGCCCATGCCAAAACCGCGTGTACGTTCACGGTAGGTTTCAAGCGAGGCCAGATCGGCTTCGCTGCGTGCGATCTTGAGGTGACCTGAACGTATATATTCACCATCAATGCCCAGCAGTTCAGGCAGCCGCGCCCAGATGCCCTGAGCCCGCTGCGCCAGCGGCAACTGGCTTAAAGGCCGACCCTGGCGGCGCACCCCGCCGTAGTTGATGCCGCTGGAGCGTGAACCACACAGGTCGCGCTCCAGCAAAACTACAGACAGACCCATACGGCGTAAAAACAAGGCGGCTGACGCGCCCATGATGCCGCCGCCTACAATGGTGACGTCGGCTGAAAGACGTTCTTTCATGACAGATCCCCTTGCGCAGAAGTTGCCATCGCGGAAAAAGGCAGCGGTTTGAGCGGTGCCTGGCCACGCAGCCTGCCCGCGGCGGACGGGCTGCTGCCGCAAGCCTGGGCCAAAATTTCAGCCGCCGCCACACCACATGTGCGCCCCTGGCAACGACCCATGCCGACGCGAGTCAGGGCCTTGAGGCGATTGATCTCGTGCGCGCCTGTTTCGACCACACATTGGCGCAACTGGCCTGCGGTGATTTCTTCACAGCGGCAAATGACCAGATCATCAGGCGCGTCGGCTGCCCAGTCTTGTGGAAACGGAAAAGCCCGCTCCAGTGCCACCCTGAAATCTGCCGTGCCGGCCAGCTGCCTTTCAAGCGCATCGCAGCGCGAGCTGTCCACCTTATGGCCCGCATCGGCCAGCAACGCCAGTGCGGCGCGTTCACCTGCCCATTCGGCTGCGTCAGCACCCATGATGCCCGCGCCGTCACCGGCCAGATACACACCTGCCACGCTGGAACGACCGGCATTGTCACGCACGGGCAGGGCACCGCGCTGCAGGTCGTCATAAACAAAGCTGCAGCCCAGCAGATCAGCCAGCTGGGTTTCAGACCGCAGCGCGTAGCCAAAGCCAATGGCGTCACAGTTGATTTCGTGCTGATGTGCACCCGTGCTGAACCTGATGCCATTGACTTGTGTATTTCCGGTAGCCTGCTGCAGCTTCACACCTTGATGAATGGGCACGCCATGTGCGCGCAGCCAGGCAAAAAAGTAAATACCTTTGGCAAACAGGGCTGGCTGGCGCAGCATGCCCGGTGTGGCGGCAATCTTGTCGCCAAAAGTGGCCGTGTCGAGAACTGCTGCAACCTTGGCACCGGCTTTGGCATATTGGCAGGCAATCAGGTAAAGCAGTGGGCCGGTGCCTGCAAACACCACATTTGAGCCAATCGCACATCCCTGAAACTTCAGCGCCACCTGCGCCGCACCCAGCGTAAAAACGCCGGGCAAAGTCCATCCCGCGAAAGGCAATACACGGTCGGTGGCACCGGTTGCAACAATCAGTTGTTGATACGGCACGGTGCTCATCTGCCCCTGACTCAGCAAATCAAGCACCCCGCCTTCTGCGTTCCAAACCAGGGTGTCTGGCCGGTAATCAATCTGCCCAAGAATGCCGGCCATTGCGCCGTGTACGGCGTCTGCGCGGCCAGCCTCAAAACCGTACAAGGTTTTTTTGCTGCGTACAAAACCTGGCGGCGGCTGGCGGTAAATCTGCCCGCCCCAGCGCGGTGCTTCGTCAATCACCACGGGCGACACGCCGTGCCTGACCAGCGTTTGTGCTGCGCGGATGCCAGCCGGCCCTGCGCCTACGATGACGGTTTGCACTGCTTTCATGCCTCGCCCCCGCTGGTGTCAAGCCGCATCCCGTCCTTGATGAAGGTGCCGCAGGCGCGCAGTCGCTGGCCGCTTTCCGTGCTGATCCAGCAGTCCTGGCAGGCACCCATCATGCAAAAACCTGCACGCGGCTGGCCGCTGAATTCGCTGCGGCGCAACTGTGCACCCTGGGTCAGCACAGCGGTCAACACGGTGTCACCAACCAGTGCCGTCACGGCTTTGCCGTTCAATACAAAAGTCACGGGGGCGCGGCCGGTTTCGGCAAGGCGTTTGAGCAGGCCTGTCATTTTTGGCCCACCAGAATCTTGTCGAGGCCGTAAATGCGGTCCAGCACCAGCATGGCGACGGCGGTGACTGCCACCATCAGCGCAGACACTGCAGCCATCAGCGGATCAATCGATTCGGTTGCATACATATACATACGCACAGGCAAGGTGACGGTGGACGGTGCAGTCACAAAAATCGACAGGGTGACTTCATCAAAACTGTTGATAAATGCCAGCAGCCAGCCGCCGGTGACACCCGGCAATATCATGGGCAGCGTGATGCGCCTGAACACTGTGGCCTGGCTGGCACCCAGCGACAGCGCCGCCTGTTCAGCACTTCGGTCAGAGCCTTCAACTGAAGCCAGCACCAGCCGCAAGGCATAAGGCGTGATGATGAGCACATGTGCCAGCGCCAGCCAGACAAAACTGCCGGTCGCACCTATCAGTGAAAAAGTACGCAGCAGCGCCACACCCAGCACCAGGTGCGGAATGATGAGCGGCGACAGGAAGAGGCCATTGAGCGCATCGCGGCCCCGAAAACTGTGCCGCGCAATTGCCAGCCCGGCGGGTACGGCAATCACGGTGGCGAGTGTGGCCGACAGCAGGGCCAGATACAGGCTGTTTTTAAACGACTGCACAAAGTCTGAATGCGCAAACACAGCCTTGAACCAGCGCAGCGACAGGTGTGTGCTCGGAATGCTCAAGGTGTTTTCTGGCGTGAAAGCCACCACGCACACGATGATGAGCGGTGCCAGCATGAAGCTGATAACCAGCGCATTGAAGATGAGGGCGAGGGGGCCGTTTTTTTGCATGGTGTTGCTCCGGTCAACTCGGAAATTTCAGCCCAGGGATTTTTTGTAAGACCGCTCAAGCAGGCGGTTGTAGCTCAGCATCACCACCAGATTGGCCAGCAGCAGGGTGAAGGCAATCGCCGCGCCCAGCGGCCAGTTCAGCTCGTGCAGGTATTCGTCATACACCACGGTGGCGACCATCTTCAGGCGACGCCCGCCCAGCAGGCCGGGGATGGCAAAGGCGCTGGCGCTCAGGCCAAACACAATCAGGCTGCCCGACAGCACACCCGGCAATACCTGCGGAAAAATAATGCGCCGCAAGGTGGTGAAGTGCGATGCCTGCAGCGACAGCGCCGCGTCTTCCACACCAGGGTCAAGCTTTTGCAGTGAGGTCCAGACCGGAATCACCATAAAAGGCAGCATCACATGCACCAGCGCAATGATGACGGCTGCTTCGGTGTACAAAATCTTCATCGTCGGCAAGCCGGCCCAGCGCACCAGCTGGTTGATCGGGCCTTCAGGCCCCAGCAGCATGCTCCAGCCAAAGGCCCGCACCACCACAGACACCAGCAGCGGTGCCAGCACCACCAGCAGCAAGATCGAGCGCCAGGGTTTGCCCATGCGGCTCAGTACATACGCTTCGGGCGCGCCGACCAGTACACAGATCACGGTGACCAGCGCTGATATCCAGAAGGTGCGCCAGAAAATCGAGTGGTAATAGTCGTCTGTAAACACGGCGATGTAATGCGCCAGCGTCAAAGTGTTTTTTACCCCGGTGGCATGGTCAAACACCTGGAAGGACAACACCGCCGTCAGCGCCAGCGGGACCAGCAGCAGGCAGGCAAACAGCAGCAGCGCAGGCGCTGACAGCAGCCAGGGTGTGCGTGCTGAAGTTGCGCTCATACAGCAGCCTCATTCAGCAACCTGACCTGCTGCGCCTGCCAGTCCAGCCCGACGGCCTGGGTTTCTTCAAACGGCGCTGCACCGTCATTCGGGCATAAGACCACCAGCTCACCCGCAGCGGTATGGACGCGGTACAGCCACTGGCTGCCCAGAAAAAACCTTTCCCTGACCTCACCAGACAGTCGCCCCTGGCCGGCCGGCAGCACGCGGATTTTTTCTGGCCGCAGGCTCATGACTGCCATGTCGCCTACTTCAGCGCCTGGTGCGTCGAGCGCGATATCAACAGCACCGACCCTGGCCGTGGCCTGCGCGCCAGTGGCCGTGATGCGGCCTTCAAGCAGATTGGCCTTGCCCACAAAGTTTGAGATAAAACGCGTTTGCGGATGTTCATACAGCCGGTGCGGTGCATCAATCTGCGTGACGCGGCCCGCCTGCATCACCACCACACGGTCGCTGATGGACATGGCTTCGGTCTGGTCATGTGTGACCATGACGGTGGTGGTGCCCACCTTGCGCTGGATCTGCCGCAGCTCAAACTGCATTTCTTCGCGCAACTTCGCGTCCAGGTTGGAAAGTGGCTCGTCCAGCAGCAGCACGGGCGGCTCTATCACCAGCGCACGCGCCAGTGCCACCCGCTGGCGTTGGCCGCCTGACAGCTCGCGCGGGTAACGGCTGGCATGGGCTTGAAGGTGTACCAGCGCCAGCGCAGCCTTGACCCGCTCGGCCCGTTCGTCCTTGGGTGTGCGACGCATTTCAAGGCCAAAGCTGATGTTGTCATACACCGTCATGTGAGGAAACAGCGCGTAGCTTTGAAACACGATGCCCAGCCCGCGGGTGTTGGGTTTGGCATGGGTGATGTCGCGGCCGTCCAGCGTGATGCGGCCCGCCGTAACGTCCGAAAAGCCCGCAATCATCTGAAGCGTGGTGGTTTTGCCGCAGCCCGATGGGCCAAGCAGGGACACAAATTCGCCCTTGGCCACTGCCAGGTTCATGTCCATCACGGCGCGGGTGGTGCCGTAGGACTTGTTCACATTCACCAGGGTCAAAAAAGACATAGGGGACACCTCCAGGAACAGGCCAAGTTCGGGGCGACTCAACTGGTTTTTGAGCCAGTTCATGTCACTTTGATGACATGAATACTATGTGAGCTCATAAAAATCGGTCAATAGCTTATTCCGTATATCGGTATTTATTTTTAATTTATTCCATTGATCGGAATTTATATAAACTTGGGGGCAACTTGATTCCGTACAGGGATATGAAATGAAAGATGAAGAAAGCGCTTCCAGCAGTGTGCAGCGGGCCTTTGCGATCCTGCGGGCGCTGGCGAGCACACAAGCCACCGGTGGCCGTGTGACGCACATTGCCAAAGCGACTGGCCTGACACAGGCCACCACCCACAGGCTGCTGCAAAGCCTGGTGGCTGAGCGTGTGGTCGAGCAGGACGCAGGCACCAGGCTTTACCGGCTGAGCATCGATTTTTTTGCACTGGCAGCGCAGGCTGGCAACTCCATGGACTTGCGCGGCCTGTGCCGGCCGTCGATGCTGCGGCTGTGTGCCAGTCTGGGCGACACCATCTTCTTGCTGGTCAGAAGCGGTTTTGACGCGGTGTGCCTTGACCGGACCGAAGGGCCTTTTCCGATTCGCTCCTTTACCGGCGACATTGGCGGGCGGGTGGCGCTGGGCATGGGGCAGGGCGGGCTGGCGATTCTGGCCTTTTTGCCCGAAGCTGAACGTGAAGAAGTCATCCGCTACAACCTGCCCAGGGTGCGGGAGTTTGGTGTCTATGACGAGGTTTACCTGCGCACTGAAATTGAACGGGTGCGCGAACTGGGTTACGCCGGGCGCAATACCAATCTGCTCGACGGCATGGCCGGTGTGGGTG
>JAZKIK010000112.1:0-3988 GCA_040384925.1 Pseudomonadota bacterium | reverse complement strand
ACTTGACCGTGAAGGGCGCGCTGTGGCCGCCCTGAGTGTGGGCACCTTGTCCTCACGCCTGACACCCGACCGGCTGCCAACGGTGGTCGATTTGCTCAAACGTGAAGCCAAGGCGATTGGCTTGCAGATCAATCCGTTTGACAGCACCCTGCGCCGTCCGGCGCAAAGTCTGGCACCGCCAGGCGGTCTTTGAATAAACCTTCAGGGCGCTGCAGTTGCCTGCGCCTTGAGCCACTCGCGCAGTTGCAGCAGTGGCCGCCAGCCGGTTTTTTGTGTCGGCCAGACCAGGTAATAGGCAAAGTCTGAACTCAGTGACAAGTCAAAGGGCACGGCCAAAGCCCCGCTGCTGATGTCGTCGGCCACCAGAAAACGCGGCAGCACCGCCAGCCCCAGCCCGGCCTTGACCGCTTGTGCAATCATTGAAAACAGCTCATATTTCGGCCCGTTGCGAGCGCCAGGCGCATCAGGCAAACCGGCCAGCCGCAGCCAGTCATGCCAGGCGTTGACGCGGGTGCTTTGATGAATCAGTGTGAAATTCAGCACGTCGGCAGGATGCAGCAACTGGCCGGAGGCAATCAGTTGCGGGCTGCAAACCACCACACTGTCTTCACCCATGAGGTATTCAGATTCGGTGCCCGGCCAGTCCGGGCGGCCATAGTGAATTGCGGCGTCCAGCCCGGTGACTGAAAAGTCAAACGGCAGCAGCCGTGTTGCCAGGTTCAGGGTCACATGCGGGTATTGCGTCAAAAACGAGGGCAGGCGCGGAATCAGCCATTTGGTTGCAAATGTCGGCACCACACCCAGCTCCAGCGTGCCGCCTTCCCCTTTGGATGAAGCCAGCTCCAGCATGCCGGCTTCAATCGCATCCAGCGCCGGGCTGATGCGCGCCAGCAGCGACCGCCCGGCGTCAGTCAACACCAGTTGGCGCGGTCGCCGCAAAAACAGGCTGACATCAAGGGTCTGTTCAAGCGCCAGCACCTGGTGGCTGACCGCACTCTGGCTGATGGAAAGATCTTGCCCGGCCAGCGTAAAACTGCCGTGATGCGCGGCGGCTTCAAATGCCAGCAAGGCCTGGGTGGACGGGATTTTTCTGCGCATTGCATGAATATAAATCATGCGTTCATCAAAAAGCATCCTTTGCATCAAAGGCTTTATCTGCCGAGAATCCGCTGACTCCAGCTGTTTTCAGCCATTCATTCAAATCTGTTTCCTTTAATGACTACCCTCCATCAACTGCTGCAAAGCTGCATGTCAAGCCAGGCCGCCATGCAATTGCATGAACAGATGTATGTTCACGCAGATCTGCAGTCAGCCGTTTCAACTACGGTGAGCCGCGCCGAACTGGCCCAGGCGCTGAACATGGCACTGTTCCACGGGCTGGTACAGCGTGTACCTGCCGCGCAGGACTACATCGCCAGCGACGTGCTGGGCCAGCAAACCAGGGTAGTGTTTGACCACGGTGCCTTGCGCACCGTACTGTGGCCGACTGGCAGCCTGCCTGCCGGTGAGGCTGCTTTTACCCGTGTGCTGCGTCCGCTGGGTTTCAAACTGCAGGGCACTTATCCGCTGCCGCAGCTCAAAATGACGGGCCGTGCCTACTGCCATGAAGATTTTCCGCAAGACATTGCCCAGTTTTTTCTGTCAGAACTGCATCCCGAGCAGTTTTCATTGCCGTTTCAGGCTGCCGTCAGCCGGGTGCTGACCAGCACCACCGACCCTCTAGGCGCGCAAGACCTCGCCGACCTGCAGCAACTGGGCCGCGACCACTGCCTGCCGCTGATGCAGTCACTGCGCCTGCTGCCCAATTTGCTGGCCTGTTTTGAGCGCCAGCACGGTTTGTTTGCACTGGACGACTACGAACTGCTGTTGGCCGAATCCGCAGAAATGGCCTGGATCAGCACCGAAGGCCACGCCTTTAACCACGCCACTGACCGTGTTGCCGATGTGGAGGCCGTCGCCAGCCGCCAGCGCCAACTGGGCCGACCCATCAAGGACAAGGTCGAGGTCTCGGGCAGCGGCCGTGTGCGGCAGACGGCTTTTCGCGCAGCCATGGTGCAGCGCCACTTCCTGACGCCACAAGGGGTGGTTCAGCGTGAGGTGCCGGGCTCGTTTTATGAATTCATCACCCGCGCGGCACTTGGCCCACTTGGCGAACAAGCTGCCAATGACGGTGCACCAGACCAGCGGCTGGACCTGGCCTTTGATGCAGGCAACGCCACCGGCATTTTTGGCATGACGGCAGCCCGGCCCTGAAAAAACGCCTTCAAAACCCATGACCAGCACAACAACACCAGGATTTTCATGAGCCACGCCAGCACCGTTTTGTCCCTTTTCCAGTCTCTGGGTCTTGAAGTTGACATGAGCAGCCAGTCGGCCAGCGCACTCAGGGTTTTTACACCGGTTGACGGCAGCCAGCTGGCCAGCGTGGACGTCACCAGTCCCGCCGGCATTGAGGTCGCCATCTGCCGCGCCGGGCAGCGTTTTGTTTGCTGGCGCAATGTTCCAGCGCCCAAACGCGGTGAACTGGTGCGCGGTTTTGGCGAAATCGTCAGGCGTCACAAGGCTGAACTGGGCCAGCTCATCACACTGGAGACTGGCAAAATTCTGCAGGAAGGCCTGGGCGAAGTACAGGAGGTCATCGATATCTGCGAGTTTGCCGTCGGCCTGTCGCGCCAGCTTTACGGCCTGACGATTGCCAGCGAGAGGCCAGACCACAAACTGCTGGAAACCTGGCACCCGATCGGGGTGGTCGGCGTGATTTCAGCGTTCAACTTTCCGATGGCCGTGTTTGCCTGGAACGCCGCGCTCGCGCTGGTTTGCGGCAATACCCTGGTCTGGAAACCATCAGAAAAAACACCCCTGTCGGCGCTGGCACTGAACAGCCTGCTGCAACGCGCAGCCGCAGAGATGGGTATTGAAACCGAAGGCTTGAGCGAGCTGCTGATCGGCGCACGCAGCACAGGCGAAGCATTGGTCAGCCATCCACAAGTCAAACTGGTCAGCGCCACAGGTTCTACAGCCATGGGCAGGCAGGTGGCCGTGGCCTGTGCGGCCAGCTTCAAACGCAGCCTGCTGGAACTGGGCGGCAACAACGCCGCCATCGTCTGCCCATCGGCCAATCTGGAACTGGTGGTGCGCGGTGCGGCTTTTGCCGCTGCGGGCACGGCGGGCCAGCGCTGCACCAGTTTGCGTAGGCTGCTGGTTCACCGCTCGATTTACGCGGCACTGGTTGAAAGGCTGGTGGCCGTGTTTGCACGTTTGCCAGTCGGCAACCCGCTGGATGCAAATGTATTGGTCGGACCGCTGATTGACAGCCGCGCTTTTGAGACCATGCAGGCCGCGCTGCTGGCCGCCAGAGCCGCAGGCGGCACCGTGCATTTTGGCCAGCGTGAAGCCGGGGCAAACGGCGGCAACTATGTACGCCCGGCGATTGTTGAAATGCCCAGCCAGTCAGGGCCCATGCTGCACGAAACCTTTGCGCCCATTTTGTACGTCGTGCCTTACGACGATTTTGATGACGCCATTGCTATGAACAACGCAGTGGCCCACGGCCTGTCATCAGCTGTTTTTACGCAGGACTTGCGCGAGGCAGAACGTTTTACCGCCGCCAGCGGCTCGGACTGCGGCATCGCCAACGTCAACATAGGCACCAGCGGCGCTGAAATTGGCGGCGCGTTTGGTGGAGAAAAAGAAACCGGAGGTGGCCGCGAGTCCGGCTCGGACGCCTGGAAAGCCTATATGCGCCGCGCCACCAACACCATCAACTACGGCAGCAGCCTGCCTCTGGCGCAGGGGATACGGTTTGAGATTTGACGGGTTTGTGCTACTTTTCATTGTTGTCAATACTCGCAAGAAATGCGTAACAGTAGGCTTGTAAACTGGCAAGTATCAGCCCTCAATGCCGCCCTGTTGGCCCTGCGCTTGTCAGGGGTGACCCATCGCGAATGGACTGACTAACGCTGCACGCGCCTGGCACATGAACGAATCT
>JAZKIK010000111.1:0-4138 GCA_040384925.1 Pseudomonadota bacterium | reverse complement strand
GTGATGTGGAACTGACGCCGCTGGGCCTGGTGTTTCTGGACCGCGCCCGCGCTGCGCTTGACGACCTTGAATCAGCCATGCTGGGCATCACCGACATTGCCGCCAGCCGGACTGGCCGTGTCACCGTGGCCTGTGTGCCGTCGGCGGCGATTTATTTTTTGCCCTCGGTGGTCAGCTCTTTTTCAGAGCGTTATCCGCAAATGCGCATCCGGGTGATTGACGAAGCCGCCAGCCAGGTGCTGGCCAGTGTGGTGTCGGGCGAGTCTGACTTTGGCATCAGCTTCATGGGAAACCAGGTGCCGGGTGTCGAGTTTGACCCGATACATACCGACCCCTTTGTCATCGCCATGCCGCGCCAGCACGCGCTTGCAGGCCGCAGCAGCCTGGACTGGGCCGAGCTGCTGTCAGAACGGCTGATAGCAGTGGCGCGCTCCAGCGGCAACCGCCAGCTGCTTGACGATGCGCTGGCAAAAGCCGGTGTCAACCCGTCCTACCGGTTTGAAGTCAGCCACATTGCCACCTTGCTTGGCATGGTGGAAGCCGGTTTGGGGCTGGCCGCCGTGCCGCGCCTGAGCCTGTCGCCCACTCACCCAAGCCTGGTGGGTGTGGCGCTGACCGGGCCTGCCGTGTCGCGTGTGCTGGGCCTGGCGACCCGGCGCGGGGCAGCGCTGCGTGCCCCTGCAAGAATGTTTCACGACTATTTGAGGGCTGCGCTCAAAGACAGGCGCTGAGGCCAGAGCATGCCGGGCGGAACGGAGAGCCCCGGGGGCTATTTGTGCAGCAAGAGCACGGATTCATCCGTGGTGATCATGTCCAGCGGATAACGTTTGCCCGCCAGGTAGTCGTCAAGACAGCGCAGCAGCAGCGGGCTGCGGTGCATGTGGGCGCTGGCGCGAATTTCGGCTTCCGTCAGCCACAGCGCCCGCACAATGCCTTCGTCCAGCGTCATGCCTTCAACAAAATCACCGAGATCGCCGCAAAAACCAAAACGCAGGTAGGTGATGTCGAGTGCGGTTTCCTGGCCCAGCACGGCACGCTCGAAACGTGACAGGTAGACACCAATCAGGGCCGTGGGTTTGAAGTGATATGCGGTTTCTTCAAGTGTTTCGCGTGCGCAGGCGTCAATCGGGCTTTCGCCGGGATCAAGGTGACCTGCCGGGTTGTTCAGCTTCAGGCCGTCGCGGGTTTCTTCTTCAACCAGCAAAAACTTTTGCACGCCGTCAAAGTCGCGTTCAATGACTGCCGCCACCGTGACACTGGGTTTCCATCGTGAGTTCATGGGGTAATTATGGTTGACAGCCCCGTTTTTACAGGTGATTTGCCTGACAAGACCTGCAGGCCAATTTTTTCAGTGATTCAGGTCTTTTATACAATATCCATGGGTGTAATTGGCTATATAAATAATAGCAATATTTTGCAGCAGCGTAGTCATGACGCCACAGCAAAACCGCTGGCAAAACTCTGCCGCAAATGTTCAACCAGACATTGCACCGACTTGGGCACCTGCGCCGACCAGGGCCGCAAGGCATAAATACGTTCGCCAAAACAGCCCTGAACCTGCCAGTCAGGCAGGACTTGCACCAGTTGCGGCTTGCCGGACGCGCGCCGCGCCGGGCCGCCCCAAGCAAGCGCAGCCCCCTCGGGGGGCAGCGTAGTACGCGAAGCGACAAGCGTGGGGGCACATTGCGGCAAACTGAAGTCAGGCAACAGGCCAATGCCCAGGCCGGCCAGCAGCGCTTCCCGCAGCACTTCACTGTTGTTGGCCTTGAGTTTGCCCTCAATGGCCACACCCACACGTTCGCCGGTCTTTGGTGGTCTGGTGTTCAGAAAAGTCCAGCTCTCAGCCATATGCTTGCCAAGATAAAGCAGGCAGTCATGGCCCGCCAGGTCCGACGGGTGAGCCGGCACACCGCGCCTGGCCAGATAGTCGGGGCTGGCAAGCAGAATCGAGCGGGTTTCACACAAGGCCCAGGCCACATGGGTTTCTGGCGGGGCGTTGGTATGGCGTATGGCCAGGTCAAAACCTTCATTGGCCAGGTTGACAAAGCGGTCGGTCAGCTCAAGCTCGATATGGATGTCTGGGAAGAGTTTTAAAAACGTGGCAATTCGCGGTGCCAGGTGTTGCCTGCCGAGTGCGACGGGTGCTGTCACACGAATCAGCCCACGCGGTGTGCCGACCAGGTCGCGCGCGGCGTTGTAACTTTCGCTGATGCGGTTAAACGCCGGCTGCATGTCGGCCACCAGTTGCTGCCCGGCTTCGGTCAGCCCGACAGAACGTGTGCTGCGGCGTACCAGCAAAACCCCGGCGGCGCGCTCCAGCTCGGTAATGCGCATGCTGGCCGAACCCTTGGAAACCCCAAGGCGGCGCGCTGCTTCGGTAAAACTGCGCGTGGCCGCCAGCACGGTCAGCAGGTGCAGGTCGGCCAGCAAGGGAGAGAGTTGGTCTGTAGACATAAACCCTTGTCATTGTTCATTTGATTGAACAATGTAGTCAGAAAAGCGGGGATTATCAAATGGCACTGTCAGGCCTAGACTGCATGGTTCAAAAGCTAACCATCCAAAGGAATTCTCATGAGCAGCATTGCAAGCATTGGCCACTATGTAGGCGGCCGTGTTGTCGAACCCGCAGGCCGCAGCCAGGACGTGTTCAACCCCGCCACAGGCGCGGTGTCCGGCAATGTTTTGCTGGCCAGCACGCTGGATGTGGATGCGGCAGTGGCTGCGGGTGTGGCGGCTTTTCCGGCATGGGCTGACACGCCGCCGCTGCGCCGCGCGCGGGTGATGTTCAAGTTTCTGGAACTGCTGAACATCAATAAAGACAAACTGGCCCACATGATCACCGCCGAACACGGCAAGGTATTTACCGATGCGCAGGGAGAGGTGTCGCGCGGTATTGACATTGTTGAATTTGCCTGTGGCATTCCCCAGTTGCTCAAGGGCGACTTCACCGACCAGGTCTCCACCGGCATCGACAACTGGACATTGCGCCAGCCACTTGGTGTGGTGGCTGGCATCACGCCCTTCAACTTTCCGGTGATGGTGCCCATGTGGATGTTTCCGGTGGCGATTGCGGCGGGCAACTGTTTTGTACTCAAACCCAGCCCGATTGACCCCAGCCCCAGCCTGTTCATGGCCGATCTGCTCAAGCAGGCTGGCTTGCCGGATGGCGTGTTCAACGTGGTGCAGGGTGACAAGGAAGCGGTGGATGCGCTGCTGGTCCACCCGGACGTCAAGGCGATTTCATTCGTCGGCTCGACCCCGATTGCCAACTACATTTATGAAACCGGCGCACACCACGGCAAACGTGTGCAGGCGCTGGGTGGTGCCAAAAACCACATGGTCGTGATGCCTGACGCCGATCTGGAGCAAGCCGTGGATGCCTTGATTGGTGCCGGTTACGGCTCGGCGGGTGAACGCTGCATGGCAATATCGGTTGCCGTGCTGGTTGGCGACGTGGCTGAACGGTTGATGCCCATGCTGGAAGCCCGAGCCAAAACCCTGCTCATCAAGAACGGCACGAATCTGGATGCCGAAATGGGCCCCATCGTGACAGCTGCCGCACACAAACGCATCACGGGCTACATCGACCTGGGCGTTGAAGAAGGTGCCAAGCTGCTGGTCGACGGTCGCACTTTCACGGGTGCGAACGCAGGCGAGGGTTGTGAAAACGGCTTCTGGATGGGCGGCACGTTGTTTGACCACGTCACACCCGACATGCGTATTTACAAAGAAGAGATTTTTGGCCCGGTGCTGGGTTGTGTACGCGTCAGCAACTTTGCCGAAGCCGTGAACCTGATCAACGCGCATGAGTTTGGCAATGGCGTCAGCTGTTTTACCCGCGACGGCAACGTGGCCCGCGAATTCAGCCGCCGCATCCAGGTCGGCATGGTCGGCATCAACGTGCCGATTCCCGTGCCCATGGCCTGGCACGGCTTTGGCGGCTGGAAAAAGAGTCTTTTTGGCGACATGCACGCTTATGGCGAAGAAGGTGTGCGTTTTTATACCAAGCAGAAATCGATCATGCAGCGCTGGCCGGAAAGTATTGGCAAAGGGGCGGAATTCGTCATGCCTACGGCGAAGTAACGCCCCCACGGTTGCTCACTGCGTGTAGCGCCCTGCCCCCCGAGGGGGCCGCTGC
>JAZKIK010000110.1:0-5588 GCA_040384925.1 Pseudomonadota bacterium | reverse complement strand
TGCAAACCATCTGGCTTGGCATGCAGCGCATCATTGACTTCGCTGCTGGCATCAAATTTTCACGTGAACTGATGGCTCAGGGGAATTGTGTATAACGAGATGCCCTGAACCCCCCGGATACCCAGCCATGCCAACCAGAAAAGAATTCATTTACGCGGCTGCAGCTGCATCTCTGGGCGGCGTGCCGCTGCTGCAGGCTTGTTCTGGCAGCGCTGCTGATGAAAGCTACACATCAGCTGTGCAGCGCATCTGGTACCCTGCCCCAACCGGTGGCAGCCTTATCAGCGACAGCCTCGCGCTGCGGCGTGAACTTGTTCGTTTCGCCACGCTGGCACCGTCCAGCCACAACACCCAGTGCTGGAAGTTCCATATTGAAGACGGTGCGATTCAGGTGTTGCCCGACCTGCTGCGCCGATGCCCGGCAGTTGACCCGGATGACCACCATCTTTTTGTGTCGCTGGGTTGTGCGATTGAAAACATCGCCCAGGCGGCGCTGGCCCATGGTTTGCAGGCTGAAGCTGTTTTGGATAACAGCACCCGGCAAGTCCAGGTGAAACTGGCTGCTACCAGAGCCGTGGGGTCAGAGCTGTTCAAGGCAATTCCCGAGCGTCAATGTACACGTGGGGAGTTTGATGGGCAAGGCCTGAGCCTTGCAGAGCTGCGTCTGCTGGAGCAAGCTGGCACCGGGCGAGGTGTTCGTGTCATGCTGCTGACCGACAAAGCTGCGATGGAAAAGATTCTTGAATACGTCACGGCAGGAAATACCGCCCAGCTCAAGGACACGGCTTTTGTGGCTGAACTCAAACACTGGATTCGTTTCAGCAGTAAGGAGGCGGTGCAAACCGGCGACGGTTTGTATACCGGGGCAACGGGCAACCCGTCGGTGCCGCGCTGGCTGGGCAGCGCCCTGTTTGCGATGTTTTTGACACCCAAAGGTGAAAACGACAAGTACAGCCAACAGATTCGCAGCTCGGCAGGCATTGCCGTTTTTGTGTCTGAAACCAATAACCACGCGCATTGGCTGGAAACCGGACGTTGTTACCAGCGCTTTGCCTTGCAGGCGACCGCGCTGGGCATTCGCAACGCGATGCTGAACCAGCCAGTAGAAGTAGCCAGCCTGAGGCCGCAATTTGCTTCACACCTGGGCATCGGCAAGGTCAGCAGGCCGGATCTGGTGCTGCGTTTTGGCCGGGGGCCAAAAATGCCGCAGTCGCTGCGCCGCCCGCTGCAGGCGGTATTGGTGTAAGCCCAGACGCAGACAAAGCTGCCAGCAGCCTGACCTGCTCGTGCTGCATGGCCATCAGTTCGGCCCATTGCTGCTCACGCAGGAGGTCTATCTTGTCATGCAGCAGCATGATCTCGAGTTCGGCTTTCAGGTTGACTTCGTAGTCATGTTCTACCGAAATGCGGTCCTTTTGGGCCTGCCGGTTTTGTGACATCAGGATGATGGGTGCCTGTATTGCTGCCAGCATGGACAAAAACAGGTTCAGCAGAATGTAGGGGTAAGTGTCAAAGGTTTGGCCACGGGTAAACAACAAAAAGGCGTTCAGCCCGACCCAACCCAGCATGACGGCTGCAAACAGGCCAACAAAAGTCCACGAACCACCAAAACGCGCCACGGCATCAGCTGCGCGCAGGCCAAATGCGGGCCTGGCATCCAGGTTTTGAGCGACATCACGTGAAATATGGGTACGCGCCGCAATGTGGCGGGCTACTTTTTGGGCTCGTGCGTCCAGCAAGTCATAGGGCTGACCCATCAGTTTGACGGCAATTTGCTCTGGGTGGTGCATGGGTGAATTTTTTCCGAAAAAAGCCTCATGCGCGAGGCAAATGGCTTGATCGGCGGTCAATTGGATGATGAACCGGGCAGCGTCATATAGCCCATCCAGGGCCAGTAAGTCAGCGAAAAAATCACCAGCAGCACCGCCGCAAGCAGCGTGATGACAAGCCCTGTGCGGATGAAATCACGTGCTTCAAAGGTGCCGGTTCCGTAGGCAATCATGTTTTGTGGTGCGTTGACGGGCAGGATGAAACCAAAACTGACCACAAACTGCAGCAGCATGGTCATGCCAATCACATTGATGCCCGGTGTCTGCACCGCCATCAGCACGCTGATGATGATGGGAATCATGGTGGATGCCAACGCGGTGGCGCTGGCAAAACCGAGGTGTATCACGATCAAAAACAGTGACAGCAGCATCAAGATGGCAAAGGCGCTGGCTAGCTGCAAACCGAGGTTTTGCACAATCAGGCTGGCAAGCCAGGGCGCGGCGCTGGTGCGCAGCAAAGCCGTGCCAACGCTGATGCCGATGGCAAACAGCACCACCGTACCCCATGGAAACCCGCGCTGTGACTCTTTCCAATCCATCACGCCAATGCGTGGCAGCAGCATCAGCGCAATCGCGGCAATGGTGCTTGAGGACGTGTCAAAGTCGTGCAGAACCTTTTCAGTGGCCCAAAAGCCCAGCAGCCCCAGCACGATGGCCAGCAGTTTCCACTGGCTGGCCGTCATGGCACCCATGGCGGCCAACTGCTCCATGATGGTGGCCTTGCCGCCGGCTATTTCAGACATCTCGGGTTTCATCATGCGGGTCATGATGAAATAAAGTGCCACGCTGAGCAATGCTGAAAACGGCGCACCGGCGACAAACCAGTCAAGCCAGCTGATGCTGGCCTGAAACTGTTTTTCAATAAACCCGGCGGCGACCATGTTTTGCGCCGCTGCGGTCTTGATGCCCACATTCCAGACGCTGGCAGTTTGTGCTGCGGTAATCACCAGCAAACCGGCAAAACGGCTGCGTTTGTCAACCTTGAAGGCCAGAATAAAACCCATCATGATGGGCACGAGGCAAGCGACACGGGCGGTGGTGCTGGGCACGATGAAAGACAGCAAAAAGCCGACAACCATGGCACCAATCACGATGTGGTTGGTCTTGGCATCGACTTTTGACAGTACCAGCAGGGCAATTCGCCGGTCCAGCCCGGTGGCTGTCATGGCTGCGGCGATAAAACAGGCGGCGGCTACCAGCGCCTCAGCGCCGCGATGACGACGGCACTGACGGCGTAATCCAGCGCCTCGGTCATCCAGACAATCACGGCAAAAGCCAGAATGCCCAACATGACTTGCCCGGCTGGCGGCAGGCCCGGCGCGCCGGGCATCAGGACAATGCCAGCCAGTGCTGCCAGCGCTACAAAAAGCCCGGCTTTTTTGACGATGCCTGCGCCTGGCACGGGAGCGTCAGGCGCGGCATTCATATTCACAAATTGCCGAAAACTACTGCACCAGCAAAACCGGAATGTCGCAATCGGCCAGTACACGCTGGGCAACGCTGCCCATCAGGGCGCGAGTAATCAAGCCATGGCCGCGTGTGCCCATGACCAGCATGTGGGCTTTTTCATTTTTGGCGGCCAGCAGGATTTCGTCGGAAATGTGGCCTACAACCGTGCTGCAGCGGTATTTGAGCTGGTGTTTGTCCAGAAACTCCTTGATCGGGTCCAGCACTTTGGCGGCTTCTTCCTGGTGGTAGGCGGTAATTTCTGCCGAACCCAGTATGTGTTTGACACGGTTAGGTACTTCGGGCTGGACGTTCAGCACGACCAGTTCGTCGTCTTTGCCAACCAGGCTTTCGTGCGTTACAAGAAAAGCCAGTGCTTTTTTGGTGAATGTGCTGCCGTCGGCAGCGAAAAGAACTTTCATCTTGTCTCCTTGATGGTTGAGGCCGGTGATCTGCCGATGGGTTCGACTGGGTTGACCGCAATTGTCCCCATCGCTCCATTGCCCGGCTTGACATGGATCAAGCAGCTGAAAATGTATGACGAACGCCATGTTTTGACTGTGCGCTAGCGCACACAGATGACATCAAGTGCCTGAACCGGAGGCAGTCGCTTATTCCCAGAACGGCCTGACTTTGGAAAAAGCCTTGATCTCGTCCAGGCACAAATGGGCATTTGGCAAACGCCGTGCACTTAACCAGCCCACGCCAAACCAGGCCTCTGGGGCAGCATTGGCCAGTTTTCGATAGGCCTGCAGCGCCATGATCTCGTCGTTGTACAGCCCCAGCGCGGTTTGGGGCGATTTGAGGCTTGAGACAAACCGTTTTGTCTTGCGTGCTGAAAACAGCGGCGCAGCAAATTCGGCCAGATAACGCAGGCGCTTGAGGCGTTTGCGTACGTCGTGCTGCCGGCTCTCTTCAAGCTGCAAAAATCTTTTGCCGTCCTTGAGGATTTTTTTGTGCAGTTTGCCAAGTTGCCCGCATAGCATCTTTTTGGCTTTTTTGTGGGTCACGCCACTATCGGTCGAGTTGTCGCGCTGCGGTTCTGCACCATGGGCCAGGCCAATCAGGCTCAGCAAGGCGTCCTGAAAGGCTGGCGCACGCACCACTTCACCGGGGTCGCTTATGTCTGTTGCATTGGCGGCAAGGTCAAGGCTTGGGCCTCCTGCGGCTTCAATCTGCGGCTGCTGGCTGGATGCCAGGTGGCTGTCGTCACGATGGCGACCCAGTTCCCTGAAGGCCGACACCATGGGCGCTTCCCATGCCGCATCAATATGGCCCGCCAGGGTTTGAAGCTCACGCATGGCGGTACGCAGCCTGCGTATGCCAATCCGCAACTGGTGAATATGTTCAGGGTTGCGGCTGCCGCCAGCCAGTTCGCTGGCGTTGGGCAAAATCTGGTTCAGGCAGGACTGCAGGGCGGCAGTAAAGGTCTGCCAGCCGCTGGCGTGGTGGTCAAACTCCGGCAGCACTGCCGACACGGCAGGGCCAAAAGCACTGTTTTTGCGAAGCCTCTGGCCCTTCATGGACTTGCTGATCGAGCTGATCCACAGCCCGTAGTCGGCGCACCACTGGCGGGCCAGGTCGAGCACGTCTTCAGCCCTGCCCTTTTTCAGCTCGATTTCCAGCTCACTCAGCGCCATGGAGCGTGAACCGGACACGATGCGGCCCTGATCAAGCGCGATTTCCAGCAAAGACCCGGCATGTGTGGTGATTCTGGTCATGCGCTGGACCTTGGTCTCGTAAAGCTTGACCAAAGCCGGCATGGCATCGCCTTCTTTCAGATTCAGGGCCTCAAGTATGGCAAAACCGACCGGTGTTCCCGCATGGAGCAATAAATCAACCTGGGGCGAGCCGCCGCCAGCGGGTGACTTGAGATCCACATTGTGCTCAAGCCTTTCAAGCAGTGCGCTGGTTGGCCCCTTGGCCGTCTGCACCCAGCGCCGACCTTCCTTGCGCACTCGTACCACAATGGCGTTTTTGGCCAGCGCGCCCTCAGGTGTATCAAAGTAGCTGGCCTGAAGGCTTTGGCGGGAGGCCTTGCCCTCCAGCACGGCTGCCGCCACACGTGCCAGGCTTTTGGCTGGAATCTCAAACTTCAGTTCAAACTCGTTCACAACTGGTCCTTTTGTAATTTCTCAAGGGTTTATTCTGCCTTTCGTGGACTTTTTTTCTGTCAGTGAAAGTCCCGGCTGCTCGTACCCAGCCGCCCCAGCAATGGCGTCAGGTCTTCCAGCCGCTGTGCCACCAGGTTGCGCACGGCACCATAACCTTTGGGTGTGCCGCTTTCTTCACTGCGCTGCCAGATGCCATGCA
>JAZKIK010000109.1:0-2655 GCA_040384925.1 Pseudomonadota bacterium | reverse complement strand
CCAGGCTGCGCAGCCTGCAGCGCCGCAATACGCTCTTCAATCGGCGGGTGCGTGGAAAACAGTTTGCCAATGCCACCGGTGATGCCCATGGCCTGTACCGATTTGGGCAACTCTCCAGGCACCATGCCGCCCAGACGGGCCAGCGCGTTGATCATGGGTTGTTTGCGGCCCAGCAGACTGGCTGCACCGGCATCGGCGCGAAACTCGCGATGGCGCGAGAACCAGGCCACAACGATGGCAGCGGCAAAACCCAACACAATGTCCAGAATAATGGTGCTGACGTAATAACCAATACCGGGGCCGGAGTTGTTGTCGCTGCCGCGGCGCAAAAAGCTGTCAACCGCATAACCAATCACGCGGCTCAAAAACACCACAAAGGTATTCATCACACCCTGGATCAGGGTCATGGTCACCATGTCGCCATTGGCGATGTGGGCCACTTCATGGCCCAGCACAGCTTCGATTTCGTCCTGGGTCATGCCTTGCAGCAGGCCGGTTGAAACGGCGACCAGTGCCGAGTTTTTGAAAGCGCCGGTCGCAAACGCATTGGGCGCACCTTCAAAAATACCGACCTCTGGCATACCGATTTTTGCTTTTTCAGCGAGCTTGCGAACGGTTTCAACAATCCAGGCTTCGTCAGCGTTCTGTGGCTCGTTGATCAGGCGCACACCCGAACTCCATTTGGCCACGGGTTTGCTGATCAAAAGCGAGATGATGGCACCGCCAAAACCGATCACGGCGGCAAAACCGAGCAGCATGCCCAGATTCAGCCCCTGCGGGGTCAGAAAGCGGTTAACACCCAGCAGGCTGGCAACGATGCCCAGCACCACCACAACCGCAAGGTTGGTCAAGACAAACAAAATAATACGTTTCATGGGTTCTCCGTGGGAGTCAGTCGTTTCGAGGGGAGGCAGCCAAGGCTGTGGCAGCTTTTGCTCTTCCGGTCAAATGGGGGAATCACCCCCCAAATCAAGCTACTCTTGTCGGCAAGCTGCGGCAAATTTTTTGGCTGTTGTTCTTATCTGCGCGGACGGAAGACATGGGAGTCATCATAAAAGCAAAAGTTCTCGTTCTCCGGCCACCAGCCAGGCACACCCAGCACTGGCAAGGGTAAAAAGGGCTTGGTGGCAAGTTTGTCGGCATTGAGCTCACTCGCCACCCAGGCATCAAGTTCTTTCAGCACATCGACATCTGCCAGGTCAATGGCTGGCTGTGCGCGATAGACATGCGCAGTGATGGGTTTTCGTGGGGAAACCAGCTTTTCAAGCAGTGCATGGCCAAAAAGAACAAGCTGCGCCTCGGCCCAGAGTGGCCGCAGTTCAATAAACAGTTTTTTCCAGTCCCGCGCCTCCAGCGCATCCCAAAGCGCCTGCGGTGCACATAAAAAAGCTGCATTTTCATCAAACACCGTGAGCGCATCCCGCACCCGGCCACGCAGTTGCTGCACCCCAGCGCGGGCGATTTCTGCGGCCTGCAGCTGATTCAGCCGTTTTTTGGTCAATGGAAAATGCAGCCAGCACAGGCCATTGAAAAAATCGTGCAGATTGTCCCGGGTAGGAACGGTGCCTGTGTTGAAGATGAATTGTTCGTAGGCCTGGGTGGGCGGGAGGACGGACTGGGGAACAAAACGCATCTGCGCAAGACCAGTCGCGTTCAGCCACTCCGCGATATGGCCAAGAGTGCTTTGCGTGCGGGACACTGCAGTGATGTCCGCTGCGACATGCAGAGCAAGCTGATAAGGCTGCAGCCAGGGCTGGCTCCAGTCAATATTGCCTGGACTTTGCAGGGCGACAACTGTGTCAGCCTCCAGCTTCAAACCACACGCCAGGCCAGACTCTCCCCCGACCTCAAAGGCTTCAACTCAGCCTCTCCGAACGCAAAACTGATAGGCGGTGTCCAGCTTTCCCTTGTCAAGGTGATCGTGCCCTGGTTGCGTGGCAGGCCGTAGAAATCGGCGCCGTTAAAGCTGGCAAAGGCTTCGAGTTGGTCCAGCGCGCCTGCGGCTTCAAAGGCTTCGGCGTACAGCTCCATCGCGGCGTGGGCGGTGTAGCAGCCTGCGCAGCCAGTGGCGTGCTCTTTCAGGTGTGCAGGATGTGGGGCACTGTCTGTGCCAAGGAAGAACCGGGTATTTCCGCTGGCTGCGGCTTCGACCAGGGCCAGGCGGTGGGTTTCACGCTTCAGCACCGGCAGGCAGTAATAGTGGGGACGAATGCCACCCGTAAAAATCGCGTTGCGGTTGTACAGCAGGTGGTGGGCAGTGATGGTGGCACCGGTAAACTGGTCTGCATCACGCACGTAATGGGCGGCTTCTTTGGTCGTGATGTGTTCAAAAACGATTTTCAGTTCAGGAAAATCGCGGCGCAGCGGAATCAGCTGCGTGTCTATAAACACGGCTTCGCGGTCAAACAAATCAATGTCAGGGCTGGTGACTTCACCATGCACCAGCAGCAACAGGCCTTCACGCTGCATGGCCTCCAGGGTTTTGTAGGTCTTGCGCAAGTCGGTAACACCGGCGTCGCTGTTGGTGGTGGCGCCCGCCGGATAAAGTTTGGCTGCAACCACACCGGCGTCCCTGGCACGTTTGATTTCGTCCGGTGGCAGCAAATCGGTCAGATACAAGGTCATCAGCGGCTCAAATCCCACACCCTCGGGCAC
>JAZKIK010000108.1:823-7240 GCA_040384925.1 Pseudomonadota bacterium | reverse complement strand
CTTTTGGCGAAGCAAAAGAAAGTGACTCGCCGCCGGGCGACTCCCGGCCAGCAGCGTCAAATCACCAAAAGAAAGTCATTAAAAACCGCCACAAACGCCACAGAACAAAAACATTACTCAAAAAACAAAAAAACTACATCTCCCGAACAACAGCAGCAACCGACCCCGCATCCGGCAAATGCGACAGCGCCGCCGTCAACTCATCCCTGACCTGCGCCAGGTGCCCCTCAAACCGCACAGCATCCACCCCCGCAGCATCAGCAATCAGCTGAACATGCTCACGCTCGGTATCACTCATATGGCCATCAGCATAAGCAGTCATCAGGCACATCAACACCAGGGTATCGGCAAACGCAGCGTCGCTGCCGGCCAGTTCTTCAAGCTTGAAAGCCGTTGCCGTACTGGCCAGCACAGCTTCGGCTGCGGGCATACCGGCACTGCTGGATGACTGGTAGAACTGACTGATCAAGGCGCTTTCGGCGTCTTGCAAGCCGTCCACCAGGGCAACGGAAAGCATGGCGCGGGTCAGTTGCAACACCTGCCCGGAGCTGAGGGTCTGGTCTTTCATGGGAGTCTCCTGAAAAATTCTGAAATGAACAATCAATGAATAATGAATCAATCAATGCATCAGCGCGCGGCGTTTGGCCTGCATCAGCTGACTCTGGATGTCCTGCACACTCATGTCGCGGTAACGTTTGGGCAACATCGAACGGCGCGAGGTTTCCGACACCGCCAGCAGTTCCATGAACTCGATCATGTCGCGCTCCTGTGGCGGCATGAAGTCCTGCACGGCCTGCTGCAGCACCGCCGCATTCAGGGCCGACTGCTGGTTGCGGGCAAACTCGACCGACAGCAGCGCCAGCGCCTCGATGTCGGCATTTGAATAACCGGCCAGGCCTTCACAAATCACCAGCAACTCATCCTGCGGGGCCTCGCACTTTTCGCCGTAACGCGACAGCACGGCCTGCAGCACCTGCAGGCGCTCGGCTGCGGTGTCGCAATAAAAGAAGGGGATCTTGCGATCCAGCCGGCCTGGGCGCTTGATGTCGGTGTCCAGTTTGTCGGGACGGTTGGTCAGCATCACAAACAGCACCTGGCCACGGTTTTCGGTGTCCGCCATGAACTCCTTCAGCCTGGCAATCACACGCGAGCTGGTTCCGCCATCACCCCCGTCATCGCCGCCGCCACCAGCGCCAAAACTGCGGTCGCCTTCGTCAATGATGACGGCAATCGGTCCCATGGCCTTGACGGTGGCCAGCACACGCTCCAGGTTGGCTTCGGTCGAGCCTACCCATTTGGACCTGAAGTTTTTCAGGGCCACGGCTGACAGCCCGGCTTCTTTCAGAAAAGCCTTGATGACAAAGGTTTTGCCCGAACCCATGGGGCCAACGGCCAGCAGGCCCATGGGCGTCAGCGTGGTTTCCCCGGCCTTGAGGTTTTTGGCGATGGCCAGAAGCTCGTGTTTGATGTGTTCATGCCCGCCCACGGCAGACAGGCCGTGTTTTGGTTCTATGAATTCAATCAGGCCGGCGCACTCCTTTTCGATCATTTCGCGTTTGCGGGTGTGAATGATCTTGAGCACTTCCTGGTTTGCATCGCTGGCAGGCAGGGTCTTGCCGGGTTCTATCAGCTTGGTGATTTCATCCGGTGTCATGCCTGCGGTGATGCTGGCCAGGGTGTTGGCGCGCTGTTCAGCCTCGGGCGAGCCTTGCAGCAGTTGCAAAATCAGCTGGCGCCGCTCTGCCTCGCTCAAACCGTGGCCATCGGGATTGCGCATGATGCTGGCCAGTTGCACCGTGCGCAGGCCGCCTGTGCGTTCTGAAAAAACATCAAGCTGCTGGGCGCTCAGCCTGGGTGCATAAAAAGCAATCACCTGGCGGCGCAGGGCCAGGTCGGGCATGGGGATTTCTATCGCCGAGACTTTCGGGTTGGTCAACAAACCGGGGTTGATGGCGTTCAGTGATTCAGTGATCAGGATCGTGATGTTGTCGCCGGTGGTCAGGGCCCGGTCGAGTGACCAGCGGTGAAACACCAGATAGGTCTGCCTGTCCTGGTGCGACATGAAACTGACGTCACCGGCTGGCAGCAGCGCGTCTGCATAAGGCACGATCAGCGCGACCGAAGAGTCGCTGCGCATCTGTTTTTCCAGCGCGTGCAGCGATGTCAGCAGCGGCGGCGGCTCCAGCTCGTCGGTATCGGTGGCCAGCAGCCTGGCGGCCAGATTGCCTCGCAGGGTGCGTATGCCGCGCTCCAGGCTGACTTCAAACACATGTTTTTTTGTGTCCTTGAACAACTCGTCAACCAGAAAGGACTGCAGGCCATGCAAGGTGTTGCCGACCAGAAAGTTGTCAAACACATTGCGGTAAAGCACGAAGGTCGAGGCTTCACCGGCCAGGTATTTCTGCCTCAGGGTTTCGGCCCAGCCCGGCAGGCTGGTACGTGCAGCAGTAGCGGCGATGGCAGTCACGGGCGCAGGCCGGGCTAGAGGGTTTTGACAGTGGCAGACTGGGCAGCGGCGGCCCTGGCCTGTTTCATGGCTTCGAGCTGGGCCTTGGCCGTCACGCTGCCACTGCTCTGGCGCAGTTTGGCCAGACGCACGTCGAGGTCAGAGTTCTGCAATTCGGCACCCAGGCTGGCCTGTGCGACCTGGCCCTTGATGTGGTCACGCACAGCACCCAGTGCCTGTACTTCGGCATCCACCGACAGGCCGTCCAGCTGGCCCTGAATCTTGAGCCGCGCCTGCGCGCTGTGCATCTGGGCCAGCATGCGTTCTTTTTCAGCCTTGAGCTTGTCGATTTCGGTCTTGACCTGCATCAGCGAGTCTTTTGCGTTGTCAGAGTCGGCGGTGGCCTGGTCCGCATCGGCACGCAGCTCGGCCAGGGAGGCATCAAGCGCATTTTTCTTTTGAATCAGCACGACAGCCAGATCGTCCTGGCCGGTGGCCATGGCTGCTTCCAGATCGGTGGTGATGCCGGCCAGCTCGCGCTGCTGGGACTCCAGCCGGCTGGTGATTTCCTGCCGCCGCGCAATGATGGCGCCTGTGGCCGCCTTGAGCTGCGTGTATTTCTGGATCATCGAGGCAATCGCGTTCTGGTAGGCGATTTCGGGGTGCTCTTTTTCGATGTCAGACACCCACAAAGAGATGAATCCGGTCCATAGATTGGTAAGCCGGGCGAAGATTGCGTTGTTGGCCATGGTTGCTCCTTGTTGCTTGGGTGGATGGTTGATACAGCTTGCGGACGGTTTTAAAGATTCATGTCAGTTGTTCATCAATGCCTGGCAGTATTGCCTGCGCGCTTTGCCGCCTGGGCGGCCTGCAGGCTGGCAGCGGCTGTTTTTGACGCAACAGCTGCCGGATACGCGGCTTCGGCAACATCAAAACCCAGCGGGCCATCAAGTTCGGCAGCCACATCCTCAGCCAGTTTGAGGCGCGAGAGTGAATCACCCAGGCGATTGGCCATGTCCGTTGAATACGGGGCCGCAATCACCAGTTGATAGACCTCCTCCATCTTGTCGGGCATGGCCAGCAAGGTGGCTTCAAGTGTGCTGCTGCGTATGGCCAGCCGCCGGGCTCGCTGCAAGACCTCGGTGTATTCACGCAGGGCGCTGTGCAGCTGGCGGGCTTCTTCGTCGGGCAGCTTGCCACTGTCCAGTTGAGCCCTGATGGACGAGATGCGTTTGATCACCGTGTCTTCATTGACCTGGGTTTTGCGCTGCCTGAGCGAAAAATTGACCACGCACAGGCCCAGATAGTCCACCGTCAGGTCTTCCAGCTTTTCGACGTCCTGCCGGGTCAGTGTGGTTTTGGCGTCGCCTGCAGTCTCATAAAGCGATTCAACTCGCCTGCACATCTGCTCGTAACTGGCCAGGGCGGTTTTTTCACCTTCACGCTGGAGTTCCCTGACCAGGCGCTCTTTTCGCTCTGCCATGCTCTGCCGGTGGCGCTGACTGTCCACACTGGCGCGAAACGAAGGCAGGTCAGGTATCGCCAGCGCAGCCAGAATTTCAACGCCCAGCGCTACCACACCCACCAGCACCAGGCCGGTCCAGCCATAAGGAATAGAGGCAAACGTCGCCGCACAGGCGCTGGCCAGCATGGCTGCCTTGTTGACGGGGTGGCCAAAAAACGCCGCCATGTAGGACGGCTTTTTGTCAGCATCACGACTCGTCAACACTTGCTCCTTGAGCCAGGGATGCTCTGCATAAATCGGTAAGCGGGCATGAGGCGTGGCACTCAAAAAATAAAAATTATTTTGAAAACCGCGCCCAGATGCGCGTGATTTCCTGCTGGTCTGAATCAGACAGGATAGGAATCGGTGACGACCGGCTCAATGAGGCCACGCTGGGCACCACGGCCGGGTTGGACTTGATGCTTTCGTTCATGAACTCACCGGCCTTGAGATTGGCATTGGCAAAACCGACGGTATTGGAGATTTTGGCAATCACCTGGGGTCGCATCAGGTAGTCGATAAACAGATGCGCCTCGCGCCGGTTTTTGGCGTTGGCGGGCACGGCCATGGCATCAATCGCCAGCAGGCCACCTTCAGCGGGCACGCGGTATTCAACGGCCCCGCGTGATTTGGCCTGGGCCTGCACGGCGTCACCTGAAAAACCGATGGCCACACACAGTTTGCCGCTGGCCAGCGCGTCGATGTACTGGTCAGTCGGGATCACCTTGACCACACCGGCCAGACGATTCAGCACCTGCGAGGCTGCGTCCAGCGACTTTTTGCCTTCCCATTTGGCCTGCCCGCCAGCCAGCGCGGCCATGGGCACCACATCTGACGCGGAATCGACGATGCCAACACCACAGGACTGAAAACGCTTGGCGGTTTCCAGGTCAAAGACGTTGTTGAGTGAATCCATGGCATGGCCGGGATAGGCGCGTGCCGTCAGTTTGGGGTTCCAGGCAATGCCTACCGTGTACCACATGTAAGGCAGGCTGTAGCTGCCGTCCTTGTCCCAGGCGCGCAGGGTGGCATCCACACGCGGGTCGATATTGCCCAGGTTTTTCAGGCTGGCCTTGTCGATCTTGCCGAGCAAGCCCTTGGCGGCCATGGCTGGCACCGTGTTGGCGGTAGGAAACACCACGTCATAAGGCGCTGCGCCGGACTTGAGTCTGGTCTGCAGATCGTCATTACTCGCGTAAATGTCGTAGATGACGCGGATGTTGTGTTCTTTTTCAAAGTCCTGCAGCACGCTGGCATCGATATAGTCGGGCCAGTTCAGCACCCGCACCGTGTCACGTGCAGCAGCACCCACACCGTTGACGGCGCGGCGCAGATTCATCAGCACGGTGGCGGTGATCAGGCCGTCAACCGACACGGCCTGCGACTCCTGAAAAGCCTCGGTTGCCACCTGGGTTTGCGGGCCAAAAGTACCGTCGAGCGGCCCGGCGTTAAAACCCAGCTTGCCCAGCAGAATCTGCGCCTCGCGCAAGCCCTGGGCATCCACCAGCTTTTCACGGCCCTTGTAATTGCCACTGGCCCAGTTCTGGGTTTGCCAGATCACGCGGCGCAATGAGTTGAGCAAGGCATCGTTCACCTGCGTACCCGCAGCCAGGCCTTGCTGCGCCGCAAAACTGCGAATCGCCTCCTGCGTGGCCGGTGTCAGGTTGCCACTGGGTGTTTCACGCAGCAGACCCAGACGCGCCAGCAGGCGCTGTGCCGTTTCGACCTTGGCATTGCGGGCACCGGCTGCTGGCGCAGCAGCAGCGGGCGCTGCGGGTTGCGCGCCGGAGCCAAAAACAAAACCCTGGGCCTGTGCAACGGTCGCCGTCAGGCCGCTGCCGACCAGCAAAGCTGCTGCAAAAATACTGAATTTCATGGCATTTCCTAAAAGTCAACAAGTCAGGCTGACGCAAAACTAGCCGCCGGACGCAAAACAGATCAGGTTTTTGGACTGCGCCAGACGAAACAAGGCCGCCGCCTTGTCCTGGTTGGCCTGCAAACCGCCCTGGCCTTTCAGCGTCATTTCGCCCAGCAAACAGGCTGCCGAACCGTCACCGCCCTGCACCGCCTGTTCAAGATGCACCCTGGCCTGGTCAAACTGGCCGCTGGCCATGAACTTGCGCCCGGCCTCGGCGCTTTCAGCAGGCGAGAGTCGGGATGAACTTGTGTTGCCGCCCGGCGAAGGCGGTGCAACAACTGGCGGAGCAGGGGCAACAGGCTCGGGCGTCACAGCCACAGGCGCTGCAGGCACTGCCGGCTCAGGCGGCGCAGCAACTGGTGCAGTCTGCTGGCTTGTGCTGCCAGCGGCCACATTGCCGCCAACATCGCCACCAAAGCGGTCTTTCAAACCCACATGCCAGACGACCGAAGCCACAGCGCCGACCACCACCAGGGCAATCAGTGTTTTTGAGAGTGTTGTCAAACTTGCCATATTCAGGTGCTCACCTTAGCAGACGCTGTAGTTGCC
>JAZKIK010000108.1:0-813 GCA_040384925.1 Pseudomonadota bacterium | reverse complement strand
GCAGGCGCTGGCTTAGCTGGGCAATTTCACGCAGGTCTCGTGCTGCGGTGTTTCTGGCAGTGTTCAATAGTGCCTCCTGCTGCTCGCATTCCTGGGTGCCACGCGCCGTTTCGCGCGCGGCCAGTGCTTCAAGCTCGCTGATCTGTTTGCGAATGTCGCCAACCCGTTTGTCCTGCGCGGCACGCAGGGCGTCAAGCCGGTTTTGCGTCTGGGCCTCCAGCTGTTGCAGACTGGACTGCAGCTGCTGTGCGTGGGAGGCCAGCGCCGCCAGCTTGGCATGGGCATCCGCCAGCGGGTCTTCAATTGACCACGATTCGTCAGCCGCATCCATTGCCCTGATGGCCATATTGCGTGTGTTTTCATCCATGGCACTGAGTCCGTCAAGCAGCCTCAACAGCCGTTCTGCCGGATACAGGGACGCAGCCACGCCTTCACGCGCATAAATTTCATCAAGCTTGAGGGGCGCGCCTTCCACCTGGTCGGCAGTAGCGCTTGCGCCTGATGTGTCCGGTGCCGACGCTGTCTGGGCTGCTGGCGGCGGCGCTGCAGAAACCGGCATCTCAAACACCAGATCATCTGCCGGAGGCAGCTCGGCAGGTGCGTCCTTTTTGACCAGCCCCGCTTTTTCAAGAAAATCCAGCATTCCCTTCATGACTCTTTGCTCCTGGGTTATCTCTCAAGCTCGATTGATTTGCTGCTTGCTGCTGGCGCAGTTTAATGCCTTAGGGAGGCGGAAATTGTCAATGTCCCGTTTTTGGAGGTGCTGACGGGATGCAGTGCAAGGCGTTCGGAGCGCCGTGTGGCAAGCCACAC
>JAZKIK010000107.1:1498-3847 GCA_040384925.1 Pseudomonadota bacterium | reverse complement strand
CGACCGCGCCAGCTCCAGGTCGACCGAATTCATCGAGGCCGGGTCAGCCGTCTGCGCAGCCTGCGCCAGGCTCTGCTGCAGCAGCCTCGCCGCGTTCTCAGTAGCCTCTGAAATTGAGGGAATCGGCACATTAAGCAGAGTCATTGCGCAAACCTCCGCACAGTTGTGCCCCAAAGCTGGTCATACACCGGGCTAGTCTTGCCAGGCTGGTAAATCTGTGGCCTCACAGCCAGCCGGTCAGCTGCAGCCCCCACCCATTGCGCCGTCACCTCAACCCGGCTCGCAATGCCATCCCGAACCATCCACTGCAAGCCTTCTTTCGCCGTGAAAGCAGCAAAGTCCGCAACATCCACAGTCACTTTGCCCAGGTAACAAAGCCACAGCAGAGTCCCCCAGTCATCCTGCTGGTCGACGTCGCCAGCCATGAACTCATCGCCAACCCAGCCACGCCGGTTGGTTTCATTCAGAGGCAGCTTGTCATCAGGCCCAGCCCGCTTGTCCGTGAAAAGCGAAAGAATCACCGCCGTCTGCAGCGTGTCCTCAAGCTGCAGCGCATAGGTCGCCAGCACCTCGGCATAGTGCTGCGGCGTCCCACTCGGGTCGCTGAAGTCTGTGAAAGGGTAAGAGCTGGCCGCTGCAGGCCGCGTCAGCCGCCAGTCAAACGGCACGCCAAAAACGGCAGCAGCGCTCGCAGTGTTGGGTTGGGGTCGGGTGGCAACATCAAACATGATGCCGCCAGTTTCCGGTTTATGGTGCGCCCGGTCTTGGTGAAGCGTTTCACCAAAGGCTAGTTATTCGGCCCCGTGTTCCCGCCAGAAGTCAGGTCAGGGTGGTTATGTGCTTCCAGCGCCTTGCCCGCAGCAGTCACCCCAACAACGCCAGTAACCCGGCCCTGCGCCGTCATCGCAGCCGACGCGGCCACAAGCGGCGTATTCAGTTCCACCTTGACGGTCGCATTCACTCGGAAAGTGTCGCAGTTCGCTTCAACCACCTTGCCAGCGCGCAAAGTCACGTTGTGCCCCTCGTCATGCCACAAACAAACTTCAAGCGGCGCAAGGTTGGGTCTGTTGTCAAGCCTGTCCAGCCGCAGTACTACAGCCGTCCCATTGATGGTCAAGACCAAGCCTTGCCCGCTAACCGGATTGCCCGCAAAACCATAGTCCTGCATCCGCTCAACGTCATCCTTCGCATCATTTTCGGTAGCCTCAGTCCGCACCGTCTGCACGAGCCCCTCCTTCAGGCTGCGCATGCGCGCCCGGCGTAAAAAGATGGAAGGCGTACTCACCGCACACCGCCCTGGGCACCGTCACTCGGCCCGCGAGTGTGGTTCGTCGTATTCCCCTTGTTCCCAAAGTTCCGGCGCTTCACCTTGGTTTTAAGCGGCGCAGTGTCATAGGCTTCAACAGGCCGAACAGTCAAATCAGTCACGTCACCCTCACGCAAAGTGCAATGCTGCCGCACATCACAAATCAGCCACTCAGCCCCATCCAGCCCCGCAATATCGTCATAAATCGGCACCCGCTGATTCAGCGGCCAGGGCTCACCCCCATAAGTCCAGCCCTCCACCGTGTACCTGAAGCCAAACGCATGCCCACGCCGCACCCGCAAAGTATGGTCAACCAGCGCCTGAATCTCCCCCTCAGTCGTGTTCCCATCCGCATTGATCACCAGCGGGCAATACCGCTTGATCTCACCGTCCACCGCCTTCGCCTTCAGCCCCCGCGCCCGCTCAAAATCCGCAACAGTGTTCGACTGGCCATAAGCCGTATAGGACGAATGCCGGTTCTCATCCGTCCCAATCCCCTCCATGCTGATCACATTCATCCCCCGCCTGATCTCCCCCTTGAACTTCTTTTTGCCTGCCCTCGTCAGCCAAATCTGCCCCGCAGGCCGCCCACCAAACTCATCAGCATCCGTCGTCGTCGTCACCAGCACACCCCGCAGCCTCGCCGCCCGCGCCATCGTGTCCAGCACTCGCTCCCCATGCGCAATCTTGAAGTCCTGCAGCGGCGCACCCAGCTCCGTATCCACAAACACCTCCAACCCAAACGGCCTCACCAAGTCCTTCACGATCGCGTCAACACGCGCATTGCGCCACTGCCCACCCAGGTGCACAGCAGAACTCCGTATCAGGTCACCCGCCCGGTCCCGCCCCACAATCCGCATCCCACAGTCATCCTTGCTGTAAAACGGCTCCGCGCTCAACACAAACCCATCAATCAGCACCTTCCCACCAATCTTCACCTGCACCGACTCCCCACGCGCAATGGCAGGCGCATTCCCCGGAATCAGCGAAACCGGGATTGAAAAAGTGCCCGCTAACGCCTCAATCGACCGACTCACCTCACT
>JAZKIK010000107.1:0-1488 GCA_040384925.1 Pseudomonadota bacterium | reverse complement strand
CTCTGCAGCCAGCCCTCATAGTCCCGGCCACCCACCATCACCACAATCTTTGCCTCGTCACGGGTAAAACGTTCAGCCATCAGTCATGCCTCACTATGCGCAAAGACCGCCCAGGCGGCACAAGCAACGCGTGCTCAATGTGCGGGTTCATCGTCAAAATCTCATCAGCCCAATCCGCCGTGCCAAAAAGCTTGTAACTCACCACCCACACCGGCTCCCAGGCCTGCGGCGTGTAAGTCGTCAAGCGCACCAGGTCCCGGCTCCTCGCCTGCAAGTCAGCCAGCGCCGCCGTCTGCAGCTGCTGCACAGCCCCATGCCAGCTTGTGGCCGTCAGCGCAACCGGTGCCGCCTGTGTCGATGCTTCGGCCAGCAGCCGTGTGCACTGGTCATTCACCGCCCGCCGCATGATCAGCGCCTCGTCATAGTCCGTCAGCTCAAGCACTGCAGCCGCCTGCACATACCCACACACAGCCAGCGTCTCAAACAGCTGGTCACACACCGCAGTCATCTGGTCAAGCTGCACCCGCGCAGGCCCACCCAGCCCCAGCGCCTCACCAGCACCGGCTCCATAAATCACCAACCCAGCATCACCCACACCAGCATGCCCGCTGCTGGCAGATGCCGGTATCACAACAGTTTCAAAGTCAGATCTGTCCTGTTTTGAAGACAAGTCAAAAGCCCACGCAAACGCGTTTTGAAAGTCCCGTGCCAGCGCCCCATCAATCTCGCTCGGCAACTCAAACAGCATCGCAATCTCACCCGCCAGCGCCCTCGGCGTACTCACCAGCTCATTCAGGTTCGTCCGCAAAGCCTGGTAGCCCCCAATCAACTGATTGCTGAAGTCACTCACCCCAAGCTGCACAGCCTTCAGCTGCCCCCAGACCCCATCCAGCGCAGCATTCAGATTAGCCAACACCCGCACACCCACCCAGCCCGGCAAACCAGCCGTTTTAAACCCAACAGCAAATTGCTCCTGTGCAGCAGCCGACGCAGCCGCCGCTGCGCTGCCCGCCTGGCTCCCCGTGTTCGCCACACCGACCGGGTAGCGCCGCGCATCAGCCCGCACAAACGTCAGCTCAAACCGCGCCATGCCGCCTTCATCGGTCGGCGCTTCCTTCACGCTGTACCGGCCAACCACATACACCTGCATCGCCCCGCCAGTCGGGTGCATCAGCATCCCCTCACCGGTCAGCGCCTCTTTCAAGGCTTCTCGCTGCTCAATGTAGTCATCACCAATCACATACGCCGAAAACTTGATGTCCTTAACACCTTCACCCATGCGAAACACAGTCGGCAAGTCCTGAAACGGGTACTCACGCAACACAATGTTGTCCCCACCCGTTTCCTCAATCGTGTGCACCTGAAAAGGCACACCCCGAAAGCTCGCCGGGCGCAGTTGCTCAAGCCAGCCCATTACCAGTCACCCGCAGGCTTCGTCGAGCCCGCACTGATCTTCAGGTTGCTCATGGGCGTTGTCACCGCACTGGT
>JAZKIK010000106.1:0-2086 GCA_040384925.1 Pseudomonadota bacterium | reverse complement strand
CTGGTAATCTGAGCGTTTTGCTCGACTTGAAAACCGCCCGGCTTGACGGCCAAGGCCTTGCCGGGCATGCTTTCTGCAAACGCCTTGAGATCTACGCCCGGCGCATGGACAATAGGCCGAGCTGCTGCCCAATCCCTCAATCCAATCTGCATCAGGAAACAACATGCTGAATCTGAAATACGCCCTGGCTATTTGCGCATGCGCACTGGCTGCCACACCTGCCCTGGCTTGCTACACGGTTTACAACAGCGCGAATCAGGTGGTTTATTCAGGTTATGAACCACCCATAGACATGACCTACCAGATTCATCAGCGTCTGCCAAATGCATTCCCGGGCGGGCATATGGTGTTTGGCAATTCCACCGACTGCCAGATCACCGACAGCCGGCTGGTGGTGCCGCAACTGGCAAGTATTGCGGTATCGGCAGCCACGGCAGCCACGGCATCGGCACCACCGACGGTTCGCAAATAAAACCGCGCTGAGCTGGGGACTGCCAGTTCAGCGTTTATTTTGCCTTGTTTTTGGCTTATTTGCCGTTAATGGCCAGCAACTCGATTTCAAAATGCAGTGTCGCGTTTGGGGGAATCACACCACCCGCGCCACGCTCGCCATAGGCAATCGCAGGCGGGCAGGTCAGTCTGGCCTTGCCGCCTACCTTCATCAGCTGCACCCCTTCAGTCCAGCACGGAATCACGCGGTTCAGGGGGAATTCGGTCGGCTCGTTGCGTTTGTAGGAGCTGTCAAACTCCTTGCCGTCCGGAAAGGTGCCTTTGTAATGAACCTTGACCTTGTCGGTCGCCGCCGGGCTGCTGCCGGTGCCGTCTTTTAGCGAACGGTAGACCAGGCCACTTTTGGTCACCACGGCACCAGCTTCCTTGGCGGCAGCGGCTGCTGCGTCTGATTGTGCCCAGACTGCAGGTGCAAGAGTCAGACTGGCCAGCGCGGCAAGGCCCAAAATGACGGTACGACAGTGGCGGATTGTTGTTTGCATGAAGATTTCCTGGATGAGTAGAAGACGGCAAGTCTAGCGCCCTCGACGCACAGGCTTTTCTCCTACACGGCATGCGGCCAGCAAGCTACGTCTTTTGACATGTGGTGTGGTATTTTCAAGTGCTTACTTTATTTAAAAAAACGCAAATATCTCATGGCTCTCATCACTTACATCGTCGAAGACAGCGCCACCATTCGTGAAAACCTGATCTCCACGCTGGAAGAAATTGCCCCCGTCAAAGTGGTTGGATTTGCCGAGACCGAAAATGAAGCCAGTCGCTGGCTGTCAGCCAACAACGGTGACTGGCAACTGGCCATCGTCGATCTGTTTTTAAAGGAAGGCAGCGGCCTGGGTGTGCTCAAGGGTTGCCAGAACCGCAACAACGACCAGAAGGTGGTGGTGCTGACCAACTACGCCACCGACGACATCCGCAGGCGCTGCGCCGAGCTGGGCTCGGACGCAGTGTTTGACAAATCCAACGAGCTTGAGCAATTGCTCGATTTTTGCTCGACTTCAACCACCCGCTGGTCGTCGCTTTAGGGCAGGACTGCCCGGGTCAAAGGTCCAAAACAGGCTGTCAGCGACTCATCACGACACACAATCAGTTGATCACGCGCCGGGCTGAACTGTATGTACCGGATGTGGGCAATATTGTCGTCCGGCACCACATCGCCTGAACAATCGGCCCTGCCATTGGTTTCAGTCGTGGTTTCCACAATTTTGTAAAAACCTTTGGGGCCAGCGGTGGCGCTGATGTGATAGGTCCACGCTGTCAGGGCTTCACCACTGCTGGCGCGCATGCTGCCATTGGCCCGGTACTGCAGGCTTTCACGGCAAGTCCCGCCAAACACCTGCCAGCTCCAGCTGCCAACGATCGGATGCGCAGGCGCAACTGGTGTTTCCCCAGCGGCTTGCAGCGGTGCCAGGCCAGCCAGAACAACAGAGGCGAGCGCCAGTTGTGTGATGGACTTTGAAGCCAGCCTGAAGGGTAAAACGGGGTTCATGGCTGCATTAAACCTGTAAGCCAAGCGTATTACATCTGCCGCGTGGCAAAAACCCGTTCCACCACCCACCAGGCGGGCAGCAATTGCATG
>JAZKIK010000105.1:6836-10689 GCA_040384925.1 Pseudomonadota bacterium | reverse complement strand
CGCATTGACGAGTTCAAGGGCGCATGGCGCGCCTTGAGTAGGCTTGCACCCGAACGGCTTTCAGCCCTTCGCAGGGTTGCCACGATTGAAAAGGCAGACACCAGGTTTGACGCCCGTTACCTGGCTTTGCACCTGCGCCGTGACGAAAAAGCCCTGCAACAAATGCTGCATTGCGCCCTGCCCCTGACCGTTTTGCAATACCGCCGCGACCGGCTGCTGTTAGAACAAGTGCGACAGGCACAGGCCAATCCACTTGTCTTGACCCACAAGGCCGAAACCATTGCCGCAGCCTTGAACATGCCGCCCGTTCCCTGCACTGCCAGCTTCAGGAAGAATACACCTCGCGGCAACAGCTCAAGGTGCGGTTTGAGCGCGCAAAGGATTGGTTGTTGAAGACGGCCAAGCCCATCAAGCAAGTGCTGCGGCCTCGGGGACTACGCCCAGGGGTCAAGCACAATACGGCCCGCAACATGCCCGGTATCCAGCAAGCGATGCGCAGCCCGAACTTCTGACAGCGGCATGATCCGGTCAATAGAAGGCTTGATGAGACCCCGCGCAAGAAGTCCGAGCACCACGCGCTGGTCATTCAAGGTGGATGCACGTGCGCCGCAGATATTGAGCTCAAGACGAACACAGTCCGCAGCGGTAATGGGCAGGGGTTCTGCAGAAGCCTCCCCCGCCAGGACGACGAGGGTACCGCCAGGACGCAGGATATCAACGCACAGCCGGAGCATTTCCGGGTCGCCGCTGTAGTCAACCGCACCATCCAGACCCAATGGATCGGCCGCCGCGCGTATAACCGGACAAGCATCTTCTGCTGGCAATACGACAACTTCGGCCGCTCCGCAGGATCTTAAAAAGTCCACCTTCCTGGCCGAACGTGTCACTGCAACGATGCGCACACCCATCAGCCTGGCAAGGTCCAGCGTGGCAGACCCCATGCCGCCAGAACCACCAACAACAAACACGGTGTCTCCCGCGCGGGCCTGCAGGCGATCGTTAAGAATGCGGTGCGATGTTGCATAAGACCACATCGCTGCAGCTGCATCCGCAGGGTCAACGCCCTCAGGAAGCGGCAGCCAATACGATTCAGGCCGTGCAACAAACTGCGCGTTACCCCCACACATGGTGTGGCCTGGATAGTCAATATCACCAGACAGATTGCCCAAGCCCCGAATGGTCAGCGGCGACATCGGGTTTGCGGGATGCACAAGCCCCACGACACGATCCCCGGGACGGAAAGCGGTGACCCGATTGCCCACTGCTTCCACAACACCCGCAGCATCACGGCCTGGCTGCATGGGCAATGGAAACTTCTTTCGCCCGGGCAACATGAATTTCGTACCGCCCACACGGTATTTGATGTCCCACCGGGAGACTGTCGTAGCGAGCACGCGGACCATGACGTCCTGAGGGCCTACCTCGGGCAGCTCATAGTCACCATAGGACAGGACCTCGGGCTCCCCGTGCGTTTCAAAGCGTACAGCTTTCATTTTGAGTCAATCGTTTGTTGGGTGAGAGGAATGGCCGTTTCCGGAAATTTGCAAGTCGAAGGGGACCAAACTATTCAGTAATCCTGATCTTCAGCGTCCGGAACGCCTCGCCCCACTGCTCGGACTGACGAAGCATTTCCTTGCCCAACGCGTCACCCGACTGAGCTTGTGGCTGGGCCCCAATGGCACGCAATTGCTTGATAACCTCCGGCATGGCCAAAGTGGTCTGCAAAGCGGCGCTGACACGATCTGTCACGCCTCTTGGTGTTTTGGCGGGCGCAAAAAGGCCCCACCATCCGCTGACTTCCATTTCGGGGAAGCCTGCCTCACGCGCAGTAGGCACGTCCGGCAGCAGCGGATTACGCTGCGGGCCTGTCGTGACAAGTGGATGCAGCTTGCCGGCGCGAATCAAGGCGATATAGGACGACGCGTCCGCGATCGACATGTCAATGTGCCGCGCCACGGTGTCCTGCATCACCTGCGCGCCGCCCTTGTAGGGGACACGCGTCATTTGCAGGCGGCGCGTATGCACCAGTTGCTCGCCTGACACCTGAACCATGAGGATTGCAGTGCCGTAAGAGACTTTGCCCGGGTTCTCGCGCACGTAGCTCACGAACTCGCTCATGGTCCTGGCGGGAACAGAGGGGTTGACCACCACCACCGCAGTGCTCTCACTGATCTTTCCGATAGGCCGGAAATCCTTTTTGGCGTCGTAGTTCACGCTGGCATACGCCAGCGGATTGAGCACCATGGTGGACATATGGGCAAGTAACAGCGTACACCCGTCTGCAGGTGCCTTCGCCGCGAGGGACGCGGCAATCATCATGTCGCCGCCAGGGCGGTTCTCTACCAGTATGGTCTGCTTCAGCAATTCGCGCAGCGGCTGAACCAGGATACGGGCGATGTTGTCGCCACCAGAACCAGGTGGCAGCGGAACAATGAGCTTGATGGGCTGCTCGCCAAGCTGCGCACCCACCCATGCCGGCGTCAAAGCGACAGTGCAAGCAAGTTGCGCAAGAACACTCCTGCGAGATGGATACATGTTGTCCCCCTTTCGTTATGTAGATGGGTGGATGGTAAAAATCAAACCCTGCCGTGTCGAACGAATTTCAGTGATGCATGGCATCTTGTTTGGAAATGTCCGGGGGGACTCAGCGTCGCGCGCCATGTGCAGGCAGCGACTGGCCGGGTGAACAGCAACGCCGGACCCAGGTCAGCGCGGCGAAGTCAATGCAAAGACTTTGACGGCAGCGCCGAACATGCTGCCCACTCATTGCACTGGCAGCTTCAGGAAGAAGGCGCTTCACTGCACCGCATATAAAACAGCCAAAGTCATGTCATTTGAAGAGCAGCAAAAGTACACCGTCTTCCACACGGATGACTTCTACGCTACACCCTCACCCGCTCAAGCATGAACGGCAGCACCAGACTTTCAATCGTGCGCAACAGCCGCAGCTCGCCACCCAGAAATGCCCTTATTGATGCGGGGTAATCTGCGTTTTAATTTTCGATCTCCGTGCGCACGGCCTGCAACGACCCAGGCAAGGCGGTATTCATTCTGTTGAGCTCACGCTCGCTGATGCGGGGCAGGCCGAGGACTGTGCCTGCGGCCAGTACGGCCTCGCGGGTAAGGTCTCCAAACTGCGGAGCGTTGGGCAGCTGAATCATGAGGTTGACGGCGGGCCAGTCCGAGCGATCACCGGAAAAAGCAATGATGTGGTAAACCGCCGTGGACAACATGTCGTAAAGTAGTGAGACCTCAATGCCCTGATCGCTGACCATGAAAGAAATGCTTTTCAGGTGGTTGTCATCGTTGCCAATCAGCACATTTAACATCAGCCATCGATACGGGCGCAGCCTTGCGCTGGCGCGCTTGCGGCATTTTTCTATTCAGGCGGCAAGGGTTTGCAGATTGGCAGACGAGTTTTTGAAGTTGCGTGACTTGTTGAGAAGCTGGCAGGCATCAATGACATGGCGTCGTTGCGTATTGCCCTGCTCATCCTGAAACTGGTCAAACCGCTCAATGAGGTACACGGGTTCGGGTACGTAGATGCGGTGAAAGGCTGTTGCATCCAGCCCGAGTTTTGCGGCAAGCCCGAAGTGCCAGGCCCAGATCAGCTACGGAGTTGATGGGGAGTTGCATAAAAATCCAGTGATTGCAGGATTTATGACTTATCAACCGTTTCAGATCATAAAAATCCTGCGTGCGCAGGTTTTTATGCGGTCTAGTTCATGGCGTCAGTCATTTCTTACAGCCAGGCGGACAAGCGTCGGGCAATCGAGACTCCAGCGTCGCAGTAAGGTGGTTTCTTTTGAAGGAGACGCAAGATGCGTAACACAAGCCAAACCATCATAGCCCT
>JAZKIK010000105.1:0-6826 GCA_040384925.1 Pseudomonadota bacterium | reverse complement strand
AATTCTGGCAGTCAATGGTTGACGACGACCCGGAAACTGCCACGTCACTCATGACCGAGCCGGCGGTGATGGTGAGTGAGCATGGGGCCATGGAGTTCACACGTGCGCAATACCGCAAGATGGCCAACGATGGCCCTGTTGTGGTCACCGCATTCAAGTTTGACGACATGAAAGTCCTTTTTCCCAATGACACGACGGCAGTGGTGACCTACAGGGCGACACAAAGCGTTGCGCCACGGGACAAAAAAGCACAGACAACATCGCAGGTGGTTAACGACAGCTCGACCTGGATCAAGGACGGCAGCGCGTGGCAATGCGTCATGCACACAGAAACGCCCATCGTGAAAAAGTCGCCAAAGTCCTGAACGAACTGAGGAAACAGAAAAGCCCCTGACTATTTCAAGTCAAGGGCTCCCAATTTGTCAGTTGACGCCGGAACTTGGCTACGACATGCGCATTTTTAAGTCCCTTAGCTGATGGTACGCAGGCAAAATGCGCTTTCCCAATGTTTCGCCAAAAGCATAGTAAGCAAAAGAAAAGGCACCCCTACGGTCTGCGGACAGAAGGGCATTGGGGAAATTTGGGATCGAGATCGGGTGCCCTCATGCCAAGCTTCTCCCAGAGGGAGGAGGCGCAAGACCGCAGGACGCGCGCGAAGCGCGTCCTGCTCCCCGAATCCGATCCCGCTCCCGATTGCCCCGTCCTGGCTGGGCTGAGGAGCGCAGACGTAAGCGGGATCAGGGCCGCAGTTGTTTGAGCCGCAGGCGAGTTCTGCGGACCCCCGCTGGAGTCGAGCACCGCAAGTTGCCCGGAGCGCAGCGTAGGGACCCAGACTGCGGGTCGCCTTTTCTTTGGTTACTTTCTTTTGGCGAAGCAAAAGAAAGTAACTCGCCGCCGGGCGACTCCCGGCCAGCGGCATTTAAATTACTTGGTTGATGTTATGCAGGCGAAACACACTTTCCCAATGAAAAGCTTTTTTGATTGCTCCCGTCTTTATTAGGAGTGCTTAACATCAGTCCCTTGACTACGCCGTTTCGGCAACTTTTTCAACTATTCCAATCCGGTCCAGCGCTCCAGCCAGGCTATCGACTGTCCTGTCCACGTTGTGCCACTTCTCCAGTCCGAACAGGCCGACACGGAAGGTCTTGAAATCTGCGCCTTCGTCGCATTGCAGCGGCACACCGGCTGCGGTTTGCAAACCTTCGGCTAGAAACTTTTTGCCTGACTGGATGTCGGGGTCTGTGGTGTAGCTGACGACTACGCCTGGGGCTTTAAAACCTTCTGCGGCTACGCTGGGCAGGCCGCGGCTTTCAAACAGGCTGCGTACCTTGCTGCCCAGGGCGATCTGTTCATTTCGGACCTTGGCGAAACCGTAAGCCTGGGTTTCTTTCATGGCGGCGCTCAAGCGTGTGAGTGCGTCGGTAGGCAATGTCGCATGGTAGGCGTGGCCGCCTTTTTCATACGTTTCCATGATCTGCAGCCACTTCTTTAAATCGCAGGCAAAACTGCTGCTGGTGGTGGCGTCGATGGCGGCTCGGGCTCGTTCGCTGAGCATGACCATGGCGCAGCAGGGGGAGCTGCTCCAGCCTTTTTGCGGGGCCGAGATCAGCACATCTACGCCGGTGGCCTGCATGTCCACCCACATCGCGCCGGAGGCAATGCAGTCGAGCACAAACAGCCCGCCTGCCTCATGCACGGCGTCGGCCACGGCCTTGAGGTAGCTGTCGGGCAGCATCATGCCGGAGGCGGTTTCGACGTGCGGAGCAAAAACCAGGGCTGGTTTTTCCTTTGCGATTGCGGCCTGCACTTCGGCTATTGGTGCCGGTGCCCAGGGGGCTTGTGCGCCGGGGCTGGTCTGGCGGGCCTTGAGCACGGTGTGTGATGCAGGGATGCTGCCAATGTCAAAAATCTGGGTCCAGCGATAGCTGAACCAGCCGTTGCGAATCACCATCACGTGTTTGCCAGTGGCAAACTGCCGCGCCACGGCTTCCATGCCGTAGGTGCCGCTGCCAGGCACCAGCACGGCTGAATGGGCCTTGTACACTTCTTTCAGGATGCGGGAAATATCCGTCATCACACCCTGAAAACTTTTGGACATGTGGTTGAGCGCCCGGTCGGTGTACACCACCGAAAATTCAAGCAGGCCATCAGGGTCAACGTTGGGCAGAAGTCCAGGCATGGTTTTGTCTCGCAGTCTTTGTTTGTGAAGAAAAGTCGGGTTGAAAGCTTAGCACGCAGTGATGTTTTGTGCGGGCCAGCCGTAAAACCTCACACAGGCTGCGGATGCGCCACGGCAAAACCCGCTGCCTGCCAGGCGTCTATGCCTCCATGAAGCGGGCGAACATTGCTGAAGCCCGCTGCCATCAGGCGTCTGGCCACCATGGCGGCAGAGGCGTCATTGGGGCAGGCGCAGTACACGACGATGACCGCGTCTGGCGGCATGTCCAGTGTTGCCATCTTGCGGTCCAGGTCAGACCAGACCAGCGCACCGGGAATGACACCGCCTTCGCCACGGCCCAGTTCAGAACGTACATCCAGCACCACGGCCGGCTTGCCTGCCTGCAGCAAGCCGTGAAGCTCCAGCGGTGAAATGCGCGACATGCGCAACTGCTTGTGAAAACGCTGGCGCTGCCAGGCCTTGTAGAGCAGAAAAATTGCAAACCCGACGATGACGACTGTCAGCCCGATGCGCCCCATCTGCTCCAGCACGCTTATGACGTCTGCCACGGCGTCATGAAAAAACATGCCTATGCCAATGCCCAGCCCGGTGTAAAGCGTTGCACCCAGGGCATCAAACAAAATAAAACGGCCAAAAGGCACGGCTGTTTTACCCGCCAGGGCCGTAGCCAGCGAGGCAAAACCGGGTATGAACTTGGCCAGCACCAAGGACTTGACACCCCATCGGCTAAATATCGATTCGGTTTGCCTGACGCAGGAGTCTGGCGATATAGAGATGCGGCACAGGGTTTTAAGCACCCGCCCGCCGTAATGCCGCCCGGCCCAGTACCAGACGGTGTCGGCGGCCAGGCAGGCGAGCACACCAACAGCCAGCAAACCACCCGCCGAATAACGCCCGGCGTGGCTGAGCGCGCCCGTCAAAATCAGCACCGGGTAGGCGGGAATCGGCAAACCCAGCTGCTCCAGTCCGATATTCACAAAAACAGCGGCCAGGCCATAGTGCTCCAGCCAGATGACGAGTTGTTCCATGATGTGTTCAGTGCCTGCAGGGGGTTTCAGAAATCACGGCAGATCACGGTGCAGGTGGGGCCTGCGCGGGCCGGCGCAAGCTCGACATCAACTCTTTAAAACCGGCTGACTGCTCCAGCACATGCCGCCCGGCCTGAATCAGTCGGGTGACGTCGTCAATCGGGATTGAAAACGCGGTGGGTATCTGCAGCAGGCGACTGCGCTCCATGGCTTCGGGGGCGTCGCGCAGGTTGACGGTGATGACGTGGACTTGTGCGTCGTCTGCAAACGCGCTTTGGCCGTCGCGGGCGGCAGTGCCAAGTTCACGCTTCCACTGCTGTTCCACGTCGCCGAGCAGGCCCAGGGTTTCGTTGGTGGCGCGGGCGCCGGTGCCAAACAGCATGGCATCCACCACCTGCAGGGTGCTGGGCACCTTGTCTGACTCGTCGATGCGCTCCGACGGGTCACGCTCGGCGTTGACGGTGATCAGCACCAGCTTGCGCACCACACCCTTGGGCAGTTGGCGCATGACACGGCGAATGCCGCCTTCGGTCATGGACTTGTCGATCAGGCCGCGCACACCCAGGTTGTCGGCCACACCCCCATCAACCAGGTGAATAAAGGGGCGCGCCCTGACGTCCTGGTAGGTACTGAGTTGTGAGCGCAGCAGCCGGGCACGGTAGTCGCCCTCGCCTTCTTTTTGGGCATCACGGGCAATGGCCACTTCGGATGCGTCGGCGTCTTCGGGTTTGCAACTTCCGGCGTAGTTTTTCAGCGTGACGGGGCTGAGTGCAATCGGCACGGCTGAAGACGAGGCAACTGCAAATGACAAGGGAACGGTTGATAAATCAGAACAGATGCGTGAAAACTGCTCCCACGAAAACTCAAAACTTGAGCCCAGCGACAGATCAGTTGCCGAGATCAGCAAACGCGGGTGGCCGGGGCGCGCCCACACGTCGGCAAAGGTTTTGCCACGGTACAACTCGTCAAGCCGCCGCGCCAGCAACTGGCTGCGGCCAAACCAAGGGGACGACAAATCAATCAGGTTGCCGGGTTTGAGGGCCAGGCTGATCAGCGAGTCCTGAAAGTTCTGGCGCAAGAATTCAGGCTCGAAACGCTCAAAGGTTTCAGTGCCAAAAGCAGCGTAATAAGCCGCCAAAATGCTGCCGCCCGACACACCACTGACAAAACCTACACGGTTGAGCAGCGTGGTATTGCGCCCGCCCCAGGCAATCGGCGTCTGGTGCAGGGCCTGCAACACGCCATAAGCAAAAGCCGAAGCCCGCGCACCACCACCAGAAAGTGTGACCGCCACAATCATGGACAGGTCCTCATCACTGGCTGCCAGCGATGCGATGACGTCCGGGTCGGGCCGAATCACGCCGTCAGGCAAGGGTGAATTGACCCAGGGCCGCACGCTGGAGCAGCCCGCCAGAAACGTCATCAGCAGGCACAGCGCCCACGACACCCATAAACGGTAGCTTTTTTGATTGACCCTGTTTGTCTGCATGGCAGCCAGCCAATCCGCCGCTCAGGCCAATTCAGCCAAAAGGCCGGGCAATTCGGTCATGTCGCCAAATACCGAGCTGGCGCCCACCGCCATCAGGGCTGCGGCCGCATCTGCACCAGCGTCAGCCGGGCAATAACCAAAAACCCTGGCACCAGCAGCAACACCGGCCATCACTCCCGTCACCGTGTCTTCAACCACTGCGCAACGCGAGGCCCGCACACCCAGCGCGGCAGCGGCTGCCAGGTACACATCGGGTGCGGGTTTGGAGCGCGGCATTTCGTGGCCGCTGAACACACGGCCTTCAAAAAACGGCATCAGCCCGGTTTTTTGCAGTTGCAGCTCGACCTTGAAGCGGTCAGCACCCGATGCGCAGGCGATGCGGCCGCCAAGCCGGTCAAAAATTGTCTGTACCGCGCCGTGAATATTGGGCACGGCCAGCAGGTTCAGCTCCAGTGCGGCATTGCGGCGCGCCCTGAACTGCAACATCCAGTCATCAGTCAGGCGCTGGCCGGTGCGCGCTTCAATCGTCGCAGCCTCGTCCTTGACGGCCTTGCCAACAAACTGCTGCATGCACTGCTGCAGGGTCAGCGTCCAGCCCAGTTCCTGCAACATGTCACGCAACACACCATTGGTGATGGCTTCGCTGTCCACCAGCACACCATCACAGTCAAACAATACTGCTTCAAAGTTCAAGACCAGCTCCAGTTTTCATAAACCCAATAACTACGCATACCTGCTGCATTGATGGAACAGGCTGACCTGATGTAAATCTCAGAAAAGGTCTCCGTCAACATAGTACCAACGGCCTTCCTCAAGCAAAAAGCGGCTGCGTTCATGCAAACGTGATGCCGCACCAAGCGCTGGTTTCTGCCGGGCGACAAATTCGACCTCGGCATGGCTTGCATCAAGCTGCCGGAACAAACGCACTTCCAGCCCCAGCCATTTGACACCCCGCTCAAACTCGACAGAAGCCGGCCGCTGGCCAATATGCCAGGTCGCCAGCAGGTAATCAGCCCGCTGCAACACAAAAGCGCTGTAACGCGAACGCATCAGGCTTTCGGCATCTGGCGCGGGATGGGTGGCGAAGTTGTCGATGTAGGGGCCACAACAGGCGCTGAACAGGCGGGGCTTTTTGGCGGCGGTCTGACGGCCGCAGGGGCAGGGGTTTTCAGGGCTCACTTTGACTTTTCACTTGTAGAAAAGCGATTGTCGCGGGATTTGCTGCTTGAAAATCAACCATTGCGTGGTTGATTTTCAACCACATGAACCTCACGAAAGCCTCGCGCAAGCAGGGGCCGCAGAACTGGCTTCGCCAGGCCGCAGGCACCGCCCCCTGCAAGGGGGGAGGGGACTACACGAAGTGAGTCCCAACGGGGGTGCGCTTATCCACCGCAGCGGCCCCCTCGGGGGGCAGGGAGTTACACGCAGTGAACGACCGTGGGGGCTACAGCCCTCGTTGAATAATGATCTTCTGCACGTCCGACGTACCCTCATAAATCTGGCAAACCCGCACATCGCGGTAAATGCGTTCGACCGGAAAGTCGCTGACATAACCGTAGCCGCCCAGGGTCTGGATGGCGGCGCTGCAGACTTTTTCGGCCATTTCGCTGGCGAACAGTTTGGCCATGGCGGCCTCTTTCAGGCAGGGCAGGCCGGCGTCGCGCAGGCTGGCAGCGTGCCAGGTCAGCTGACGCGCGGCTTCAAGCTGCATCGCGCAATCGGCCAGGCGAAAACCCACGGCCTGGTGGTTGATGATGGCGGTGCCACAACTCTGGCGCTCTTTGGCATAACTGAGGGCAAATTCAAATGCGCTGCGCGCCATGCCTATACTTTGGGCGGCAATGCCTATGCGCCCGCCTTCCAGTGCGCTCAGGGCAATGCGGTAACCCTCGCCTTCAGCACCAATCATGTTTTCAGCGGGAATGCGGCAGTCGTCAAAATTGATCTGCGCGGTGTCGCTGGAATGCTGGCCGAGTTTGTCTTCAAGCCGGGCGACCTGGTAACCGGGCGCGCTGGTTGGCACCATAAAGGCGCTCATGCCTTTTTTGCCAGCGCTTTTGTCAGTCACGGCAATAACAATGGCAGCATGGCCGTTTTTGCCGCTGGTGATGAACTGTTTGACACCGTTGA
>JAZKIK010000104.1:0-2193 GCA_040384925.1 Pseudomonadota bacterium | reverse complement strand
TTGCTTCTTTCCCCAAGATTTAATCCGGTTGCACCTGACCAAATCGCCAGCCTTCCATCGCCCGAAGATGCCGGGGCGGGAGGAGAAAGCGCCGCAGGGTCATACAAGCCCCCAGCAAGCAGCCGGATGTCCATCTGTGCCAGCTCTTCTGCCATTTTTGACCTGCGGATGGGTGCTGGAGGGTTCTGTCCGTTTGCGCGGATGTCCATTGCATTTGACTGCTCGTCCTGCTGTTCCGGCGCACGGAATCGCATATCTGCGCTGCCTTTGATGTCAACTGCAGGCCCGGTACCCGCGCGGTCAATGGCCGTCATCACTGCAGCATTCCCTTTTTCTCCAGAGCGCACAAAGCCGTCATCAGCCTTGTCTTTGGCTTGTGTGTTGCCTGTGGAAGATACGGCGGGAACATCAGGTTTTGTTTGCTCATCCATCACTGCCAAGCCAGGTGAATCCACGAGGACGGCGCTGTATGGTGAGTCCACATGAACCAGTACCGCACCAGAACCCAAAGCAGGAGTTTCTTCACGGATGGCAGACGGCTTCACTTGCGCACGGCCTATTGCCTTGGCTGACGGCTCGTTCATCAAAATCGCCGGCCGATCAAGCCTGATGGCATCGCTGGGGGATTCCACTTGCCCGATCAATGGTGGGGGAAGCTGTCCCTCCGCCGGCCTGGCACCAGGCTTCCTTGCCGCTGCTGCCAGCGCGGCATTGCCTCCAGTCATCAGCCCGCCTTGCAAGACGGTTTGCACTGCAGTTTTTTTTGCTTGCTCGAGGTAGTCAGCCAGCGAGGCCTGCTCGTTCGAGCCGATACCGGGGGCAGCATCGGTGGCGTACTGCAGGGCGGTGGTCAGCTGTTCTCCTGGGAGATCGCGGACGCCGGCGCGCAGCATGTCTGCGGCCACCCGGGCCGGTGCATTGCCGGCCAATGCACCCCGAAGTGCCCGGATGGTTCCAGGCATACCGCCCAGTCTTTCACCAATGACTTCTGCCGCACCTGTGAGCGCTGCATTGGCCAGGGCGGGCAAAACGGCCGTGCCTTGATCCTTGAGCTTGCCGTACTGCGTACCCGCAGACTGCACGCCCATGACGGCCAGTGAAGCGGGCAGGCTGCCTGTGGCGAGTGCAGGGATCTGGCTCCCGATGGACACTGCAACATCTTCCAGTGCAGCAGGCAAGGCCTGAACGACTGATCCGGGCGCAAAGCCGGCAATGCTGGTTTTGCCCGCTTGGGTCTTGTTGGCAAAACGCTGACCAGCTCTGTCGGAGGCGCGGGCAAAATCGGCAACGCTGTCCAGTCCGGTGGCATCGCCCACGGCACGTACCACACCGGCGGTACCGGAGTTGATGCCGCCCAGTACCTTGCGGGCGATGCGGGCGGCATTGTCAACCAGCCCTGAATCTACTGGTATGGAGGGGCTGGCTTCGCTTTAGGCGCGTGGCCTGCGGATGGCAGGCACCAGGCTGGCCTGCGCGGCGGCACGGCTGGAAAGCCGCAAACCCTCTGCCGGGTCAAAGGGCCGTTCGGGTAGCTGAAGGCCTTCAAGCACACTGCTACGCTGCGGCTGGGCCACGGCCATGATGTCTGATGCCCCTGTGCCCATGGCGTCCGAGGTAGCAAAACCGCTGCCCAGTGATGCCCTGCGAGCCCAGCCCGAGCCTGTGCAGACAGCTCATCCCGATTGCACCCCAACGCGACTCCGTATAGACCGTGAACACGTTCTAAGACTGCCAGGCCCTGGAATGCGACAGGAAACAGGCTGCCGATGACAAGCAGGCCAATTGGGCCGGCAGGCAGCCGGCTTGTCGCGTTACGCCCTGTGGGCTAACACGAGCTACGAGCTATTAAAAATGGGCATATTGGCAGGTCGGCTTGGCGCAGCGTAAGCCGACATTCACCCTCCCGACCGATTTACCTCCCCAACACAGCCCCCAACCCACCCCAGCGCTCACTAAAAATCCCCGCATCCATCATCTTCAGGTCCTTGATCAGCGGCTTGAAGCTCATATGCGCCAGCACATCACGCTCCAGTTCCACGCCGGGGGCGATTTCGGTCAGTTCCAGGCCTTCGGTGGTGAGTTTGAACACTGCACGTTCGGTAATAAAAATCACTTTTTGCTCGCGCAGTGCGGCATCTGGGCCGTTGAAGGTGATTTGTTCTACCTGGTCTATGAACTTGCGTGACTTGCCTT
>JAZKIK010000103.1:0-2443 GCA_040384925.1 Pseudomonadota bacterium | reverse complement strand
CTCCAGGCACCATTGCCTGTCTTGTTGTATATCCATGGCGGCGGCTTCGTGATGGGCGATCTGCACACCCACGACATGGTCTGCCGCACCTTGTGCCACCATGCCGGCATGTTGGTGGTGGCGGTGGACTATCGGCTGGCACCGGAGCATCCGTTTCCGGCCGCGCCTGACGACACAGAGGCTGCCTTGCGCTGGTTGCTTGCGAATGCAGCCACCTTGGGCGGCGACCCCGAGCGCATCGCCGTGGCGGGCGACAGCGCCGGTGCCCAACTGGCCCTGGTGGCGGCGCGCCGGGTGCAGTCTTGCGTCGTGCGGGCCCTGGGCCTGATTTACCCAGTAGCGCAGCACCCGGACGAGACCAGCCCGTCGTACCAGGAAAATGACGGCAAGTTTCTCACCATGGGGGTGATGCGGTGGTTCACCGCCAGCTACCTGGGCGGGCAAACACCCGACCATCCCGATGTGGCATTGCTGAAGTCCGATCTGGCAGTGCTGCCCGCCACCTGGGTTGCCACCATGGGCCACGACCCGCTGCGCGACGAAGGCCATGCCCTGGCCTTGCGTGCTGAAGTTGCTGGCGTGGCGGTGACGCACCAGCATTACCCCAGCGCCATCCACGCCTGCATCCATTTCAGCGCCGTGTCGCCGATTGGCTCGCAGATATTGGCGGATTTGGCGCAATGGCTGCAGAAACAGGTTTAGCGAATCAATTTCATGCTAAATCGGCCTCTTGCGCAGGTCTGGCGGTGATAAGCCGCTATTGTTTTTGATAAAAATCGAAAGGCTCTCCTTTTGCATTGAAGGGAGAAGCCCTTTCCCATCCTTGAACAAGGAGACAAGATGATGTTTTTACACACGCGGCTTGTGATAGCCCTGCTTGGCTGGCTGTGTGCCAGTTTGGTCTGGGCCCAAAACAGCAAACCCATCAAAGTCGGCGCACTCAGCGCCCTGTCCAGCGGAGCGGCCTTCCCCGAATCCGCCCAGGCCGCCAAGGCCTACTTTGACACAGTGAACGCCAGCGGCGGCATTGGCGGGCGGCCGATTCAGTATTTGTCACTGGACGAACAATCAGACCCGGCAGTTGCAGCCCGTGCCGCTGCCCAACTGGTGAATGATTCGGATGTGGTGGCCCTGGTCGGCGGCTCGGGTGTGCTGGACTGCGCCGTCAACTCCAGGCTGTACGAAGAAGTCGGCATCTTGTCGCTGCAAGGCGGTTCGGTGGCACCGCAGTGTTTTCGTTCACCGAATATCGTGCCTGTCAACAACGGCCCCTACACCGGGCTGGCCAGCGCCGTGCTGTTTGCCCGCGAGCGGCTGAAAAGCAAAAACCTGTGTACCGTGGTGCTTGAGTTGCCCGGCATGGTGGCTGGGTACACCCAGGCCATGAAACGGCTGGCCGAGCAAACAACAAAACCCGCGCCGCCCTTGCAGGTGGTGAAACTGGGCGATGACTGGAAACCGGTGCTTAACGATCTGGAGAAAAAAAGCTGCGACGTGGTGATTTTTACCGGACACGAAGCTGCCGTATTGCAATGGCTGCAGTCAGCCCGCGAGCTGGGTTTTACCGGCATCAGCTGGGTATTTCTGGCACCAGCCTACACCGCCAACCTGGCCCATCTGATGCGCAATTCGGCTGACAACATCTACGCCATGTCAGAGTTTGAACCGTGGACCAGCCGATCTTTATCGTCACTTGACTGGCGCGATCTGATGCGCCAGTCAAAGCTGCCGCTCAGCGGCTTGTCGCAAGGCGGTTACCTGTCGGCCCAGCTGTTTGTACGCGCCCTCAAGCGCATGGACGGCCCCATTACACGCACCACCGTGACAGCTGCGCTGCGTAAAATGCCTCCGCAGGAGCATCCCTTTTTGGGTTCACCCTTCCAGATCGGTGGAGCCAAAAACCACAGCCCCAACCGCAGCGCCATCCCCATGAAACTTGAACAAGGCACCTGGCGCGCAGCAGCACCGGACTGGATTCAGGTGCCAGATGTGATGAACTGAACATGTGGCAGCGGCATGAAAAACATCAAAAAAAAATGGGCAGGACTGCTCAGTTGCCAGCCCTGCCCCAAAGAAGATGCTCTTGTCTTACAAATCAAAAGCTGTGATTGATACCCACCATGGTGCCGACCTGTGAGCCGCCAAGTGCCGGGTTGCTGCCGGGTGCGCCGCCGCTGACTGAAATGGCACTAGCGCTGCCGTTGCGGATGGTTGCGAGTTGGGCGAGCGTTGCCATGTCAGAGGGCCATTGCGGCGTCGTAAACGGTCCGTGCGGCGCTTTCCCATGTTGGGATGGGCTTCGGCCCAGGCATGCAGAATGTGCGTCCCGTGTGATACGCGATGGAGAGTCCGGCCACGATGGAGTCGGGATGGCTATGCGCCCATCCCTGCTCGTCTATTTCAGGCTTGAGATTGAATGTGATGAGTCGTGGAACGTCCGCGT
>JAZKIK010000102.1:0-5430 GCA_040384925.1 Pseudomonadota bacterium | reverse complement strand
CAGGGATTTGGCAAGAAGCTTGGCGGCATCGGTGGCCTGGCCGCTACCAGTGTCGATTCCGGGTGCTGGCACGCCTTTTTCAAGCGCAATGGCGGCGGCAAGGTCAGCAAGCGACTGCGCCCATTCGTCAGGAGTGACCAGTACGGAGTTGGCAATCGGCATGGCCCATGCATCAGCAGACGCCATTTCGACTGTTGAATTGATGGCACTGACAGCACAGCCTTTGCGGGCTGCCTGCCGAATACGCTGCGCGAACAAAGGGTGATCCTTGCGCAGGTTGGAACCGACGACCAGCACACGTTGCAGTGTGGACAGCGAAGCGATGGACGTACCCAGCCAACGCACGGATGTGCCAGCAGCAAATTCTGCGTTACGCAAGCGGTAGTCGATGTTATCACTGCCCAGAGCACGCATCAGCGACGCCGTGAGGTGCAACTCTTCAAGTGTGCTGTGTGGACTGACCAATGCCCCAACACTTTCAGCACCGTTGTCGGCCTTGATCTGTTTGAGGCCATTGGCCACATATTCGAGCGCGGTTTGCCAATCAACGGTTTTCCATTCCCCGCCCTGCTTGAGCATGGGACTGGTCAAACGTTCGTCGCTGCTCAGGGCTTCGTAGGAGAAGCGGTCGCGGTCAGCGATCCAGCATTCGTTGACTTCTTCGTTTTCGAGCGGCACCACGCGCATGACCTTGTTGGCCTTGACCTGAACGATCAGATTGCTACCTGTTGAATCATGCGGGCTGACCGATTTGCGGCGTGACAGCTCCCAGGTACGGGCGCTGTAACGGAAGGGCTTGCTGGTCAGGGCACCAACAGGGCAAATGTCAATCATGTTGCCCGACAGCTCTGAATCCACAGACATGCCAACAAAGGTTTCAATCTCTGCATGTTCACCGCGGTGCGACATGCCAAGCTCCATCACACCAGCCACTTCCTGACCAAAACGTACACAACGGGTGCAATGAATGCAGCGGCTCATCTCCTGCATGGAAATCAGCGGGCCGACATCCTTGTGGAACACAACACGTTTTTCTTCTTCGTAACGTGACTCGCTGCCGCCGTAACCCACTGCCAGATCCTGCAACTGGCACTCACCACCCTGATCGCAAATAGGGCAATCCAGTGGGTGGTTGATCAGCAAAAACTCCATCACACCCTTTTGGGCCCTGATGGCTTTGTCATTTTTGGTATGCACAACCATGCCTTGCGACACGGGCGTGGCACAAGCCGGCATGGGCTTGGGAGCTTTTTCCACATCCACCAGGCACATGCGGCAGTTGGCCGCTATGGACAACTTCTTGTGATAACAAAAATGCGGAATATAGGTTCCGGCTTTTTCAGCCGCATGCATGATGGTGCTGCCTTCGAGCACGTCGACCTTCTGGCCGTCGAGTTGTATTTCAACCATATGTTTTCTTTCCGCACTCAGGCTTGCGCAAGCGCAGATGCAGCTGCCGGAGGGGTCTTTTGAGGAATCATGGCTTCAAACTCATGACGGAAATGCTTGATCATGGCGCGCACCGGCATGGCTGCGGCATCACCCAGGGCGCAAATGGTACGGCCCTGTATGTTGTCAGCGACGGAGTTGAGCAGATCAATATCGCTTTGTTTGCCATGGCCGGTGTGAATACGATCCACCATGCGCCACAACCAGCCCGTGCCTTCACGGCAAGGGGTGCACTGGCCACAGGATTCATGCATGTAAAAGTAGGACAGGCGTTTGAGCGACTCGACCATACAACGGGTGTCGTCCATGACGATCACGGCACCCGAACCCAGCATGGAACCCGCTTTGGCAATCGAGTCGTAGTCCATGGTGCACTCCATCATGATGGCTGCAGGCAACACAGGTGCAGACGAGCCGCCTGGTATCACTGCCTTCAGGGTACGACCCTGAGCCGCACCCCGTACACCGCCCGCAAGTTCAAGCAGCTTGGCAAACGGCGTGCCCAGTGGCACTTCGTAGTTGCCTGGCAATTCAACATCGCCGGAAACCGAATAAATCTTGGTACCACCGTTATTTGGCTTGCCGCATTCAAGGTAGGCCTGGCCACCATTGCGAATGATCCAGGGCACCGCCGCAAAGGTTTCGGTGTTGTTGATGGTCGTGGGCTTGCCATACAGGCCAAAACTGGCCGGAAATGGCGGCTTGAAACGCGGCTGGCCTTTTTTGCCTTCCAGCGACTCGAGCAAGGCGGTTTCTTCACCGCAGATGTAGGCACCAAAACCGTGCGAGGCATGCAGCTGAAAGCTGAATTTGCTGCCCAGAATTTTGTCGCCCAGCAAACCTGCGGTACGGGCTTCTTCAAGCGCTTCTTCAAAACGCTGATAGGTCGCAAAAATTTCGCCGTGAATATAGTTGTAGCCAACCGTGATTCCCATGGCATAAGCGGCAATTGCCATACCTTCAATCACGCTGTGCGGATTGAACTGCATGATGTCGCGGTCTTTGCAGGTACCCGGTTCGCCCTCGTCCGAGTTGCAAACCAGATACTTCTGTCCAGGAAACTGCCGCGGCATGAAGCTCCACTTCAATCCGGTCGGAAATCCTGCACCACCACGGCCACGCAAGCCGCCAGCCTTGACTTCGGCAATCACCTGGTCAGGTGTCATGCCAACACCCTCCCCCTGCGCCAGTATTTTGCGCAGCGCCTGGTAACCGCCACGTTCTTCATAGTCCTTCAAACGCCAGTTGCTGCCGTTCAGGTCAGCCAGGATTTGCGGTTTGATGTGGCGGCCATGAAAACAGGTTTGCACACCGGTCGCTGCAAATTGCGACAACACGCTTTTGGCAGCAGAATTTATACCGACATTGGAAGGAATCGTCATGATCACTTTGCCTCGGCAGATTGCAGACCAGCAATCAGCTGATCCAGTTTTTCGTTGCTCATGAAACTGCACATCGTCAGGTCATTGACCAGCAACACGGGAGAATCAGCACAAGCGCCAAGGCACTCTGACTGCTGCAAGGTAAACATGCCGTCGGCAGTGGTTTCACCCATGGAAATACCCAGCTTGTGCTCCAGGTGTTTCAGCGCATTGGCACCGTCACGCAACTGGCATGGCAGGTTGGTACAGACATTGAGCTTGTACTTGCCCACAGGCCGCTGGTTGTACATGTTGTAGAAGGTGGTGACTTCATGCACCGCAATCGGTGGCATGCCCAGATATTCGGCCACTATCTTTTCGCTCTCGGCACTTACAAAACCCAACTCTTCCTGAACGATGGTCAGGCAGGCCATGACGGCTGATTGCTTGCCATCGGCAGGATATTTGGCAACTTCGCGAGCAAATCGCGCTTTGGCTTGTTCTGAAATCATGGTCGACTGGTGCTTTTTAACGATCAATTTCACCAAACACGATGTCCATGGTGCCGATCACGGCGACTGCATCGGCAATCATGTGGCCACGTGACATTTCGTCCATCGCAGCGAGGTGGGAAAAGCCTGGTGGACGAATCTTCAATCGATAAGGCTTGTTGGCGCCATCACTGACGATGTAAATGCCGAATTCACCCTTGGGGTGCTCGACGGCAGCGTAAGCCTCGCCTTCGGGCACATGAAAACCTTCGGTGAACAGCTTGAAGTGGTGAATCAGCTCTTCCATGTTTGACTTCATGGATTCGCGATCCGGCGCTGCCACCTTGTGGTTGCTGGTAATTACCGGGCCAGGGTTGACACGCAACCAGTCAATACACTGTTTGATGATGCGATTCGACTGGCGCATTTCTTCAATGCGAACCAGGTAGCGGTCATAACAGTCGCCGGTCTTGCCGACCGGGATATCGAAGTCCATGCGGTCATACACATCGTAGGGCTGTTGCTTGCGCAAGTCCCAGGCAAAACCCGATCCACGCAACATCGGGCCGGTAAAACCAAGGGCCAGTGCGCGCTCTGGCGACACCACACCCACACCGACCGTGCGCTGCTTCCAGATACGGTTATCCGTCAGCAGTGTTTCGTATTCGTCAACGTATCCGGGGAACTTGTTGCAGAAGTCGTCAATGAAATCAAGCAGGGAACCCTGACGATTTTCATTCAATGCCTCAATGGCCTTGGCGTTCTTGACCTTGCTGACGCGGTATTGCGGCATGGTTTCAGGCAGGTCACGATACACACCGCCCGGACGGAAATACGCTGCATGCATGCGTGCACCGGAAACGGCCTCGTACATGTCAAACAAAGTCTCGCGTTCACGGAAGCAATAAATAAGGATGTTCATTGCACCGCAGTCGAAACCATGCGCACCCAGCCACAGCAAGTGGTTGAGCAGGCGTGTGATTTCGGCGTACATCACACGGATGTATTGCGCGCGAACAGGTACGTCAACACCGAGCAGTTTTTCAATGGCCAGGCAATAGGCCTGCTCGTTGGACATCATCGACACATAGTCGAGCCTGTCCATATAAGGCAATGACTGAATGTAGGTCTTGCTTTCGGCAAGCTTTTCAGTAGCGCGGTGCAACAAGCCAATGTGCGGGTCAGCACGCTGGATCACTTCACCATCCAGCTCAAGCACCAGACGCAGCACACCGTGCGCTGCAGGATGTTGTGGCCCAAAGTTCAGCGTGTAGTTCTTGATTTCAGCCATGCTGGACTCCACCGTAATTTTCTTCGCGAATCACGCGTGGCGTAATTTCACGCGGCTCAATCGTGACGGGTTGATAAATTACGCGCTTTTGCTCCGGGTCATAACGCATTTCAACGTGGCCAGTGGTCGGAAAATCCTTGCGGAACGGGTGACCGATAAAACCGTAATCGGTCAGGATGCGACGCAGGTCGTTGTGACCTTCAAAAACAATACCGAACAGGTCAAACGCTTCACGCTCGAACCAGTTGGCGGAGTTCCAGATGTCATTGACCGAATCCACCACAGGGAAGTCATCGTCAGTGCAAAACACTTTAAGACGCACGCGCTGGTTCAGGCTGACAGACAACAGATGCGAGGACACGCAGTAACGTGGGCCGTCATACTGACCGTCCTTGTATTCTGAATAATCCAGGCCGCACAGATCGATCAGTTGCTCAAACTTGCAGCCTGCAGCATCACGCAACAGCGTCGCAGCGGCTAGATAATCTGCCGCTGCCACTGCGACAGTGACTTCACCAAATGCAATCTTGAGGCTTTTCACCTTGTCACCAAGCACACCCGATACCGTTGCACCGAGTTGTTCAGCCGTTGCCGGCGATGTGGAAGATTGCATCAAGCCCTCGCAATCGTGTTGGTGCGACGGATTTTCTGTTGCAACTGGATGATGCCGTACATCAGGGCCTCTGCCGTGGGCGGGCAACCGGGAACGTAAACGTCAACTGGCACGATACGGTCGCAGCCGCGAACCACTGAATAACTGTAGTGGTAATAACCACCACCGTTGGCGCAGGAACCCATGGACAAGACCCAGCGCGGCTCTGACATCTGGTCATACACC
>JAZKIK010000101.1:3849-4933 GCA_040384925.1 Pseudomonadota bacterium | reverse complement strand
TTTTGACAAGCCATTGCAAGCAGCAGGCGTCGCCACCCAGGACGAACTGGCCCGTTTTATAGCCTCCACCGATCTTCAGCCCGGCCAGGGTGTGACTGTGCTGCAAGGCCGCTGGCGCGCCGTACTCACCAATGCCCCCACAGCCAGCGCCGCCGCCACCCTGGTGAACCAGCTGGCAGAAATAGGCTATGCCGCCAGCAGCCTGGGCAAAAAAGCCGGTGCGCGCAATGTGTTTGAAGTGCGCATCAGCAACTTTGCAACACCTGAAGATGCAAAGTGGGTGCTCGACAAACTGAGCGCCATGCCCGCGCTGGGCATTACGGCAGGGCGGGTGGCTTTGGCTGCGGCTTCTTCATCGGGGCAGTAGCTTAGAACGTGTTCACGGTCTATACGGGGTCCCGAATAGACCGTGAACACGTTCTTAGGAGATTGATCTGAAACTGATCTGAGCATGCGGCGTTTGTGGCAAGCTATCGTCTGGTCAAGGAAATTTTTCAGGAGATCAGCATGAGTACCCAACTTGAAACCCTGGAAGCCGAAGTCCTCAAACTTGGCCCGGCAGATCGGTCACACCTCCTCGAACGACTAATTGTGAGCCTGGATGCCGACCCAGAAGTCGAGGCCGCATGGGAACTGGAGGCTGATTACAGGGAGGCCAGGCTGGAGTCGGGAAGCGTAAGCATGGTGCCTGCCCAGGAAGCCATGGCCCGGCTTCGGTCAGGCCTTGTGCGGTGACCTGGTCGCTTCACCCTGGCGCAGAAAAAGACATCGCAGGTGCCCTGGCTTTTTACGCGGAGCACGCGGGTGATTTGGTTGCGCAACGGTTTTTGAACGAATTTGAACGTGTCGCAGATCTGCTTGCCGCAAACCCTGGTTTGGGAACACCGTCAGCAAGAGGTCGCCGAACTTTTCCGTTACGAATATTTCCGTATTCAGTGGTGTATCGCCAAATGGACAGCGATATCCGAATTATTGTAGTCAGGCACCAGGATCGCAGGCCTGGGCATGGAGTTGCCAGGCGGGAGTCAGGAGCATAGACGGATAGAGTAGTTCACATCAGTCGTTGGATACAGTCGCTGTTATT
>JAZKIK010000101.1:0-3839 GCA_040384925.1 Pseudomonadota bacterium | reverse complement strand
GCTTTGGGCTGCACCGCATCCACCACCTTGTTATAAGCCAAAAAAACCTCATCCCGTTGCCAACCCAAGGACTCGTACAAAGCCTGCGCAGTATGGTTGCTTCGGGCTGTCGTCAGGTCAAGGCGGGCAAAACCTCCGGTTTCGGCGTGCTGGAATGCCGCCAGCATCAAAGCGCGGCCTGCGCCGGTTTTTCTGGCTGAGGGGCTGACGTAAAGGTCATACAGGGTGTAAATGGGTTTTGCAATGACCGAGCAGAAGCTGGGGTAGAGCTGGCAGAAACCGACAACCGAGGCATCTGCGCCGCCTGTTTCGGCCAGCAGAATCACCGACTCCCTGTTTTGCATACGCTCGCCTATGAATTGCAGCGCCAGCGCGGGGTTGGCGGGCTGCTCGTAGAACTGGCGGTAGGCGTCAAACAGGGCCGCGACGGCGTTCAGGTCGGCCGGGGTGGCCTGGCGTATGTGTAAATTGCTCAAGATGCTTGTCGTGATTGTTCAAAGAAACGTGTCGGTATCCAGCACACCGTGGCTGACAGGCCAGACTTCGCCGCTGACAAAAAGGGCATGATTTTCACCTCTTTTGACGCGGATTTTGCTGGGGCGGCCTGCAAATCGGCCCTGTGCCAGTTCCAGCGTCTGGTTGGGGTCAGCCAGTTGCTGGCTGAAAAGGTAAGCGGCTGCCGGGCCGGCTGCGCTGCCGGTGGCCACGTCTTCTACCCGGCCCAGGTTGTCCCAGGTACGCAGTTCGCGGCCCGCAACGTCGAGCATGAATACAAATCTGGCACCAAGGGCTGCCAGCAGGGTTTCGAGTTCAGGACCGTTCTGGGTGCTGAAAGCGATTTTTGGCAGCGCCTCGGGTTTGACCGGTACGATCAAATAAGGCAGGCCGGTTGAAACCACCTGCGCGGGCAGGTCTGCTGCCAGGTCCTGCGTTTGCAGACCCAGCTTGTCCAGAATATTGTTCAATGCCGCGCCGCTGACCTGCTGGCCAAAAATCGCAGCACCCTGGTTCATGGTGGCGACAAAATGTTTGCCGAGCTTTTGGGTTTTGACCGGAATATCACCCGCCGCCAGCCGCATCAGCCAGTCTTGTTCACTGGCCTCGGGGGTCATGCAACGATGCAGCACGGCGGCTGCGCCCAGCACCGGGTGGCCGGCAAACGGTAGTTCTTCTTCAACCGTAAAAATGCGGGCAGTTGCGGTGCTGCCGCTGATGTCAGACAGAAAAATCGACTCGAAGTGTTTCATCTCCTGCGTCAGCTGCTGCATCAACTCTGGCGTCCAGCCCTCAGTACCCAGAAAAACCGTCAAACCATTACCGGTCAGGGGCTGGCTGGCGAAAACGTCGACGTGGAAAAGATTGGGCTGGGTCATGGTTGGGCAATGTTTCACGTGGGCTGGAGTTGCTTGACAAGGTGATGGGCTGATTCCGCGCCCATAGTCCCGACTCAGATTTCCAGGTTATCAATCAGCCGTGTATTGCCCAGCTTGGCTGCACCCAGCACTACCAGTGGCTGGCTTGCCAGTTCGCCCCAGGGTGGCATGAGGTCGGCACGACGGCGCACTGTCAGGTAGTCGGGTTTCCAGCCGCGTCTGGCCAGGGCCTGCATGGCCTGGGCTTCAAGGGCTGACAGGTCGGCGGGGCTGGCGGCCTTGGCTGATTCGCCCAGGGCTTTCAGGGCCTGGGAGAGTTGTGCGGCTTCAAGGCGCTGGGTTTCGTTGAGGTAGCTGTTGCGTGACGACAGGGCCAGGCCGTCTTCGGCACGCTGGGTTTCGCCAGCCAGAATTTCAATCGGCAGTGCAAACTGCTGCACCATGCGGCGTACCACCATGACCTGCTGGTAGTCCTTTTTACCAAAAGCCGCCACGCCCGATGGCATGCCGGCGTACACGCATGAAAAAAGCTTGAGCACGACGGTGCTGACGCCGATAAAAAAACCTGGCCTGAAGTGGCCTTCAAGAATGTCGCTCAGGTCGGTGGCCGGGTGCATCTTGTAGGTTTGTGGCTCGGGGTAGAGCTCTTTTTCACGCGGTGCAAACAGGATGTTGCAACCCGCAGCTTCCAGGCGCTGGGCGTCGGCATCCAGCGTGCGCGGGTAGCTGTCAAAGTCTTCGTGCGGTGCAAATTGCAGGCGGTTCACAAAAATGCTGGACACCGTCACGTCGCCCAGCGGTTTGGCTTGCCTGACCAGCGCGATATGGCCGTCGTGCAGATTGCCCATGGTGGGTACAAAAGACGGGCGTTTGAAGCCACTCAGGTGTTCGCGCAGTTCGGCGATGGTGTGGACGATGTGCATGGGGTGTCTCCTCGACGTTTGTTGTGTTTGTTAACCCGTATTACCAGGCGTGGGTTGCATTGACCGGAAAGCTGCCGTCCTTGACGGCCTGTACATAAGCTGCGATGGCACCGCGCACGGTGGGTGTGCCGGGCTGGCTTTCCATGAAGTTGCGCACAAATTTCGGCATTTTGCCAAGGTTGATACCCAGCATGTCATGCAGCACCAGCACCTGGCCAGATGTGCCGTTGCCAGCGCCAATGCCTATGGTGGCGCAGTGCGCAAGGCTTTGGGTCAAAGTGCTGGCCAGCGGCACGGGCACCATTTCCAGCACCAGCATGGCAGCACCGGCGTCCTGCAGCTCATGTGCTTCACGTTTGAGTATGGCTGCGGCTTCGTCGGACTTGCCCTGCACACGGTAACCGCCGAGTGCATGAACGGTTTGGGGCGTCAGGCCCAGATGGGCGCAGACCGGAATGCCGCGTTCGACTAAAAAACGCACCACCTCAGCGGTCCAGCCGCCGCCTTCAAGCTTGACCATATGGGCCCCTGCCTGCATCAGCACAACGGCGCTGCGCAAGGCCTGCTCTTTTGATTCGTGGTAACTGCCAAAGGGCAAATCACCAATCAGCCAGGCCGTGGCCTGGGAACGGCGCAGGCCGTTGGCAACACATTCGGTGTGGTGGCGCATGACTTCCAGGCTGACCCCCACGGTGCTGCTCAGGCCCTGGCAAACCATGCCCAACGAGTCGCCCACCAGAATGCATTCCACACCCGCTGCATCGGCCACGGCAGCAAAAGTTGCATCATAAGAGGTCAGCATGGCGATTTTTTCGCCGGTGGCGTGCATTTCACGCAGGCGCGGCAGGCTGAGCGGCTTGCGGCTTGAGGGCGTGGATGCAGGCGGCAGGGTGCCGTAGGGGCTGGCAGGCGTGTTGGCAGCAGTCATGGTGCGTCTCCGGGTTTGTGTCGGCAGGGCAGTTTATTCGATGGCGTGTGGGCGTTCAGGCCGGGGGCAGCAACCAGCTTGTGGGCAGGTCGAGCTTGACATTTTTTGGGTCGGCATCGTCCTGCCAGGCAATGCTGGCCAGCAGTGGTGCCGGGATGTGGCCTTGCAGAAATGTGATGTTGGCCGCCTGCGCCTGCATGGCCGGGTCGATATGGTTGGCAACCCAGCCGGCCAGCTTCAGCCCGCGGGCGCGAATCACCTCCAGTGTCAGCAGGGTGTGGTTGAGGCAGCCCAGGCGCAAACCAACCACCAGCACCAGTGGCAGGCCCAGTGCCTGCGCCAGGTCGGCACCGGTTTCGGTGTCTGAAAGCGGCACCATCAAGCCGCCAGCACCTTCCACCACCACCACGTCGGCCAGTTGCAGCAGTTGCCGGTGGCAGGCTGTGATGTGGGCGATGTTGATTTCCACCCCGGCGCGGGCTGCGGCAATGTGGGGAGACACCGCATCGGCCAGCAGCACCGGGTTGTCAAGCGCATGCGGCACGCTGACGGTTGACGCAGCGCGCAGCGCCAGCACATCGTCGTTGACCTGAATGCCATTGATTTCTGTAGTGC
>JAZKIK010000100.1:1467-5065 GCA_040384925.1 Pseudomonadota bacterium | reverse complement strand
CGTGGCCCAGGCGCTGACGCTGCTTGAAGAAGTGCGCGCGCTGTGGGCCGGCTGGCTGCAGGGTGTTGAAACCCTGTTTCCGCAACTGCAGGACCACACCTTGCGCGCCAGCTGGAAAACACAGCTGCGTGGCCCTTTGCAGACCATCTTCACCGGCCTGGCGTTTTTGCCTATTCTTGAAGAATGCACGGCGATTCACAAACGTGTGCTCAAGGGCCGGGTCTGGGCCGCGCTGCACATGCATGCGGGCGACGGCAATGTGCATACCAATCTGCCGGTCAACAGCGACGACTACGAGATGCTGCAAACCGCCCATGAGGCGGTGGCTCGCATCATGGTGCTGGCGCGTTCACTGGACGGCGTGATTTCGGGTGAACACGGCATAGGCATCACCAAGCTGGAGTTTCTGACCGATGCCGAACTCCAGCCGTTTGCCGACTACAAGGCCAGGGTTGATCCGGAAGGGCGCTTCAACAAAGGCAAGCTGCTGCGCAATCAGGAGCCCGCTATGGCCGTCGCACCTGCGCACGAATCAAGAAACACCATAAATTCTGCTCTTGGGCCGGTATTTGCTGACTTGACGAATGCCTACACGCCTAGTTTTGGTCTGATGGGCCATGAGTCGCTGATCATGCAGCAGTCAGACATTGGTGCGATTGCCGATTCGGTCAAGGACTGCCTGCGTTGCGGCAAATGCAAACCGGTTTGCGCCACTCATGTGCCGCGTGCCAATCTGCTTTACAGCCCGCGCAACAAGATTCTGGCAACTTCGCTGCTGGTCGAGGCCTTTTTGTATGAAGAGCAGACACGGCGCGGTGTCAGCATCAAACACTGGGAAGAGTTTGAGGATGTGGCCGACCACTGCACGGTGTGCCACAAGTGTTTGACACCTTGCCCGGTGGACATTGATTTTGGCGATGTGTCCATGAACATGCGCAACCTGCTGCGCAAGATGGGTAAAAAGAGCTTTCGGCCTGCGGCCGAGTTCCAGTCCTGGTTTATTGGCACGGCCAATCCGGGCGCGATTCGTATGGCGCATACCCTGACGGGCCTCAGCTTCAAGGCCCAGCGCATGGCCAATGATTTGATGAAGGTCCTGACACGCCAGCAGACCAAGGCGCCGCCTGCCACGGTGGGTACGGCTCCGGTCAAGGAGCAGGTGATTCATTTCATCAATAAAAAAATGCCAGGCAATCTGCCTAAAAAAACGGCACGCGCGCTGCTGGACATTGAAGACAAAAACTATCTGCCCATCATCCGCAACCCGAAAACCACTACGGCTGAAACCGAGGCGGTGTTTTATTTCCCCGGTTGTGGATCAGAGCGCTTGTTCAGCCAGGTAGGCCTGGCGACCCAGGCCATGCTGTGGCATGCCGGTGTACAGACTGTGCTGCCACCCGGTTATCTGTGCTGTGGTTACCCGCAGCGCGGCAGCGGCCAGTTTGACAAGGCCGACAAGATCATCACCGACAACCGGGTGCTGTTTCACCGGGTCGCCAACACCCTCAACTACATGGACATCAAGACCGTGGTGGTGAGCTGCGGCACCTGTTATGACCAGTTGCAGGGTTACGAGTTTGAAAAGATTTTCCCCGGCAGCCGCATCATCGACATTCACGAATACCTGCTTGAAAAAGGCATTACCCTGGGTGCTGCGGGCGGCGGTGGTTATCTCTACCACGACCCCTGCCACAGTCCCATGAAACTGCAGGCGCCCATGAAGACAGTGCAGGCACTGGTGGGCGACAAGGTACTTGAGAGCAAACGCTGCTGTGGTGAAAGCGGCGGCCTGGCGACTTCGCGGCCCGATGTTTCAACCCAGATACGCTTTCGCAAGGAAGAAGAAATCCGCAAGGGCGAAGCCGCCCTGCGTGAAGCCGGCAGCGTGAGCGAACAGGAAAACGTCAAGATCCTGACCTCCTGCCCAAGCTGCCTGATGGGTTTGAACCGCTACCAGGACGACCTGAAGACCGGCCTGCTGGAAGCCGACTACATCGTGGTCGAAATGGCCAGGCAGATCCTCGGCAAGGAATGGCTGCCCGAGTATGTCGCTGCTGCCAACCACGGCGGCATCGAGCGGGTGCTGGTTTAAGGTGGTATGACTTCCCCAGCCTGCCCCTTGTGTGATGGTGACGGCGGTTTGCTGGTTTTTCGCAACCGGCACCTGCGTGTCATCCAAGCCAGCGAGGCCGGGTTTCCGGCTTTTTACCGTGTCATCTGGGCCGCGCATGTGGCCGAGTTTTCGGAGCTGACGCCGGCTGAACGCGAGATCTGCATGAATGCCGTGCTACTGGTTGAAGAAGTTCTGCGCAGCCAACTGCAGCCTACCAAGATCAATCTGGCCGCGCTGGGCAATATGGTGCCGCATCTGCACTGGCATGTGATTGCCAGGTTTGACTGGGACAGCCACTTTCCGGCCCCGGTCTGGGCTGCCGCGCAGCGGCCACCTGAGGCCGACAAACTGTTGCAATTGGCCGCGCAGTGCGCAGAGGTCAATCGGCTGATTGCCGGGAAAATGGCGGCATGAGCCGACAACATACTGTTTTAAAGGGGTAAATCACCATGGCAGGTCTTCAAGCGGGTTCACCGAGCCCCACGGCGCTGACGGTGCATGGCCAGTCGCGCATTCTGGAAATCGAGTTTTCAGACGGTGCGGCTTTCAAGATCCCTTTTGAGCTGATGCGGGTTTATTCGCCCTCGGCAGAAGTGCAGGGCCACGGGCCTGGGCAGGAAGTGCTGCAGACCGGCAAACGTGAAGTTGGCATCATGGAACTGGAGCCGGTGGGCAACTACGCCGTCAAACCGGTTTTTTCCGATGGACACGAAAGCGGCATCTTCACCTGGGACTACCTGTATTACCTGGGTGCCGAACGCGATCGCCTGTGGGCCGACTACACACAGCGCCTGCAGGCCGCAGGCGCCGAGCGGGATGCGCCCATGGTGGTGGCAGCCGGGCATTCCTGCAGCAGCCACTGAAGCCTGTTGGCTGGCTTTATTGCGGTAATGTTAACAATCACTGTTGTTTTTCCCACATAAACCCCCGCAAATGAGGGCAAAGCCCTGAGTCAAAAAAGGGTTGTCGCCACCAATTGCAGGTTTGACCTCTAGCATTGAATCCATGACAAGCACCCACTTCGGTTTTGAATCGGTTGACGAGCAGGACAAGGCGCGCCGCGTGCGCGGTGTATTTGACTCCGTCGCGCCCAAATACGACCTCATGAACGACTTGATGTCGGCTGGCATGCACAGGGCCTGGAAGGCCTACACCGTGCTGGTTGCCAACGTGAAGGAAGGCCAGCGTGTGCTGGACATCGCAGGCGGTACCGGCGACCTGGCCATGGCTTTTGCGCCCAAGGTTGGCACCAGCGGCCAGGTCGTGCATACCGACATCAACCAGGCCATGCTGCATGAAGGCCGCAACCGCCTGCTCGATGCCGGTGTCAGCCTGCCGACCCTGGTGTGTGACGCCGAGCACCTGCCTTTTGCCGACGGCTATTTTGATCTGGTCACAGTGGCCTTTGGCCTGCGCAACATGACCCACAAGGACCAGGCACTGCGCGAAATGAACAGGGTGCTGAAACCCGGTGGCAAGCTGCTG
>JAZKIK010000100.1:0-1457 GCA_040384925.1 Pseudomonadota bacterium | reverse complement strand
ATTTTCAAAAGTGGCCAAACCGCTTGAGAAGATTTACGACTGGTATTCATTCAAGGTGTTGCCCAGATTGGGCAAACTGGTAGCCAATGACGACTCAAGCTACCAGTATCTGGCCGAGTCCATCCGCATGCATCCTGGCCAGGACGAGCTAAAGGCCCTGATGCATAAAGGCGGCTTTGGTCATGTGGACTATCACAACATGACGGGCGGGGTAGTGGCTTTGCATGTTGGAATCAAGTGCTGATTAAACGCTTAACTGATGTTACGCAGCTTCAATGTCTTGCTCCTTCCCGCCTTTGGGGGAAGGGGTAAAACCAGTGCCTGCGTAACATCAGTGCTTAACTATTAGAAAAACAATCAGAAGTGTCAATCGTTCAAGGAGACCATATGAAGTTGCTCAAAATCGGATCTTTTTTTCTTTCTGCAGTACTCGCGCTCACGCTGACTTTTGCAGGCGCAGATGCCGAGGCCAAACGTCTGGGCGGCGGCAAATCGATTGGCAGCCAGTCGTCCAACGTCACGCAGCGTGAAGCAGCCGGTGGTGGTGGCAGTGCAGCAGCCAACACGGCGGCGCGGCCAGGTGCGCCAGGGGCTGCGGCGGCAGCACCTGCCGTAGCGCCCAAAAAACCATGGGGTGCGATGCTGGGTGGCCTGGCCGCTGGCCTGGGCCTGGCCTGGCTGGCCTCCTCACTCGGCCTGGGTGAGGCCTTTGGCCAGATCATCATGTTTGCCTTGCTGGCACTGCTTGTGATGGTGGTGATTGGTTTTGTCATGCGCAAACTCAAGGGTTCTGCTTCTGGCGCTGCGCCGCAGGGGCAGCCGCCATACGCTTTTCAAGGTGCAAACGCAGCGACCACACCACAAAACTACCGCCCTGAAAACGTTGGCAACGACGCATCTGCCCGCCCATGGGAGCGCAACAGCATGGCGTTTGAAGCGCAAAAATATGCAGGCAGCACAGGCGCATCAGGCTCCATGATCGGTTCGGCACTCATGGGTTCGCAGGCATGGGGTGTGCCTGCCGGGTTTGATGCAGAAGGTTTCCTGAATGCCTGCAAGGCCAATTTTGTGACCTTGCAGGACGCTTGGGACCGCTCCGACATCAACAGCCTGCGGGCCATGATGACTGACGAAATGCTGGCGCAAATCAAGACCCAACTCGCCGACCGTGAAACCCACACCGGTGGTGGCACCAACAAGACCGATGTGGTGATGCTGAATGCACAGCTGCTTGGCATTGAGGAAACCGCCGATGTGTACATGGCCAGTGTGGAGTTTTCCGGCATGATCCGTGAAGATGCCTCAGCCGGTGCCAGCCCTTTCCGCGAAGTCTGGAACATGACCAAACCCCGCGCTGGCGGTAGCGGCTGGCTCGTAGCAGGCGTCCAAGCGTTGCAATAGAGCCCCCACGGTCGCTCACTTCGTGTAGCTCCCTGCCCCCCGAGGGGGCCGCCCGC
>JAZKIK010000099.1:1242-3398 GCA_040384925.1 Pseudomonadota bacterium | reverse complement strand
CGCTATTAAATACGCAGCATAACTCAGGCTTGGAGGACTTGTGTATAACGAGATGGGTTCAGGGTGTGTTGCCTGCAGCCTGAGGCCAGACTGCTTTGCTGTCTGTGCGGTGGAGCACATGGCAAATATTGAGACCCACCTGCTCGGTCATCCACGCAGGCCAACACCAAACGTTCTGTGCCAGCCGCTGTCGCGCGGGCTGGCCGCACCCGTCATGCTTGAGAAACCTTGCGCAGCATCTGTAATCCAGCGACAAGGAAAAATCAAGGGTGTAAACCGCCCTCACACAGCATCGCGATCAGCAACATGAACCCTCCGAAAACTGGTACTCTGCATGCCCGAATATGTAACTTCGTGATATATTTTTAACGCAAAAGTTACAGTTGGAAACCTAACAACTAAATAAATAAATTCCATGAAACCAACATTCAACCAGCATCTTCGTTATCAGTTTGACAATTTGATGGCGCGTGGCACGTCCGCCCTGATTGGCATGCTGTTTGTGTTTACCCTCATCATTATTTTTGTCGCGGGCGCGGTTCTTTCAATTACAAATATTGCGCCGGAAGGTGACAACACGCCCATGGGATTTTTTGAAGGCTCATGGCTGAGCCTGATGCGCACGCTTGACGCCGGCACCATGGGTGCGGATACAGGTATCGGCTTCCGTACCGTGATGCTGCTTGTCACGCTGGGGGGTATATTTATCGTCAGCGCCTTGATAGGCGTCCTGAACAATGCCATCGAAGGCCAGATGGAACGCATGCGCAAAGGGCGCTCCATGGTGCTTGAGTCAAACCACACCCTGGTCCTGGGATGGTCCACGCAGATTTTCACCATCCTGAATGAACTCATGATTGCCAACGAAAGCGAGAGCAAGGCGCGTATCGTGGTGCTGGCGGACAAGGACAAGATGGAAATGGAGTCCGACATCCGTGAGCGGGTCGCATTCAAGGGAAAAACCCGCATCATTTGCCGCAGCGGAAGCCCGTTCGACCCGAATGATCTTGAGATCGTGAGCCCGCATGTGGCCAAGTCAATTATTGTGCTGCCGCCGGAAAACGATGATCCCGATATCGATGTGGTCAAAACCGTGCTGGCCATTACCAACAATCCCAATCGCCGCAGCGAGCCCTATCACGTCATCACGCAAATCCGCAACGCCAAGAACATGGCCGTGCTCAAGCTGGTGGGTGAAAAGGACAATGTGCAGGCTGTCATGACGGGCAATCTGATCGCCCGCGTGGTAGCGCAAACCTCGCGCCAGTCCGGCCTTTCCGTGGTGTACACGGAACTGATGGACTTTGACGGGGACGAGATTTATTTCGCCCATGAAAGCTCGCTGGTGGGCAAAAAATTCGGCGAAGCCTTGCTTGCCTATGAAGATTCCTGCGTCATGGGTATCCGCAAAATGGACGGGACGATCACGCTGAACCCTCCGATGGATGCGCCCATCGAAACCGGTGACAAGTTGCTGGTGCTGACTGCAGACAATGACACGATCCGCCTGTCCGGCCTGAGCGCGCCGCCGATTGCCGAATCGCTCATCCGGGCCAGTGAAAGATCAATGGAAGCCAAGTCCGAGAAGTGTCTCATCCTGGGCTGGAACCGAAGCGGCGCAACCATCGTGCAGGAACTCGAAAATTATGTCGCCAGCGGTTCCCAGGTGACGGTGGTGGCAGATATTGCCGATATCGAAAAGCAGGTCAGCTTCGCGCAGGATAGCAAGCTTGAACATCAGACACTGCTGGTAGTGGAAGGCGAGACCACTGACCGGGATCTGCTCAACACGCTCAATGTGGCCGACTATGACCATGTCATCGTACTGGCGGATGACCAGGTCAGCCCGCAGCAGGCCGATGCAAAAACACTGGTGACCCTGCTTCATCTGCGTGACATGGCGCAAAAGGATGAAACGCCATTTTCCATCGTCAGTGAGATGCTTGACCTGCGCAACCGGGAACTGGCCGAAGCCACCAAGGTGGATGACTTCATTGTCAGCGATCACCTCGTCAGTCTGATGATGTCGCAGATTTCCGAAAATTCCGAGCTGTTTGGTGTGTTTGCCGACATCCTCGATCCAGAAGGATCGGAAATCTACCTCAAGCCAGTTAGCGACTACGTGGCGACCGGAGAGCCAGTCAATTTTTATACAG
>JAZKIK010000099.1:0-1232 GCA_040384925.1 Pseudomonadota bacterium | reverse complement strand
CGGCGACGTCGCGGAGATCCCGGGCGAGGTGTTTCAGGTCGCCGGTGTCGTGGATGATGACCTGCACCGCACACCTCCCCCTTTATCTCCAGGGCGTATGGTGGGATGCAGTGAAGCGGCCCGGCGGCGCGGCGAAACCGCGCTCGGTTATCGCCTCGTTTCAGAAGCGAATGCCATGGGTAAATCCTATGGCGTCCACACCAACCCGAAAAAATCCGAAGAAGTCACTTTTTCAGCCGAAGACAAGATCATTGTGATCGCGCAAGACTGATCACACGGAGTGCTGGCCCGGGTCAGCGGGCCAGCCTTTTCGCTAGCTGCATTTAATCCTCACGGCGTGTTGACCTACACCGCAGTGTTCGGCAGGACACAGACGGGTGGCTTGATCCAGCGCAAGCTGCATGCATCAAGCATCTGTCACGCTTGCTGACTCCACTTCAAGGAAAAACATGTCCCGCACCATGCAAGCCGCCTTTGTCGAGCAATTCGGCCAGCCCCTCGTCATTCGTGAAATTGAAATTCCCGCACCCGGCCCCGGCCAGATTCTGGTCAAAACCGAGGCTTGTGGGGTTTGCCATACCGACCTGCATGCCGCCGATGGCGACTGGCCTCTCAAACCCGGTTTGCCCTTTACGCCAGGGCATGAGGGCATTGGCATCGTTGCAGCGCTGGGCGAGGGCGTGACTGCCGTCAAGCTTGGTGACCGGGTCGGTGTGCCCTGGCTTTATTCAGCCTGCGGACATTGTGAATTCTGTCTGGCCGCACGTGAGCCGGTTTGCGGCGAGGCGCAGTTTGGCGGCTACACCAAAAATGGTGGTTTTGCCGAATACATCATTGCTGATCCGAATTACGTCGCCCATATTCCGGCAGGCTTGGCGGCGCGTGATGCGGCACCGCTGATCTGTGCGGGTGTTACCTCCTACAAAGGCCTGAAGGAAACCCAGGCCAAACCGGGTGAATGGGTGGTGATTTCAGGTGTCGGCGGCCTGGGGCATCTGGCTGTTCAATACGCCAAAGCCATGGGTTTGCATGTATGTGCGGTGGACATTGATGAGGGAAAACTGGCCCACGCGAAAAAGCTCGGTGCCGATGTATTGGTCAACGCAAAAGATGGCGATCCGGTCGACGAGGTCATCAAGGCCACGGGCGGCGGCGCACATGGTGTGCTGATTACCGCGCCTTCACTGCCAGCCTTTCACCAGGGAGTGGGCATGACCCGCAAATGGGGTACC
>JAZKIK010000098.1:37196-38465 GCA_040384925.1 Pseudomonadota bacterium | reverse complement strand
CGAGGGGGCCGCTGCGCCTGCGGCCCGGCGAAGCCGGTTCCGCGGCCCCTGCTGGCGCAGAGAAGAGCCCGACAGGATCGCCTCCGTTGTAAAAGCCTGAGCCCAATAACACGCCTTCGTTGAGGATATTGCCTCTTTGACACTCAAACACGGGCCAATCGAGTAAATTCGCTGGCTGGACTCCTTATGACCGACAAAATCATTCCACTGGCGGATATTCGCTACGCGAGCCGCGTACCGTATATCCCTGTACAGCTCACACAACCCACAGGCCTGCTCAGTGACACCTTGGCCAGACCGCTGCGCGACCTGCGCATCAGCGTGACCGACAGGTGCAACTTTCGCTGCAGTTATTGCATGCCGCGTGAGGTGTTTGACAAGGACTACGCGTTTTTGCCACAAAGCTCGCTGCTGAGTTTTGAGGAAATCACGCGACTGGCGCGTATTTTTGTAGCGCATGGAGTTGAAAAAATCCGGCTGACAGGAGGGGAGCCACTGCTGCGCAAACACCTGGAAGTGCTGATCGAGATGCTGGCCAGACTGCAGACACCTGACGGCAAGCCGCTTGACATCACCTTGACGACCAATGCCTCGCTGCTGGCAAAAAAGGCCCGGTCACTCAAGGATGCGGGCCTGCAGCGTGTAACCGTCAGTCTGGACGGGCTGGACGACGCGACTTTCAGGCGCATGAATGATGTGGACTTTCCGGTGGCTGATGTGCTCAAGGGCATTGAAGCGGCGCAAAAAGTGGGTCTGGCACCCATCAAGGTCAATATGGTGGTCAAGCGTGGCACCAATGATGCCGAAATTTTGCCGATGGCACGGCATTTTCGTCACTCGGGCACGGTGCTGCGCTTTATTGAATACATGGACGTGGGCGCGAGCAACGGCTGGCGCATGGACGAGGTGCTGCCTTCGGCCCAGGTAGTTGAACGTATCAGCGCAGAATTTCCCCTGCTGGCCATCAAACCCAACAACAGCGGTGAAACCGCCGAGCGCTGGTCTTATGCCGATGGGGGTGGTGAGATTGGCGTGATCAGCAGCGTGACGCAGGCTTTCTGCAGTGACTGCAACCGGGCCAGGCTTTCAACCGAAGGCAAGCTGTTTTTATGTCTGTTTGCCAACCAGGGCCACGATTTGCGTGCTCTTCTGCGTGCAAGCCATACAGACGAACAGATATCAGGCGCGGTCCGCCATATCTGGCAAAACCGTGCAGACAGGTATTCAGAACTGCGCGCCGCGCTGCCTGTTGACACCTCACTGCTCGCC
>JAZKIK010000098.1:34918-37186 GCA_040384925.1 Pseudomonadota bacterium | reverse complement strand
CTGAAACGTGTGGAAATGAGCTATATCGGAGGATGATTTATGGAAACCATTTCAACAGAGCCCCTGCACGCAGAAGCCATCACCGCTGTCATCCTGGCCGGGGGCCGCGGCTCCCGCATGGGTGGTGTTGACAAGGGTCTGCAAAATTTCGACGGTGTGCCGCTGGCCCTGCACACCTTGCTGCGCTTGAGTCCGCAGGTAGGTGACATCATGATCAACGCAAACCGGAATCTGGCTGCTTACGAATCCTTTGGTGTGCCGGTCTGGCCCGACAGTACAACGCTGGGCGAATATGCTGGCCCGCTGGCCGGTTTCATGACTGGCCTGGAGCACTGCGAAACACCTTTTCTGCTGACCGTACCCTGTGATACCCCACTGTTTCCACATGACCTGGTGGCGCGCCTGGCCGATGCATTTGCAAGGGATGATGCCGATTTTGCCGTGGCCGCAGCGCCTGAAGAAGACGGTGACAAAAACATGAGCACGCGGCCCCAGCCGGTTTTTTGCCTGATGCGCACCGGCATGCTGGAAAGCCTGGTGCGGTTTACACAAGGAGGTGGCCGAAAAATTGACGCCTGGACCGCGCTGCATACAACCGTGACCGTGCCTTTTGACCTGCCGGGCGACGACCCGCAAAGCTTTTTTAACGCCAATACCCTGGCCGAGCTGCATTTGCTGGAATCTCGCCTGCCATGAAAACCCTTGACCAGATTGCCGCCGAACTGCAGGGCTACGACCCGCAGGCTCTTTCAGCCGACGATGTGCTGGTGTTTTTGTCAAAACTGGTGACACCGGTTCACGACCTTGTTGAGCTCCCTCTGTTTGAATCGCTGGGCCGCGTGCTGGCTGAAGATGTGGTGTCGCCTTTTGATGTGCCGCCGCACGACAACTCGGCCATGGATGGTTTTGCTTTTGATGGCCAACAATTGCTGGCCGGTAGGGCCATTGACCTGCAGGTCGTCGGTACGGCCTTCGCCGGCAAAGCCTGGCAAGGCAAGGTTCAGGCTGGCCAGTGCGTGAAGATCATGACCGGTGCCATCATGCCGGCCGGGCTTGATACGGTGGCACCGCAGGAGTTGGTGACCGTCAATGGCGACGTCGTTACCATTGCAGCGCGGCTGCTAAAACCCGGCGACAACCGCCGCCTGCGTGGTGAAGACCTTGAACAAGGTAAACCAGCGCTGTTAAAGGGTGAACTGGTCACGCCCGCCAGGTTGGGGCTGGCTGCTTCTCTGGGCCTTACATCATTGAGTACCTGGCGCGCCTTGCGGGTAGCCTACTTTTCAACCGGTGACGAGATTTTGTCGCTCGGCGAGGCCCCGCGTGAAGGCGCTGTATACGACAGCAATCGCTACACCGTGTTTGGCATGTTGACGCGTATGGGTTGCCAGGTGATTGATCTCGGTGTGGTGCGTGACGACCCGGCCCTGCTGGAGGCCGCATTTTTGAGCGCCGCAGCCCAGGCCGATGCCATCATTACTTCGGGGGGGGTCAGTGTGGGCGAGGCCGACTTCACCAAGGCCATGATGAAAAAATTGGGTGATGTGGCCTTCTGGCGTATTGCCATGCGCCCTGGCCGCCCTATGGCGGTCGGACGCATCGCAATACCTGAAACGTCAGTCAAATCAGCTGATTGTGCAGATGCAGCGGTCATGGATGCTTGTCAACATCGCAGCAATTCAAACGCTGCCATCCTGTTTGGCCTGCCAGGCAACCCTGTGGCGGTGATGGTGACTTTTCTGGCTTTTGTGCGCCCCGCCCTGCTGCAGATGATGGGCACCGCTGCAAGTGCGCCACCCTTGCTGAAGGCACGTTGCCAGGAGAGCATCCGCAAAAAACCCGGCCGCACTGAATACCAGCGCGGCTGGGTGTCCACCGCTGCCGATGGTTCGCTGCAGGTCAAAACCACGGGCAACCAGGGTTCGGGTGTATTGCGATCCATGGCCGAGGCCAACGGGCTGATGGTTCTGCATCATGGCCAGGGCAATATAGCGCTTGGTGAGGAAGTGGATGTGTTGATGTTTGACGGCGTGATCTAGTTTATTGACTGAGCTTGAGCAAATCGCCACGCACAGGCGCATCACCGCTCTCCACCCTGGCAACAGACAGCTTTTCCCGCACGCTGGCGATACGGACCGAACCAACGCTTTGCATCTCGACGTCAAGCACCACACCGGTGGACGGGTCTGTCAACACCTTGCCCTTGCGGTAAACATTCAGCAGCAGGCCGGGTTGCACATTGCGCTCAGCCCCGGCGTTGATATAAAC
>JAZKIK010000098.1:34129-34908 GCA_040384925.1 Pseudomonadota bacterium | reverse complement strand
AACCTGGCCATTGCTCGCATCAATCACCAGCGCCGACCACGATACCGACTTCATGCCCGCAGCAATCTGCTCAACTCCTTTGATGATGGCCTGCTCACCAGCCTGACCAAGCGGCGTGTTCTGAAAAGCGCCGCCGCCGAGTGACAGGCCGGTATTCGGATTGACGAGTGTGAGATCAGCATTGGTGGAACTGGCCGAACCCTCAGCCGCTGATGTGGAAATGACCTGACCAGTGGTGGTGTCAATCAGCCGAAGTGATATCTCAAGCAGCGCTGACTGGGTTTTGAGGCCTACACCAGCACCAAACAGGGAACTGAAAGGCAAACCGCCAAGACTGATGCCGCCGCCGCTGGCGATGGGCTGGTATTTGGTCACGACGCCACGCACGATGGCGCTGGCACCAATCAACTGGCCGGGTTTGGCAGCTGTTTCTGCATTGACCGCCCCGCCCTGCCCCAGCGCCTGTTCAGCCTGAATGCCCGCCAAACCAGGGCGTTCGACCACCACAAAACGTCCGTCCTTGATGAGTGCGGCGGTCAGTAGTGCTGTCATGCCATCTGCAGTGATTGCACCGCCCGTTGACTCGGTCGCCAGAAACTGCTCAACCGCAACGGTTTTTTTCAGCCCTTCGTAGGGCGCGGCGGTCTGCGCAGAGTTTTGACTTGTGGTCTGGGCCTGCGCGGGTGCCATGGCAAGGGCAGCACAAAAAGCCATGGTCACGCTGCTTATGGTTCGGTAGATCATCGGTTTTCTCCTGTTGTTCTTGCTCGATATAGGCT
>JAZKIK010000098.1:20443-34119 GCA_040384925.1 Pseudomonadota bacterium | reverse complement strand
ACAAATCTTATGTTGCTGCACTTACGTCCGGTAACTTTATTTTTTTGCCGCTGACCAGTGACAAAGCCTAAAGGTCTTTTAGCCAATAAAAATAGGAAGTGGTGGCTATTAAATATGTAGCGTTTGTCAGGCTGCAAGCCGACGAAACGCTACTTGACCACACACGACATCAGTTCGGGTTGATGCAGCAGCCACGAATGTTGACCTGGACATTGGTCACCGAGGTGTCGTCCTGCACAAATATGCTGATCTTGCCGCTGTGTATCTGGCCTGATGTCAGCGGGTAACTGAAGGTCTGACTCTGGCCCATAAGCAAACTGATTGGCTTGCTGGTGCCTGGCACTGCTGCACCGCTGGCCATCAGCGCTGTCGTGTCATTGTTTTGAAGTCCGTTGTTCGCTACATTTTTTACCGTGTAGCTGACCGTGCCCTTCAGCTCGCAGGTTCGGGTGGGCAGTTTCCAGCGAATGGTTTCGGCAAAAAACTTGTTGACCTGGGGCGAGTTATAACCGACGTTGTTGTTCAGATGGGTGGGCAGAAAATCCGTCGTGTCAGGGTTGGTTGCTCCGCTGTTTTTCACGATATTGATATTGACCGGATTGGAGCAGAAGTTGCAATCTGCAATCGGAAACTTCTGGCCACCTGGGGCCATGACAGCATCCTGCGCTGTGACAGCACCAGCGACCAGCAAGGCAGCAACTGACAGACCAGACAACAAAAAGCGACGTGTAGCGTTGTTCATGATGATTCTCCGAAAAAAGGTTTTTTAAACACCGTGTGTTGCAGGGTTTGCAACACATCAGTGCTATTGAGTCGAAGCCAGTGCGGCACCGGTTCAAACCTTTTTCAATGATTTTTCAAGATTTTTTATACAGATCGAAAATGTGCGGATGACCAGATCTGGTGGCTGTATGTGGGCCTGAAAGTAAAAATCCCCGGACTTCGCCGGGGATGAGTGCTCAAGCGCGTGGGTGACTAATTTTTCTTGCTGCAGCAGAACTTGTCACTGCCGGGTTTGCCGTCGCAGCAGTATTTGACGGTAGAGCCTGGGAAGCTTGATTCGATTTGCCCTGCAGGGCAGCTCTGGGTTTCACAAATAAGTTCGTTCTGCACCACCATCTTGTCACCGGGTTTTCCGGTCTGACCATTGGGATAAGTGGTTGACCACTTGCAGCCCCTGGGCGCTAGGGGTGGCTTTTCTTCAATATGGCAAGTGCTGCCAAGTGGAACACTCACGACCTGGCTAAGATTTGAGCCTGTCAGTGTGATGCTTGTGCTGGGGCCACTGGGTTTGCAAACCAGGTTCACATAAAACGGCCCTGGTGTCGGAATACCGGGATTTTTGTTGATGATTTCCTTGATAACAGCGATTTTTCCGCCAGCAGGTGGTGGCACCGCAATCCTGGTACAGGACTTGTTGTTGTCCAGGCTCGGGTCTTTGGGGGTAGCCGCATTGCTGCCTTGCCCTACCGTTGCGCAGTTGCTGAAGGTGCCGCCTGCAGCCACATTGAAATACAAAAAGGTTGACCCGGAAGAACCAGAGGCCGGACTTGGCACCAATGAATAAGGTGCCCCACATGAAATCACAGGAGGCAGCGGGCCGACGGGGGTTGTGCAAGCAAAACTCCCACTTGATGAGGTGAACGTTGTGCCCGGAGGGCCAACCGGGTTGTCAACTATGGTGATCGGGCTGACTGAGGGCACGGTACCAACATTGGTCACATTCAAAACACAGAAAATAGCTTGCGGCCCTTTGGTCGGGTCAAGTTGGCAGCTTTTTTCAATCTTCAGGTCAGGTCCGGGCAAGGCCAGGGCTGATAAGGGGCTCAAAAAGGCGGCAGTGGCAACAATGGCCAAAAACTTGGTCAGATGAGATTTCATGTTTATCTCCTCGATTTATATTGAATTGGATGCAACACAAACAAGAAAACCATAGAGGCAGCTTCAGGCCACCTGAATCAGGGTTTAACCCGGCGGCCAGAAAACAGCCGCCAGGTTCAGAACTGGTCACGGGTCAGGGCAACCCGACAGACCGGCAGTGCAGGCGCAGGTTTTGATTTTTTAAGGGTGTTGAAGGTCAATACGCCATAGGCATGCCTTCGATGTTGCGCATGTTGAATCTGGCCTTGATGGTGATAGCCATAGGCTGAAAATCAGCCGAAAGGTGGCTGATTGATGACTGTTTGCGATTGGCTCGTCTCATGAAAGCACTCCCCAGCTTGAAGTTGCATGCATCACTTTTGAGTTATTTTGTCTTAATGACCTCTTTTTTGGTAACATTTTTTACATTTTTAACACCGAATCGCACAGGCGTGGCCGTGCAATCCGGTGTCAAAAAAGTTATCTGCTGGCGTTTTTGAAGTAGCACCTTTATTTGCGCAGATCAGGAAAGCCTGGTGTGCAGCCACCCTTGCCTTCAGGGCCAGCCCAGACGTTGACACCACCCTTGCAAGCGGGCTGAATCACAGCCAGCCTGGGTTGGCCGGTTTTTTCAGTGACCGGCGTTTTGGTTTCAGTCGTGCTGCTGGATGGCGGCTGTTTGGTCAGCTTGAGGATGTCCGGAAGATGGCTCCTGCACTGCGCCGGGGAGTTGTCACCAGCGCACAAAAACTGTGCAATCCATCCGGCATGAGCCATGTTGGTGGTGAAGGCACCTGCACATACCAAAATGACGGGAGCAGCTTTTTTGGCAGCGGCAAGGCAGGCGGATTTGAAGTTGTTCATGATGTTTTCTCTCAGTCTGTACAAAATAAATGGGTGTGCGGGCTAGTGATTCAAATCCACCAGCACTGCCCTTGAATGGCGGATCTGACATTGAGTCGTTGCCAGCGGGGTGGCGGTTCAATCTATTTTTCGGAAATAAAAAAGAAATCTGAAACAAACGCACAACAAAGTGTGGAGCGTGATGCGTCCTTGGCAGGCGTTACGGGTGTTTACAAATCAGGGCGTTGCGGCTACGCTAAAAAAATACCTTTGACTTGAACCGCTGAGGGGCTCTGTACGACAAAGGGACGCAGGTACCAACCGGCACGGCGATGAGTTCGCCCACAGACCATGCCTGCATATCCTTAAAATTGGAAACCATACCGATGACAGACGATGACCATCAGGCTTTGCTCAAACAGATAGTGGCGCGCAATTCAGCCAGTGAAAACGCCATGGCACAGCTGTACCGTGCGCTGAGTGGTCAGGTGTTTGCTTTTGTGCGCAACAGATTGAGTGCTGCAGACGACCATGCCGTGCATGCTGTAGTGCAGGAGGTTTTGTACGAAGTGTGGCGTGCGGCACCGCATTTTTCGGGCGCGTCTCTGGTCAAAACCTGGGTACTGGGCATCGCGCGGCACAAGCTGCTGGATGCCGCGCGGCAGAATCGCCGCTCCTATTTGCAGGACGACATTGCTGACCATGCGGAAACCTTGCCCGATGAATCGGCCGACGTGGTCAACCTGCTGGCTGAAAAGCAGCGCGCCGAATGGTTGACATTCTGCATGGACAAACTCCCCGCAGACCAGCGTGAAAGCCTGCATTTGCTGCTGGTTGAGGCCATGAGTGTGCAGGCAATTGCCGATATTCAGGGTTGCCCCGGCGGTACCGTCAAGACCCGGGTTTTTCACGCCAAGGCCAAGCTCAAAAACTGCCTGGCACGCTGGCTGCGGCATGACGGTGATACGCCCGGCGAGCCGGACTTCAAAGGGAGTGCAGCATGAAAACAGATCCGGGCCTTGACGATTTGGACCCTGCCGACGAGTTTGAAATGGTGCAGGAGCTATTGCCCTGGTATGCCCAGGGCACACTGGAAGGTGCAGAACTGGCGTTTGTGCAGCAATGGCTGGCCTTGCACATGACAGAACATCCTGAAATAGCTGCCGAGCTGGCTTGGCTGCGCAGCAGCGCGACACATTTGCAGGCTGCAGCCAGCGCACAGATGCAGCAGACGATGAGTGATGGTGCAATGGATCTGGGCCTGGCTGCGCTGATGCAGCGGATTGCGCAAGAGCGCGCCCCTGAAGCAGCGCTGCCGGTGGCCAACAAAACCGCAAGCAAACCACCGGTCAGGCCAGGCAGCAGCCAGACAAAAGACAGCTGGCTGGTGCGTTTTGGTGATTGGCTTCATGAGCGTTTCGGCATGCTGTCACCCGCACCAGCGTTTGCTGCAGTGGCCTTGATACTGGTGCAGGCCGGCGTGATTGGCGTTTTGCTGCTGCAAAAACCGGCTGATCAGGAAGCCCTGAGCGGTCCGCCCGGTCTTGTGACACCTGCAAATGCGGCTTTGCTGACAGTCGCATTCAATCCGCAAAGCCGTGAACAGGATATTCGCCAGACTTTGCTGAACGCAAAAGCGACTATCGTTTCTGGCCCCAGTGCGCTGGGTTTGTATGTGCTGTCAGTATCGGCAGACCAGCTTGCCCAGAGCATGAGTCAGTTGCAGGCGGCCAAGGGTATTGTTGAATCGGTGCAACGCTGATGTTTGCCAGACCATTTCATCGCGCGGCTTCAGCCGGCTCTGCTGATGCCAAAAACGCAGTGCCGATCCGGATTCGTCTTGCCGTGTTTCTGGTTGGCTTGTTTTGCAGTACGGCGGTGTTTGCACAGCCCTTTCCGGGAAGTGCTTCAGGTGTTGATTCGCCTGCCCCGGCTTCACGGGTAGCTCCGTCCGCCGATTCGCCGGGTGGTCCTGCCGCTCCGAATAGCTGGTTGCTGCCACTGGTGAACTTTATAGGTCATCAGATTGGCAATCAGATCAACAGGCAGCAGGCAACACCAGACGTGCCCGGACTGAGCTTGCCACCAGCACCGCCCAATCCCGGTCTGGTGTTTTCGCTGCCGGTATTCAACAGTGGGGCGAGCGGCGCAGCGCTTGAGGACAACGATTTTGAAGCAGGCCAATTGCTGGTTTTATGGGCTGGTGAAGAGGCTGCTGCGGCCGGTATTGCCCTGTTGCAGCAGCGATATCAGCTGGTTCCGAGTCAGCGCCACAATCTGGAAAGCCTGGGCTTGACGGTGATTTTGCTGATTTTGCCCAGTCAAAGCGAAGCCAGGCAATGGCGGGACCGGCTTCGCATCGAGCAGCCAGACTGGGTGCTTGACCTGAATGCACGTTACAGTCCCACACAGTCTGCTGCACCCAGGCTTTATGCGCAAAAAATGCTCAGTGCTGCGCCGTCACAGCTCGCGTCATTCGCGGCAGCACCTGCGGGCGTGCGCATTGGCGTGATTGATACGGCAATAGACCCGGCGCTGACACATCCGGAAGCCCTGAATGGCAGCGTGCTTCAGTTGCGCGGCTTGCTGGAGCCCGGCGACAAACCTGCGGACTCGTCACATGGCAGTGCCGTGCTGCAGTTGATAGCGGGTGCTGCCCAGCCAAATGGCTTTGCGGGAGCAGCCCCACCTGCCCGGCTGTTCTGGGCGGCCGGCATGCGTGACCTGAATGGCAAAGCTGTCACCAACAGCCTGCTGCTGGTCCGGGCACTGGACTGGCTGGTGGGCCGGGCCGTGGTGCTCATCAACATGAGCCTGGGCGGCAAGGGTGATGCCATTTTGCAGACGGTTGTGGCACGGGTTCTGGGCATGAATGTCAGCGTCGTTGCAGCTGCCGGCAACAATCCGGCCGACAAGGCGCCTCCAAGTTACCCGGCCGCCTACCCTGGTGTGTGGGCCGCCACCGCAGTGGATGCAGCGGGGCAGCTTTACAGCGGTGCGACCCGTGCACCTTACGCCATGCTGGCCGCGCCTGGCGCAGAGGTATGGGTGCCCAGCTCAGGCGGAGGTGCTTATGTCAGTGGCACTTCTTACGCCAGTGCCCTGGCCACAGCCACACTTGCCTGGCAAGCCCATCGCTTCTGGACACAGAGCGCCACACAACGCTCACAGCAGATTTGCAACCAGAGCCGAAAACTGCAGGACAACAGCTTTTTGGGCTGCGGGTTGGTACAAAAAACAAATATTGAGCTTAGCCAGTCATCCCGCTGAGCTGCCGGCTCGAAAGCTCATACAAAGCCCGTGCGAAATGCATGACGCAAAATCAATGCGGCCTTTTGCTTGATAACAATGAGCACGAGCACTATCAGGAATGTCTGAATGCAAGCATACAAAAAAATATCGTTCAAACCACTCAAGGGTGTCCGGCTACTCAGCCTTGCATTAAACCTGCCGGGGCCAGCCGTATTGATGCGCTGCCGTGACATGGGTGCCACATGCGTCAAGCTGGGGCCGCCATCGGGTGACCCCATGAGCAGCTACAACCCTGCTGCCTATACAACCCTGCACCAGGGTGTCCGCATGCTGAAAGCTGATCTCAAGACTGAAAAAGGTCAAAAAGTCCTGCACAAGGAGCTTGCAAAGGCCGATGTGCTGATCACATCCTTTCGCCCTTCCGCGCTGGTCAAACTGGGCCTGACATGGAAAAACCTGCACAAGCAGTATCCAGCGCTGAGTCAGGTAGTGATCGTTGGTGCGCCTGGCGAAAGGGCCGAAGAGCCCGGTCATGACCTGACCTATGTTGCAGAAAATGATCTTGTCACCGGTCTGGATCTTCCCGCCACACTTTACGCAGACATGGGCGGTTCCTTGATGGCCAGTGAAGCTGTACTGCAGGCCGTCATGCACCAGCGCAGCACATCAAAAACTGTGTGTCTTGAAGTGGCCCTGTCAGTCGCTGCGGCCTACCTGGCGCTGCCGCGTTTGTGGGGCCTGACACAGCCGGGTGCAGCGGTGGGGGGTGGACACGCGGGTTATCGTGTCTATCCCTGCAAGGATGGCCGCGTGGCACTGGCCGCACTGGAGCCGCATTTCGCAGCAAGTCTTTGTGCTGCCGTGGGCATCCAGGTCAGCAGCATGTCCGACATGTTCAAGCAGGCAACACACATCCGGATTGAGGAGTTTTTGCAGACCCAGACCCGTGAGCAACTTGAAAAACTGGCTGCTGCGAAAGATATTCCCCTTTACACGCTTGGAAAACAATAGCTGACAAGGCCAGGACAATCGCCAGAGCCTTGGGCTGTTTTACTGACCGCTGGCGGTCACACCACAGACCACCGTAATGGTGATGCTGCCACCCGAACCAAAGGTCGGATTCGCCACGCCCAAAGGTGCTATGGCGTTTTGCAGTTGCCCCATGGTTAGTCCTGCAGGGCAAACCGCTGCTCCCGATGCAACGCAGCTCGGCGCAGCGGTACATGAAAGGCCAGTTGCCACGGGGTCATAAATTCGCGCACCATTGGCTGGTGATGGCCCGGCATTGGTGGCGACGATGGTGTAGGTGGTATTGGCACCGGCACCTATGGTTGTCACACCATCTGTTTTGGTCACAGACAGGTTGGCCACACCAATGGCGGTCAACACTGTGGATGTATTGTTGCCAGGCACGGTGTCATTGATGCCAGCAGGGACAGTGACCAGCGCTGTATTGGTAGCCCCTGCACTGCTTGTGGTGGCCGTACCCTCTATGACTACCGTACAGGTAGCGCCAGCCGGCAACGAGGTGACCGTGCCATTGAGCTGGCTACCGGTATAAGCGACACTGCAACCCGTCGCCCCGCCCGCAAGTGTGACCGTACTGGCCCCATTGACACTGACATGAAATGGTACCGGGTCACTGAAGGTCGCGGTGGAAACAACTGCCGATCCGGTTGCGTTGACTATTCTTAGTCGGTACTGAACCACATCCCCGAGGGCAACACCCAGCAGCCCAGTCTGAAAAGCTCCTGACTGGCCCAATCGTTGGTCTTTGTAAATCTGCAGATCTGCATTCAGGGTAACAGGGTCGACTGCACAACCAAAGGCCGGGGTATCGGTGCCACTGCACAAGGCGACGGTAGTCGTAGTCGGAAATACATTGTTTTGCGGATCAGCACCGTTTGTACTGACTTTGGCCTTGTTGATCAATTGATTGGTAGCGGCAGCAGCAACAGTTACCGCTACAGTGATGGTGCGGCTGAGGCCAGCATTCAATGCGCCTCCGGTATTGTTGCAAGTAATGACTTGCGCCGCTGTTGCACAGGTAAATGGCGCATTTGCTGTCACCGTACCTATTGTCAGGTTGGGTGGAACCACATCAATCATGCGAATGGTATTGGCAGCACCAGAGTTGGTTCCACTGTTGTTGCGAATCGTCAGGGTGAATGCAAAAGTGTCACCAACCGATCGAATCTGCGGATCCGGGTGAGTCTTGCTCATCCTGATCTCTGCAGAAGCCTGTACCGTATTGAGATCAGTCGCACAACCCACAGGATTGCCGTTGCCCACACATGCAGTGATGTTGGCTGCCGTAGGCGAGTTGATGCTGCCCACGCTGACGTCACCACCACCACCGATGCGGGCACGGTTTGTCTGTTGCACACCGACCGTGGCGGCACCTACATTGACTCGCAGGATAAAACTTGACGAGCCGCCTGCAGGTATGGATACCGATGAAACACAGAAGGTCGTACTGGTAACTGTGTTGGTACAGGACCAGTCAGCACCATCGGTACCTGTAGGTGTAAATGTGCCTGTCGCCACAAAGGTCATGGTGTTGCCTTGCACGACGTCACCAAAATTGATCTGGCCTGTTGTTGGTGCCGTGCCGATATTTCGCAGGACGTAAACATAATCTGTCGTACCACCTGAGTTCACAAAAAGCTGGCCATCGTCTTTAGTCAGTTCAATATCGACATAAAGCACCGCATCCGCGTCAGATGCGCAGCCGGTATCGGGGTCTGAATAGGTATCGGCAGGTGCCGTGGGTGACGGGCACAGGGCCGCAGTAACTGTAGTTGGCGCGGTCGATTTGCTGGGGCTTGGGTCACCGCCTCCGCCTACCTTGGCAAGATTCACCACCGATGAAGGGGCCGAGTTGCCCACCACTGCTGTGAAGGTGATCAGGGCAGACGTACTTGCGGCCAATGCCGTTGCACGAGTACAGGTAATGCCCTGCCCGCTTACTGTACAGGTGAAGTTGTTGATCGTAAACGGCGAAGTGCCGCTGAAAGTCAATCCGGTCGGCAGCATATCCGCAACAACAATGCTTCCCACGGTTGTCGAACCACCGCCATTGGTCACCGTGAGGTTGTACACGACAGTGCCGCCCCTGGCGACAGTTGTTGTTCCGTCGGTTTTGGCAAGCGACAGATTGGGTGCCAGTATGGTGTCTGTGTCAATTGCACAGCCCGCAGGCGTGTTGTTTGCTGTACAGGTGTCTGCAATGACTACCGTTGCCGTTGTGGCCTTGTTTGGATCACCACCGCCACTGACTACAGCCCGGTTGACGATGGAAAGACCATTTGTGCCGTTGACGGTAGTGCCTATGGTGAACACCCTGGTTCCTCCACTGGGCTGCACAATCACCGTGGATGTACAGATGATGTCGGTTGTATTGGCTGCAGTGCAACTGAAGCTGGCGCCATTGGGGCCACCAGTTGCCAACGCACCAGGCGTCACTGTCAAACCAGGTGGAAGCCTGTCAGCCAGCGTGATGGTGCCATTGCTGGCGCTGTTGCCGCTGTTGGTAATCGTGAAGGTATAGGTGGTCGAGCCGGGCGAAGCCAAAGCCGTCACGCCATTGCTTTTTGTCAATGACAGGTTGGGGTCACACAAGGCTGCCTGCGGTGCCCCTGGCACGTTCGGCGACAGGAAGGTTGTAATACCACCGTTGAATCCTGCTGATCCGTAATATTCTGGTACAGGCTTGCCGGCCGCAGTTCCATCAAAGGTAGTTTCACCCGGCGCACCGCCGTTGTAGGTCACACTGACGGCCATGGTATTGGGCGCATAAGCGACAAAACCACCACCGCCGGCACCGCCAGGACCGTGCCGCTCCCCCGGCCAGGAACCAGTGCCATTATTATTCCGGGCATTGCCGCCGTCCCCACCTGATACGTCGACTATGGCGCTGCCACCATTAGGCGTCTCAAGAATGACTGAACCACCGGCACCACCGCCACCTCCGGCATCATTGTTGACGTTATAGGCATGTGCGCCACGGGCATCGATGATACCTGTACCCGTGATCTGACGGGCCCGTATCACAACGACACCACCACCGGCAGCGCCTGACGAACACAATCCGAGAGCAAGATTGCAACTGGTCCCATTATTGGTATAGACAGCGGCATCCGAGGTTGCATCATTTGACCCTCCGGCACCGCCCCCGCCGCCCATGAATATCCGGTTAAATGCAAGAGTGCTTGCATAACCTGCACCGCCGCGCCCCCCAAGATCCAGCAGGGGGCTAGCCCATGGCCGACCACCAATACCACCTGGGCCATAGTTTCCGCCGCCGCCACCACCTGCGTTGTTTGCGTTGCCGCTGGTGTAATTGTCTGAATCGACCCCCCCTCCACCGGCATTGCCAGGAGCCCCTCTTGCAAACGAACCCCCAGGATATCCCTCCTGAACACCGGTTGTGGTTACAAAAGTCGGAACAGTGGCCCGGACAAGAAATCCGTTGGTTTTGGCGACAATGTAGCGTGGGGTACCAATAAACCCTTCCCCTTTACCTCCGTGGTAACCAAGAGTTGATGCAGAGGCGTAGTCATCCACAATAGTGGCACCGCCATCCACATTCAAAGCAACTCCTCTTGCGCCCCGAAACCCCTTGCCGGCAACAAAAATGGCCCGGTTTGCTTGCCCTTCAATGGTTGAACTGCCCAGGGTCAGCGTGTCGCGTACGTCCATCGCCACCGCACCGCCGGTCACACCGTTCCAGGCCGGTGTGCTGACATTTGCTGCCGTTACGCTGGAGAACTGAAGAACACGCACCACCTGATAACGCCTCTGTGAAGTAGTGGCAGTTGCATCAACATCCCTGTACGAGTTGGTCAACGGTGGCGTGACTGTCACGTTCAAGCCGGCTACAGCCGTGATACGGACAAATTCATAAAGGCCAGCATTGCCGACACTTGTAGACCCACTGCCGACCCCAGATCCATCCCCATAGTTGCTGTTGTCGGATGAGTCAATCGTGCCGTCCTGCATCTGCATGACCATCAGCAGGTCACCAATCACCAGGGTGGTGGTGTAGCCGCGTGTATCGCGGGTGCCGAGTGTGAATGAAGTGACCCCGGCATTCAGGTTGGGTGTACCGCTGCCAGCATAAAAGTCATTGATGATGCCGCCAGGCGGAATGGTTGTAAGCAGCAATGCGGGAGGCGCGCAGACCTGCGCCGCCGCCATTACATGAAAGCCCGTCAGCAATACAAGCGCCAGGACACGCCACATGCGGCAGGCCGCAAGCGACGCCTTTGAAGACAGCAGACAGCGTATGAAAAAATCTAGATAGCCCATACCCGAATCACTTGTGTGAAATTGTTTCATTATGTTAGGGCTGTTTTGTGAAAGCAGAAATTAACTTGGTCCTTAAATGCAAGACACAGGACAAGAATGTGAAATTTTCCGCATGAAGTAACAAAATGCTTCACTTTTTGGCAAATTTTATCCTTCGTAACAAGCTTTTCCGAGCCCGCACTCGGAAAGCGAGTACAAATGTTTACGTATTCCTGCTTTGGGTGGATTCAAAAGTCAATGTAGCGGGAGCCAGCCGTTGCTGAACACCATGGATCTGCACAGTTTCAAGTTCAAGTGGAAAGAAATTTTAGGCACACCCCTCCTGGCATTAATTCAAGGTGCCGACTACCATCCGGGCAACTTCAGACTGGATAGATGCCTGTGAACCTGCCTGCCTCCTCACCTGTTTCCTTCAAATCGCCCTACCCCCATCTGCTGACACCGCTGGATTTGGGTTTCACTACCCTTAAAAACCGGGTGCTCATGGGCAGCATGCATACGGGGCTGGAGGATGGACGCAAGTTTTTCCCCGCAATGGCGGCTTTTTTTGCTGAACGGGCACGTGGCGGTGTCGGACTCATGGTCACAGGTGGTTTTGCGCCCAATATCGCTGGCTGGGCAAAACCGTTTGCGGGGATGATGGCGTCCTCGGGTGCTGCCCGCAGGCACAAACTGGTCACCGATGCGGTGCATGCGGAGGGTAGCAAAATTGCGTTGCAGATCCTGCACACCGGCCGTTACGGCTACCACCCGCTTTGTGTTGCGCCCTCACGCATCCAGAGCCCGATTTCGCCCTTTACACCGCGTGAGCTCAGCGCAGCAGGTATTGAAAGACAGATTCGGGCCTTTGTACGCTGCGCCCAACTGGCGCGTGATGCTGGTTATGACGGTGTTGAAATCATGGGCAGCGAAGGTTACCTGATCAACCAGTTTCTGGTGACGCATACCAACAAGCGCACGGATGACTGGGGCGGCAGTTACGCCAACAGGATGCGGCTGGCAGTGGAGATTGTGCGGCGTACGCGTGAAGCGGTCGGCCTGGACTTCATATTGATATACCGCTTGTCAATCATTGACCTGATCCCCGATGGCAGCAGCTGGGATGAGGTTGTCTTGCTCGCCAGGGCGGTTGAAGCCGCTGGTGCGACCCTCATCAACAGCGGCATTGGCTGGCATGAAGCCCGTGTGCCGACCATCGCTACATCCGTGCCACGCGGTGCTTTTACCTGGGTGACCAAAAAGCTGCGGGCCGAATTGCGTGCCGCAGGCCTGACGATTCCTGTGATCACCAGCAACCGCCTCAATACGCCGGAGCTGGCCGAACAGGTGCTGGCCGATGGCAGTGCCGACATGGTCAGCATGGCCAGGCCATTTTTGGCCGACCCCGAATTTGTCAACAAGGCGGCTGAAGGCCGCGGCAATGAAATCAATACCTGCATTGCCTGCAATCAGGCCTGTCTTGACCACGCTTTCAAGGCAAAACTGGCAAGCTGCCTGGTCAACCCGCGTGCCGGCCATGAAACCGAGCTGCTGGTTCGTCTTGCCCCGGCCAAAAAACGCGTCGCCGTGATCGGTGCTGGCCCTGCAGGGCTGGCTGCAGCATGTACGCTGGCCGAGCTCGGCCATGAGGTTGATCTCTATGACTCTGCAAGCGTGATCGGCGGGCAGTTCAATATTGCCAAGCATGTGCCGGGCAAGGAAGAGTTTGAAGAAACCTTGAGGTATTTTGGCCATCGCATCAAACGCTCGGGCGTACAGCTTCACCTCAATACACGTGTGGCCGCTGCCGATCTGCAGACCCAGAAATTTGATGAAGTCATTCTTGCAACCGGTGTGATGCCACGCAATCCGCGCATTCCTGGCCAGGAGCATCCGGCTGTATTGAGTTATATCGACGTACTGCTGGGCCGACGGAGTGTCGGCAAGCGGGTGGCGCTGATTGGTGCCGGCGGCATCGGTTTTGACGTGGCCGAGTTTTTGGTGACAGCACCGGGGCATTCAAGTGCACTGGATCTGCCGGCCTGGCTGGCCGAGTGGGGTGTTGCTGACCCAGGCGACGTACGCGGCGGAGTGGTTCGCCCCTTGAGCACACCGCCGGCCCGACAGGTCACCTTGCTACAGCGCAAACCGGGCAAGCTCGGCAAGGGTCTGGGCAAAACAACCGGCTGGATTCATCGCGCTGCGCTGAAAATGAAAAATGTCGAAATGCTTTCAGGTGTCAACTACGAAAGAATTGTTGAGCAGGAAAACGGTGTTGGCCTCTTTATTACCTTCGGCGAAAAGCGCCAGAACGGCACGGTTCTGGAAGTGGACAACATCGTCTTGTGTGCCGGGCAGGAGCCGCTACGCGAATTGCTGGAGCCGCTGAAGCACGCGTTGAAGGACGACCTCGTCAAGCAGCTCAAGCCCGC
>JAZKIK010000098.1:0-20427 GCA_040384925.1 Pseudomonadota bacterium | reverse complement strand
GTGCCGATGAGGCCTCTGAGCTGGATGCCAAACGTGCGATTGACCAGGGAACCAGGCTTGCTGCCGTACTCTGACCGCAAAAATATCAGACGCAGGCCAGATTGGCCTCATTTTTCAGTCTCACGTCTTCACTGACCTTCAATTGTGCATGGCGAACCACATGCCCACCTTCAATCCACAACAACTGACCAGGCTCCAGCCGTTGCCAGGTTTCATTTCGGGTCAAGGGCTGGGTTGCGATGATGCACAGCCGGTCATTTGATGCGTTGGTCTGCGCAAAGTCCATGCTCAGGTCGGAGTCCACCAGCTGCGCATTTGAAAACGGCCACTTTCGCACCAGGTACCAGAGCCGGGTTGAACAGTGCGCAAACATGGTCTGCCCGTTGGACAGCAGAAAGTTGAAAACACCGTGTTCACCCGTGCGTTGGGTGACTTCACACAGGGCGTCAAACACCCGGTCAGCTGAACACGGTTGACGCGGGCTGATGGCTCTGAGGGTTTGCAGCAGCTCACAAAAGGCCAGTTCGCTGTCGGTGCTGCCTACGGGCAGATAGTCACCACTGAGCTGGGGTTTGTAGTTTTTGAGGTCGCCGTTATGCGCAAACAGCCAGTGCCTGCCCCACAACTCGCGGGTAAACGGATGACAATTCTCAAGCCGCAAACCATCACCCTGTGTCGCCTTGCGTATGTGCGCGACGACATTGCGGGACTTGATGGGGTAATGCTTGAGAAGATCGGCTACTGGTGAGGAGGCTGCGGGGTGGTTGTCCATGAAGAGCCGGCAGGCCTTGTCTTCAAAAAAACCGACACCAAACCCATCACCGTGGTGGTCAGTCAAACCACCTCGCGCTGCGAAGCCAGTGAAAGAAAAACGCAAATCTGCCGGATTGGCAGAATTCATACCGAGCAATTGGCACATAACACGATTGTAATTTCAATGTGTTAGGCAAATACCATTAGCCCGCCTGTCTCGCTGGGCATAAAACCCAAATAACAACAGTTTGTCGGGCGTAATCAATGCCCCAGGATTTTCGACAGAAAGTCCTTGCTGCGATCAGTCTTGGGATGGTTGAAAAATTCCTCAGGGCTGTTCTGTTCAACGATCTGGCCCTGGTCCATGAATATCACGCGGTCAGCAACGGCTTTGGCAAAACCCATTTCGTGCGTGACACAAAGCATGGTCATGCCGCCATCGGCCAGTGCAATCATCACGTCCAGCACTTCCTTGATCATCTCCGGGTCAAGTGCTGAAGTAGGCTCGTCAAACAGCATGATTTTTGGTGTCAGGCACAGGGCTCGGGCGATGGCTACACGCTGTTGTTGGCCACCAGACAGTTGAAGCGGGTATTTTTGCGCCTGTTCGGCAATCCGGACCCGTTCAAGCTGGTGCATGGCCCGCTCGATAGCCTCTTTTTTGGGCATGCCCGCCACCCAGGTGGGTGAAAGTGTCAGGTTTTCGAGCACAGTCAGGTGCGGAAAGAGGTTGAACTGCTGAAACACCATACCGACCTGGCGACGCACCGCATCCACCGCCTTGATGTCGTCACCCACGACTGACCCGGCTACGGTGAGCGTACCTTCCTGATAGGTTTCAAGCGCGTTGATGCAGCGGATCAGGGTTGATTTTCCGGAACCTGAAGGGCCACAAATAACCAGACGTTCGCCTTGTTTGATGTTCAGGTCAACGTCTCGCAACACATGAAAATTGTTGCCGTACCACTTGTTGACCTTGTTGAAACTGATGATGGGATCGCTCATTCTTGGTCCTTGCGCTGTGCTTGTTATGATTTTCATATCCGTTTGTGATGGCGGTTTTATCGGGCCTTGCCAACAGCCAGGCGTTTTTCAATCCACAGGCTGTAACGCGACATCGAGAAACAGCAGGTGAAGTAGATGGCGGCAATAAACAGATAAGCCTCAATCTTGAAAGGCCGCCAGTTCGGGTCCGAGCCAACCGCCAGGCTGAGCGCTCCCGTCAATTCGTACAGGGATACGATGGTGACCAGCGAGGTGTCCTTGAACAGCGAGATGAAGTTGTTCATGATGCTGGGCACCACGGTGCCAAGCGCCTGCGGCAACACAATCTTGATCTGCGTTTGCCAGTAACCCAGACCCAGGCTGGCTGCCGCTTCTGTTTGCCCTTTTGACAGCGACTGCAAGCCGCCCCGGATGATTTCAGCCATATAGGCTGCCGCAAACAGCGTGATGCCCACGACCACACGCACCAGCACGTCCGGCGATTTGCCCATGGGCATGAACAGCGGAAACATGAAAGATGCCATGAACAGCACCGAAATCAGCGGCACACCGCGCACCAGTTCGACATAAACCCCACAGACACTTTTGATTGCCGGCATGTTGGAGCGCCGCCCCAAAGCCACTGCCACCGCAATCGGAAACGCCATGGTCATCGAAATCACCGTCAGCATGATGGTCAGCGGCAAACCGCCCCATTGATCAGTTGCAACCTTGGGCAAACCCAGCACACCGCCGCTCATGAGGGTGAAAAAAGTCGTCAGGACAGCTGCCCACAACAGCGGCAGCCAGGGTTTCCAAAAATAGCGGCTGCAGCTTGCCACCACCAGGCCCAGCAGCAAAAAGGTGGCCAGTTCGGCACGCCAGTGTTCAGCCTGCGGATAACGGCCCAAAACAATCAGCCGGGCTTTTTCATTGACCACACCCCAGCAGGCACCCACGCCCCTGGCAGCCTGGCACAAATCAGGGTCGGCAACAGCCACAGCGTTGAAAACCCCCCAGCGCAGGGCACCCAGAAGCGCCCAGGCAAAGGCGCTCAATATCAATATTGACAAAACAGTGTTGGAGGCGCTGGCAAACAGATTGGCTTTGAGCCAGGGCAAAAAACCTTCGGTCTTGACCGGGGCCGGGCGCGCGGGTTTGGTGATGAAAACTTCAGTCATGGTGATGTCTTACCTTTCCTTGATGGCCGCACGCACGTTGAACCAGTTCATGAAAGCTGATGTCAGCAATGAGGTCGTCAGATAAATCGCCATGATGATCACAATGCATTCCACCGCCCTGCCCGTCTGGTTCAGCGAGGTATTGGCAATCGACACCACGTCGGGGTAACCCACAGCCACGGCCAGTGATGAATTTTTGGTCAGGTTCAAAAACTGGTTGGTCATGGGCGGAATGATGACCCGCAAGGCCTGCGGCAATACCACCAGCCGCATCGACAAACCCTGGGACAAACCGAGAGAAGCACTGGCTTCATGCTGACCCAGCGATACCGATGCAATACCGCCGCGCACCACTTCAGCCACAAAAGCCGAGGTGTAGAGCACCAGGCCCAGCAGCACAGCCAGGTATTCTGGCGACAGCGCTCCGCCGCCTTCAACCTGGGTTTCAGTGACTTTTGGCATGTCCCATTGAAACGGTGCACCACCGACCACCCAGCCCAGCAAGGCACCAGCAGCCAGCAGCACCAGCGACACCCATAAAACGGGTTTTGCCCGACCCGTCAGCTCAAACGACTTGCGGGCAAATTTTGCGTAGCCAAATGCGGCTGCCGCCCCCACAAACAAACCGGCTACCGCCAGCGTATGGCCTGACTGCCAGACCAGCGAGGGGAAAGAAATTCCGTTTTTGCTCAGATAAAGCCAGTTGCCTACATGCAGGGCCTCATCAATCTGTGGCAAATACTCGGTAAACAGCAAGTACCACATCAGCAGTTGCAGCAATACCGGAATATTGCGAAAACACTCGACGTAACCGTAACAAATGCCGCGTACCAGCGCGTTGCGTGAAAAGCGGCCAATGCCCAGCAAGGTGCCCAGAATGGTTGTCAACACCACACCGATGATGGCAACCCGCAGTGTGTTGACCGTGCCGGCCAGAAAAGCCCGCCAATAGGGCTGGTTGGACTCAAAGCCAATCCACTGCTCGCCAATGTCAAAACCGGCAGGCTGGGTCAAAAAGTCAAAACCGCTTTGGATGCCGCGCGCCTTCATGTTGGCCAGTGTGTTGCTTACCAGCAGCCACACCATGAAGGCAATAAAACCCAGCACCAGAATTTGATAAATAATCCCGCGCGCCTGCTTGCTGCGCCATGAAAAAGCACTTCGCCTCGGTTTGGGCGCAGTGCGGGGCGGAATCAGTCCGTGCGGGGTCGGTGTGTCTGACATGGATATGGCCTGAATAAATACGATTTACGCAACATAAGCCGCTATAGGTGTCACTGCATTGAATGACACTGCATATGGTGTTCTGTGTGACCGATTGCGTAAGTCCTGGTAAAAAATGGGCTGAAACCAGAACGGGCCGCATCGTGCGTAGGCTTAGGGAGGCGGAAATGCCAAATATCCCGTTTGTGGCGGCACTGACGGGCGCATTGCTGCGTTGTTCCTCGGCTGTAGTGGCTTGCCACTTGTCGTCCATCCCCTTGCGGGTCTGTACGAGTGCGCTCCGAACGCCTTGCACTGCATCCCGCCAGCACCCCCAAAAACGGTGCATTGACAATTTCCGCCTCCCTTACGCGGATGGGCCCGTTCGTGCTGGGATGCCAGAGTTTGAATCGGCAGCTTGAACCTGGCTCAACAGGCCAGCCTCAAACCACCAACAAAAAAACCTGGATTAACGCACCGGGAAGGCGTACATCTGGCCGCCCTTGTTCCACAGGTTGTTCTGGCCGCGTGGCAATGCCAGGGCGGTTTTCGGGCCGACGTTGCGCTCGAAAATTTCACCATAATTGCCGACGGCCTTGATGGCCTTGACCAGCCAGTCTTTTTCCAGGCCAAGCAGTTTGCCGGTGTCTTCACCACTGCCAGTCAGGCGGCCGACCACGGGGTCTTTGCTGTCCTTGACCATCGCATCAACATTTGCCTGGGTCACGCCATACTCTTCGGCCTCAACCAGGCCGTAAACCACCCACTTGGTGATGGCAAACCACTCGTCGTCACCACGGCGAACCATGGGGCCAAGGGGCTCCTTGGAAATCAGCTCAGGCAGGATGACGTGGTCAGCAGGAACCTTGGCTTCCTTGTTGCGCACCGAGGCCAGGCCCGAGGCGTCGGTGGTATAAGCCTGGCAGCGGCCAGAGAAGTAGGCGGCGTTGACGGCTTCCTGCTTTTCAAACACCACGGGTTTCTTGCCAAGGTTGTTGGCGCGGCTGTAATCCGTCAGGTTTTTCTCGGTGGTGGTGCCGGACTGAACACAAACTGTGGCGTTCTTCAACTGTTTGGCGCTTTTGATCTTGCCTTTGACGGGCACCATGAATCCCTGGCCGTCGTAATAGGTCACGGCCGTCATGTGCAGGCCCAGCGATGCGTCACGGGTCAAGGAAAAAGTGGTGTTGCGAGCAAGAATGTCGATTTCACCAGACTGCAGGGCGGTAAAACGCTGCTGGGCATTCAGGGGAACCCATTTGACTTTGCTGGCATCACCCAGTACGGCTGCGGCAATCGCCTTGCAGGTGTCCACATCCAGCCCGGTCCACACACCGTTGCTGTCCGCACCAGAAAAACCGGCCAGACCCACGTTGACACCACAAACGACCTGGCCACGCGCCTTGATGGCGTCCAGGGTTTTGCCCGCATGGGCAGGCAGGGCAACAACTGCCAGCGCAGCGACGGCTGCCGACAGAACGCCCAGTTTTTTCACTTGTTTCAACATGGTTTCTCCAAAAGTAATGACTAAGCAAAGTTGGTAGCAAAAATCGCTATATCGGTGGTTGCAAAAAGCGTACCAAGCGCGACTGTAACGCGACGTTACGCACCAAAACGGTTTGCCTGCACTTTTTACCTAGGGGGATTCCCCGATGCGTGTTTTTTGCAGAAGCTAGGTTTTAGTCCGATATATCAAGGCTTTGATCTGCAGCAATGTTCTGCACCACATCCGCCCCAAAATCCGCAACTCATGGAAACAATGCCCGTCGAGCAATGCCTGCCGGAGATAAGCTGCTATTTGGTCGATAGCATTGTTCCGACATGTTCAGCCAGCGCCAGTGAACTTGTCAGACCCGGTGACTCGATTCCAAACAGGTTGACCAGACCTGGCCAGCCGTGCTGCGCGGGTCCCTGAATCACAAAATCGGCAGCGGGCTGACCAGGCGGGTGCAGCTTGGGACGTATGCCTGCATAGCCGGGCAGCAGAGCGCCATCGGGCAGTGGAGGCCAGTATTTGCGCACCTCTGCATAAAAGGTATCAGCACGCGTCGCGTCAACCAGCAAGTCGTCTGGTGAATCGACCCATTGCACATCGGGGCCAAACCTGGCCTGGCCACCAAGATCAATCGTCAGATGCACACCCAGTCCACCCGCCTCTGGCACCGGATAAATCAGGTGTCTGAACGGTGATTTGCCTGCAAGGCTGAAATAGTTGCCCTTGGCAAAAAAGGACTGCGGCACAAACCGTGCGTCCAGGCCCTCGAACCGGGCAGCCAGCGCGGGCGCGCACAAGCCGGCTGCGTTCACAAGCGTGTTGGCCTGCAAGCGGGTACCATCCTGCGCTACAAGAAAAGTGGCTGCCCCTGCCCGTTGCGCTGATGCAAGAGGGCTATTCAGCACTACAAAACCGCCTGCATTCTCCAGGTCACCCTGCAGGGCCAGCATGAGGGCGTGGCTATCGACGATGCCGGTGCCGGGTGAATGCACGGCCGCCACACATTCAAGTTGTGGCTCCAGCGCCCTGGCTTGTTCACGGCTTAGCAGAACCAGATCATTCACGCCATTGGCCGCCGCCTTGTCGATAATTCCCTGCAACTGGGGGACTTGAGTAGCGTTCGTTGCAACAATCAGCTTGCCACAGCGTTGATGGCCAATACCGCGCTCGGCGCAGTAGTCATACAGCATCTGTTTGCCCTGTACACACAAGCGGGCCTTGAGTGAGCCTTGCGGGTAATAAATACCAGCATGAATGACTTCACTATTGCGCGAGCTGGTGCCTGTTCCTATGGCCTTGGCGGCTTCCAGCACCAGCACTTCACGCCCCTGCAGCGCCAGCGCCCTGGCGACGGCCAGGCCCACCACACCGGCGCCGACAACAACGCAATCAAGCTGATCCATCAAATGCCTGGGCCGCTGTTCTGTTCAAACCCCTCAAGCACATTGACCGCATTGACGCCCAACTCAGCTGCGGCATAGCCCCCTTCCAGAATAAATATCGTCGGTAAACCAAGCTGGCCCAGGCGCGCGCCGAGCTGAATGAAGTCATCTGGTTGCAACAGGAATTTCGAAATCGGGTCGCCCGCAAAAGTGTCCAGACCCAGCGAAACCACCAGCGCGTCGGCACCATGGCGGGCAATACGCTCGCAGGCCACTTCAAGCGCGGCAAACCATTCGGCAACCGAGGAGCCTGCGGACAAAGGCAGGTTCAGGTTGAAACCCTCGCCCCCAGCCGCGCCCTGCTCGTCGGCATGGCCCAGATAAAACGGGTATTCGGTCAGCGGGTCACCATGGATGCTGACAAACAGCACGTCGGATCGTTCGTAAAAAATGCTTTGTGTGCCGTTGCCGTGGTGATAGTCCACATCCAGCAAGGCAATTTTGCTGGCCCCGCCATTGAGCAGGGCCTGTGCGGCGATGGCGGCGTTGTTTAAAAAGCAGTACCCGCCCATGAAGTCTCCACCAGCATGGTGGCCCGGCGGCCGGGTACAGCAGAAAACAGCTTTTTCACCTGACTGCAACAACGCTGCCGCACTGGCTGCGGCGTCTGCCCCCGCTTTGGCAGCAGCCCAGGTGCCCGCGACCAGCGGACAGCCATTGTCCATAGAGTACAAACCAAGCCGGGCGGTGAAGTTGGCTGGCTCCACATCACTGCGCAAGGTGCGAACCGGCCAGACCGATGGGAAAGCTTGCAGATCAACATTGGCCGGATCAACTGCCAGCCAGTCGGCCCAGGCGTTTTCAAGAAAAGCCAGATAACGCGACGTGTGTACCTGCGCCAGCACCGGACGACTGTCCACAAATGCAGGCTGCAGTACATGGCCACGTTCGGTCAGCCGAGCTTCAACAATATCTGCGCGCTGCGGCGTTTCAAAACTGGGGACGCGGTTGCCGCGAAAAATCTCGAAAGCCGGAGCGTGTTCGCGGTGAATGGGGCTGTAGATGGTGATCACGTGTGACAAAAATTGGAATATTGGTGCGGGAAGTTTGAAAACACAGACTACAAAACCCGTGGATCGGTCTTTTTCAGCAGTTCAAGCAGGGACCGCAAGCTGGTTTTAAGGGGTTCGTAACCGTCGTTCAGTTCAAACGTCGCTTCGTTCATATACAGCTTGCGGTTGATTTCAAGCTGGATGCTGTGTCTGTGCGCCTCTGGCTTGCTGTGGCGGCGCACCAGTTCAACGCCTTTGTACGGATGGTTGTAGGCCACCTTGTAGCCCAGGCTGCCCAGATGGTCACATATCAGTTTTGACAGTGCCGGGCTGGCGGTGCTGGCTTCGCGGTCGCCGACCACAAAGTCGGCATGTTCTTCCCCCGGAAAATCTGTCGCGTTGCTGGAGGCCACTGCCGGCATGGAGTGGCAATTGACATGAATGCTGTAGCCGTGTTGGGCATGTGCTGCGTCAATTGCTGCAGCAACAGCGTCGTGATACGGTTTCCAGCAGTTTTGTATGCGCGCCTGCACTTCAGCCACCGTCAGCTTGCGGCCGTAAATCGGCACACCTTCATCCGTGGTGCGCCAGATCAGGCCTTTGCCCAGGCGTACTTTCGACATGACTTTGGCATCGGTTTCAACCGCTTCTGGCCAGGGCGCGTCAAACAGCGTGACATCGACCTCTGTGATGTTACGGTTTGCATCCAGGTAACTGCGCGGGAAAAAAGCCTCGATCCAGTGCGCCCCCAGCGCGGGCGCAAAGTCGTAGAGTTTTTCTACATGGGTGTCCTCAGCGCTGCGCAGCGACGGCAAGTCACAGGCAAACAAAAAATCTTCCGGGTAGTCAGTGCCGCTGTGCGGTGAATCAAGAATAAGCGGACTGCTGCCGGGCAGGCTGCGGAACAGGGGACGAACTGGGTGGGCTGAAGTGGAAGTCATGGTTTTATTGTGCCTTTATCGGCAGTCGATCAGACACAAGAGCACAAGACATGTCCTACAAGCATCGACCTGCTGCGCCTACAAGGTGCTAGCCGACGCCTCCCTACATTGGGTTGGTCGTCAACAAAAGGTGCGCCACTTTGATGAAAAACGCGCACCCACTCTAAAGGATTCACCGTGAAATCTCCTCGTTTCAAAATCACCAGCCTGGTTTTGGCCGCCGCCGCATTGACCCTGTCTGCAGGCGCACAGGCACAGTCCAGCACATCAAACACCGGCTCGGGATATACGATGTATGGCCCGGGTGCCAATTATTTTGGTTTTAACGCAGGCCGCTCAGACTTCAAGCTGGGTGGCGGGGTCGGCGGTTTTCCATCGGACACCAAAGACAACGCCTACAGCATTTACGGCGGCAGTCATTTCAACGAAAACTTTGCCCTTGAGCTGGGTTACAACGACTTTGGTACTGTGGCACGTGGCGGCGGCAATACCAAGGCATCGGGCTTTAACCTGAGCCTGGTTGGCAAACTGCCTTTGAGTCCCGCATTTGCCGCGACAGCCCGCGTTGGCACGACCTATGGCCGTACGAATGTGTCGTCCAACCCAGCCTCAGGCATTGGCAGCGGCAAGGAAAGCGGTTTTGGCCTGTCTTACGGCCTTGGTCTTGAATACGCCTTCACACCGAGCTGGTCAGGTGTGCTGCAGTACGATGAACACAAGCTGAAATTTGTCGGCAGCGGCCGTGAAAGTGTCAACACCACCAGCGTGGGTGTGAAGTACCGCTTCTAAACCGGTTTGAGCAAGAGGTGTGGCCAGTCGGCCGCGCGTCGATCAAGAGTTAAAAGCCTGCGATCTGATGGACCGCAGGCTTTTTTTTTGCTTTCGGGATTTTCAGGTGATTTCCAGCATTTGACCCAAAAGCCAGGTGCCGGCCTGGCCCAACGGCCTCTGGCGTGACCAGACCGCATCAACCGGTACTCGGCGTGGCCAGCCTTTGGCGTCAAGCTCACGCAGCTTGCCGCTTGCAAAACGTGTCACCATCCAGCGTGGAATGGCCGCCCAGCCAAAGCCCATGACAGCCATCTCCATCAACATCAGGTAACTGGGCGCAGACCAGGTGCGGCGCGACACGGCTGCCATATAAGGCATGGACGGTACTGGCGGAGCACCGCTTTGCTCCTGCAGATAAGTGTTGAGGCGCAGTTCCCGGTGTTGCGCCAGTATTTCGGCGTTGATGCCTTTCAGCAAGGCCAGCGGATGCCCAAGCGCCACAAAAAGAGCAATTTCAGACTGTTCAGCCAGGGTAGCCGAACCAATATCTGGCGGGTAATTTCCTTGCGCGCCTACCACTCCAATGTCGGCACGGCCAGATTGCACCAGAGACACCAGATCCCCGTGTTCAGCCACCAGGTTTTCAAATTCCAGGTCCGGAAAACGCCTTTCAAACGCAGCCAGCATGTCTTCAAAACCATCTGACTGATAGGTGTCTGACCAGACCACACTGAGCCTGGCTTCCAGCCCGGCACCAAGCTGGCTGGCCGCTCGGTCCAGTCTGTCGCTGGCGGCCAGTATGCCCTGCACCTGGCGCAGCATGACCTTGCCGTGTGCCGTGAGCGTCGGTTTGCGGCTGCTGCGGTCAAACAGAATCACGCCCAGGTCAATCTCCAGATTGGCAATAGCGCTGCTGACGGTGGACTGGCTTTTGCCCAGCTTGCGAGCAGCGGCTGAAAACGAGCCCATGGTGGCGGCTTCTGCAAACGCGGTCAGGGCTTCGGGGGAATGTCGCATGAGTCGATTGTTTCCATCTACTATCGATCTAACCGATGGTTATTGATTTTGAATCATCAATAATACCGATAAAAATACAGCCATGAATCTGCAAAAGTCCCCCACCGAACGCTTTTTACATGCCCTGATTTTTGAAGTGCTGGCCATTGCCATTTGCGCGCCCATGGGTGCCTGGCTGCTTGGTCATTCATTGGCGCATATGGGTGCGCTGACCCTGATGATTTCGTTGGTGGCCATGAGCTGGAACATGATTTTTAACGCGCTGTTTGACCGCGCGCAGCAGCGCTGGGCTTTCAGGCGCAATCTGGCAGCCCGCGCCGTACATGCGGTGCTGTTTGAAGTCGGCCTTTTACTGGTTATCGTACCGCTGGCGGCCTGGTGGCTGGACATGGATCTGTGGCAGGCCTTTGTCCTTGACATCGGCATTGCCCTGTTTTTCATGCCCTACAGTTTTGTTTTCAACTGGGTCTACGACAAAGTCAGTACGCGGCTTAAAGATCACAAAGTTCGCCAAAAAGCGCGTAAAAAACAACAAAATACCGCGATCACCTGCCGCGCAAATGGCGATCCAAAACCAGCTGAAAAATTTTGACGCGTACAAACTGCGAGTCGCTGGCCTGGTAGTTCCAGCGCTCCACTTTACAAGTCAGCGGCTGGTTTGCGGCATCGTATTTCAGCAGATTGACCGAGTTGGGCACCCCCTGACGCACCCGGCTGGACAAAGCCGTGCCAGCCTGCACACACCAGGTGTGCCGCGCCAGACCCGCCAACTGCGATGACAGGTCACACACATAGGGCAGGTGAATATGCCCACCCATGATGATGTCGGCCCCAGCCGCCGACCATGCGCGCACGGCGGGTTGCCAGTTGCGCAGTCGGTCATGCTCATCTTCGGCCCGCAAGACATGTACTGGTTGATGCACCACGACGATTCGCAGTTGGCCGGGCGCTGCACTTTCAAGCTGCCTGGCAACCCGCTTGATCTGCGTGTTTGAAACCTCGCCGTTTTTATGCCGCCACCACCGGGTGGTATTGACACCTAATACCAGCACCTCTTCGGTATTTGATGTGGTTTCAAGTTCTGGGCCAAAAGCCTTCAGATAAGCGCTGTAGGGATCGAAAAGTCGTTTGTAGACATTAAATAGCGGAATATCGTGGTTTCCAGGCAAGGCCAGCATGGGCCGCACACCCAGGTCGTCACAAAACGCCCTGGCTTCGGCAAACTGCTGTGGGCTGGCGCGTTGCGTGATGTCGCCCGACAAGACCAGCATGTCAGGGCGTTGCACCTGCACCAGCAAACGCAGAGCCTGCTCTACGGGCGGCTGGGTGGTGCCGAAGTGCGGGTCTGAAATCTGCAGGATTCTTATCATTCAATGACCGCACGGTCTGCCGGTGCGGGGACCATCAGCAAAAGCGGCTCCGGCGCTACTTCAAACACCAGCGGTGTCTGCATCCAGGTGATTTCACCATCGGTTGCCACCTTGATGCGTTTGATACGTCTGGGTGTGACTGTCAGGCGGCGAAATGAAAAGCTGTCAACATTTTCAGCCTCACCCAGCCGCCCCAGCAGCCCGCGCACCAACAGCCCGAACAAGGCCAGCGTGCCCATGCTGCGCACGGCAATGCCGGCCAGTGCGCCATGCCTGAGCGCGTTGACCTGTTTTTCATCAATGCCCACACGCTCAAGCTGCAAACCGTTGTTGCCAACAAAAAGTGTGGTGGTATGCAGCGTGGCGGTCTGCCCTGCCCTTTCTATCTGCAGGTTCAACTGGCTACGTGCCTGAATCAAGGTGGCCAGGCCAGACATGAAAGCAACCACACGGCTGCGCCCCAGCTTTTGTTTCCAGACCTCACGGTCTTCCAGCAACTGCGGGTACAGGCCCAGACTGGCATTGACCAGAAACACCCGGCCATTGACCAGGCCAACTTGTACTGGCGAAATACTGGCGCCAAGCAAGGCGATGGCGGCCGCTTCAGTGTTTTGCGGAATCGCGTGGGCACGGCCAAAATAGTTGAACGTGCCCTGTGGCAACACCCCAAACGGGCACCCACTGCCCAGCACCGCACTGGCCACGGCATTGATGGTGCCATCACCACCGGCCGCTACCACCACACCACTGCGGTCTTTGGCCAGTTCAACCGCATGCGCCGCAATCTTGCTGATGTCGGCAGGGTTGGTGATCTGCAAAAACTCCACCTCCCGACCGCCTTCGCTGAACACCCGCGCCATGACGGCTTGCTCCTGATCAGCATCACTGCTGCCAGAGCCGGCATTCAGCACCACAAAAAGCGGGCCATTGTGTGCAGCATCGTCGGCTGCAGAACTGTAGGAGGTCATGTCTGCCAGCTTAAATGGCGCGACGCAAATCGTCTGTCAGCGGAGTTCTACTGATTGAATTTGAGGGTTTTTGCGAACAACCCTAAGGCCGGTCTGCGGACAAAACGACTTCAAGCCGATTTTGATCGGCCTGATTCTTATTTCATCTGCACAGAGCCGGTCACATTGACCAGTACCGTGGATTTGCCAGCCTCGACCGGCACCGCAGCATCAGCGGCCATGCTGGACTTGGCCATGGAAAGCATACGCGGCACAGGTGCAAAACCCTGGTCATTGGCATTGATGCTCACCTCGCGCAGGGTGTAGCCGGTAAAACCAAAACCCTTGGCCACTTCAAGCGCCTTGGCCTTGAAACGTTCAATCGCCTGGGTTTGCGCTTCAGCCTCGACTTTGTTGCGTTGCTCACGGCTCAGGGCAAAACTGACGTTGCCCATGGTCAGGGTCTGGATTTTTCCGGCGGCAGTTGTGATGCGTGCAAAGTCCCTGCCCTCCAGCACCAGCTCACTGGAGCCTTGCCAGCCATTGATCTTGCCATCTTTGCCGTAACGTGGGTAAAGGCTGAAATTGCCGGTGCGCACATCAAGCTGACCAGGCGAAGCCGACTGTTTGGCGACAGTCAGTGCGGCGTCAAGCGCCTGTTTGAGCTGGGTTTGCACCACGGCTGCGTCATTGCCATCACGCGAGGTGTTCATGGAGATGGACAACAAATCCTGCTGCACCTCAACCGAGCCGCTGGCTGATAGCTGGGCCACGTTTTTCAGCGGCTCGGCCGCTACCGTCTGGGCAAAAAGTCCGGTAGTGCAGGCCATCAAGGCGCAGGCCGCAATTAATTTGGTGGTTTTCATGAGTTCCTTATGTTTTCGAGGGGCCGGATGCGGTGCGCCCGCCTCACGGTGCCACCGCCGCAAGTGGTGGAGTTGGTGAGTTCGGCCCAGGCGGCCTATTTTGCATGCGCCTTGGTGCCCTGAATGTGACTCGTATGTAGGCAAATCGCCTGAACTGCAACAAATGGTTGCCACCGAGTGCCGAAAAACACAGCTGATGAGCACTGTAAAACATGTCAACTGACGTCACATAAGATCAACAATTTTCTTATGAAACTTTCAACACAACAGACAAGTTAAAGAGATTTTTCAGACGCCAATTGCATGCCAAGATTTTTTAAGCCTCAGGGAACTCCCTTATGGACTCAGTAGGGCTGCAATCGTAATAATTCCACACCACAGTTGTATGACGACTGATGTTAAACACATCAGATGACTGCGGGCCAAATCCAGGATATTACTCACCACAAGGAATCTCATGAAACGCAGACTGTTCGCAATATCGGTCCTTTCTCCCATCGCGCTGGCTGCCTGTGGCGGGGGCGACGACACAGCGCCGGCTCCCGCGCCAGCGCCTGCGCCGACCCCAATCACGCCCCAGAGCACTGCGGCAGCCGCGATCAAACGCGCCGTCAGCTACATGGATGAAGTGGTGTCTTACAAAGGCGGCTATGTCTGGTCTTATTCACCCGACCTGACGCAGACTTTCGGCGAGATGGAGGCCAAACGCACCATGCTCTGGCTGCAGCCCCCTGGCACATCATCCATCGGGCACACCTATCTGGATGCCTTCCATGCAATGACGGATGAGCGCTTTTACCAGGCTGCCGACCGCACCGCCAAGGCAGTGGCGGCAGCACAGCACAGCTCTGGCGGCTGGAACTATATCTATGACTTTGCTGGTGAAGATTCACTCAAGCACTGGTACGACACCGTAGGCATGAATGGCTGGCGCCTGGAAGAGTTTCAGCACTATTACGGCAATGCCACCTTCGACGACGCTACGACTGCCGTGGCTGCCCAGCTGATGCTGCGCATGTATCTTGAGAAAAAAGACCCTGTTTACCTTGCTGCGACTGAAAAAGCCATCAAGTTTGTTGTTGATGCGCAGTTTGGCCCGGCTTTTGGTGTGGCCGACGGTGGCTGGCCGCAGCGTTTTCCGCACAACCCGAATGCCATCACCTCCATGCCTCAGCCCAATGCCACGCAACTGCCTGCCGGCGCACGCGCAGGCATGGAAGACAGCGACTACACCTTGCATGTCACCTTCAATGACGACGTGATGGGTGAAAACATCAAGTTTCTGACCATGTGTGTGATGACTTTGGGCCGCAAGGACCTGGTGCCCAACATCGTCCGCGCCATGGACTGCATGCAGCGCATGCAATGGACCTCGGCCATCAACCCGGCCCAATCCGGCTGGAGCCTGCAGCACCTGTCGCGTGAAACCAATGGCCGGCCCGCAGGTGCTCCGGCCGGTGCACGGTCCTACGAGCCGCGCTCGCTTGCCACGCACACCACACAAACCAATATCCAGCAGTTGCTTGGCTACTTCACGCTCACCGGCGACAAAAAATACCTGTCGCAGCTGCAAAAGGCCGTCACCTGGCTGAAGTCCGCATCCATACAGTTGCCCGCCAATGTGGCAACCATCAACCCCCTGTTGGCTGGCCGCAACGTCGCCACCTTTATCGAGCTGGACACCAACGAAGCGCTTTACATCCACCGTTACGGCTCCAACATCCACAACGGTGCCTACTTCTTTGACAAGGACATCACCAACACCATCAGCCACTATTCTTCAGGCCGCACGGTGGACACCGCAGCGCTGCAAAAACGACTGGATGAATACAATGCCATGACACAGGCGCAGATTGACGCGATGGTCGCCAAGTCGCCACTCAAGGTCAGCACGACACGCGCCTTGCCAAAGTATTTCACCGCGATTCGTGAAGTGGACTTTCCGGACCTGTTTGAAGGGGCTGTGATGAAGACCCCTGTGGTGCTGGAGGCCGAGGCCAAAACCATTGTTGACGCACTCGTGGATGGCAAATACTGGACCGCCCCGGTGCCCGAAATCGTCAACCCCTACCGCGGCAACGGCCCAACAACTGCCTATACCGGTACGGCTTACCGCAGCCGCCATGTGGGTGACGTGTATGACACCTCACCCTACCCGGCCGATGTACCACCGGAAATCGCCCCATACGTGAAACGCGTCAAACCGGAGTTCATCATCACCTCCAACTTCATCAGCCGCATGGGGCGTTTGATCTCCTTCGTCTCGCCAGTGGTCTAAGCTGCCTCCACAGCTTCTTTTACCTCCTCAGCAGCGCCGCCGTGGTTTTTTAAAAAACCACGGCGGCCTTGTGCGTGTGGGTACTGTCAAGCATTTCAGTGAAATTTCACCAAATTGAAGGAATAGGCCTACAAGAAAACAGGATGCGCAAGTAGTAGGCGGTTTTTCAAGCGAAACTTTCGTAACATTCTGTTGGATTGACTAAAAAAAACGACAAATTACGCTTTATGCCTTCAAAATGGCTCTGTTACAAATTACTGAGTCATCATGATCCAAGCTACAAGCAACGCCCGAGCCGACAAAATCCTCATCCTTGATGACGATGCCCGCATCCGCGACCTGTTGCGTCGTTACCTCTCGCAGGAAGGTTTTGAGGTGATTCTGGCCGAAGACAGCAAGGCACTGAACCGCATCATGATGCGCGACGCCGTTGACCTGATCGTGCTCGATTTGATGATGCCCGGTGAAGACGGTCTGTCGATCTGCCGCCGCCTGCGCGCCGCCAATGACCGCACGCCCATCATCATGCTGACAGCCAAGGGCGAAGACGTTGACCGCATCGTCGGCCTCGAAGTCGGCGCTGACGACTACCTCTCAAAACCATTCAACCCGCGTGAACTGCTGGCCCGCATCCACGCCGTGTTGCGTCGCCGCCCGACGGCCGAAGTGCCGGGCGCGCCTTCGATTGACCAGGAAGTCATCACTTTTGGCCCGTTTTCATTCGACATGGGCCTGCGCACCTTGCACAAAAATGGTGAAGAACTGCCTTTGACCACCGGCGAATTTGCCATGCTCAAAACCCTGGTGCGGCACCCGCGCCAGCCGCTGTCGCGTGAAAAACTGGCCCAGCTGGCCCGTGGCCGCGAGTTTGAGCCCTTTGACCGCAGCCTGGACGTTCAGGTCTCACGCCTGCGCAAACTGATTGAAGTTGATGCCGCAGCGCCACGCTATATCCAGACAGTCTGGGGCATTGGCTATGTTTTTGTGCCGGATGGAAACAATTAAAAACCTGGTATCGCCCCACTCTTGGGGTTAATGCCCAGTGAGCTGTAAGCGCGTGCCGGCCACAAGGCGGTAAAGTCGCGTGATGCCTGACACGGAAATCACCAGCCCTGCCCCCCTCGAAACTGCACCCGCGCCGCTTGAAATGCGGCCACGCCGGGGCTTCAGCCTGTTCTGGCGTACCTTTTTCTTTCTGGCGCTGCTGCTGCTGGGCTCCATCGTTGCCTGGCTGCAAACCTTCAGGTCACTTGAGTCTGAACCGCGCGCGGTGCAAAGCGCCCAGCAGCTGGCTTCACTGGTCAACCTGAGCCGTGCTGCGCTGCGTTTTTCAGACTCGATTGCACGGGTGGCGCTGATCAAGACCCTGGCCGATGAAGAACGTGTACGCATCACCACACGTGAGCCGCAAGACAAGTTCACCTTGTTTGAAAGCGACGATCTTGGCGAATTGATCAGCGAACAACTGAAGTTGCGCCTGGGGGCAAGCACCGTGGTAGCCAGCTCGGTCAATGGCCAGCCAGGTTTCTGGGTTGGTTTTTCAATTGATGGTGACTCCTATTGGCTGCTCACCGACCCGTCCAAAGTCGGCCCTGCACGTGGCAGTACCTGGCTGATCTGGCTCAGCATTGCGGCGGTGCTGTCGCTGGCGGGCGCGGCATTTATTGCACGCCTGATCAACCAGCCGCTCAAGGAGCTGTCATTTGCCGCCAGCCGCATGCGTGACGGAGACTTTGACGCCAGTCGCCTTGATGAGAAAGTTGCCACCAGCGAAATCCGTGAGGTCAATATCGGTTTTAACCGCATGGCGGCGCAGCTGTCCAAGGTGGAGCAGGACCGCGTCATCATGCTGGCCGGCATTTCGCACGACTTGCGTACACCCCTGGCGCGGCTGCGGCTTGAAACCGAAATGAGCGTGGCCGACCCTGAGGCCAGAGCCCACATGGCCGCCGACATCAGCCAGCTCGACGCCATCATCGACAAGTTTCTTGACTACGCACGGCTGGACCCGGTTCAACTGGCGCCTGTGTCACTCATTGCCGTGGTCGAGGCCGCAGCCTACGGTGCCAAGGATTACGAGGATATGCGCATCACCATCACCGTGCCGGAAAATCTGGAAGTGCTGGCCGATGAAATCGAGCTGCTGCGCGTGGTGTCGAATCTGGTCGAAAACGCCCGCCGTTACGGCAAAACGCCTGAAACCGGCATCGCTCTGGTCGATATTGCCGCCAAGGCGCGTGACCAGTGGGTGCTGATCAAGATACGCGACCACGGCATGGGCGTTTCTGATGAAGCCCTTCCCAAATTGACCCGCCCGTTTTTCAGGGGTGACGCAGCCCGCACCGCAGCCACCGGCGCAGGTCTGGGCCTGGCCATTGCAGAAAAAACCATTCAGCGCATGGGCGGCGTGTTTGAACTGGCCAATACCAGCTCAGGCGGACTCGCCGCGCATATCAAGCTGCGGCGCAGTTGAAAGCCGGTGCCGGGCCTTTTTGATGGCCTATGAAAAAAGCAAGGCCACAGCCCGCGCTTCCATGCTCAAACCCTGGCCCACAGGCCCGAGTTTTTCGGCCGTTTTGGCCTTGACATTGACACGACCTGTTTCCATGCCCAGTGCTTCGGCAATCCGTTCCCGCATGGCTGGAATATAGGCAGCCAGTTTGGGTGCCTGTGCGATGACGGTGCTGTCGATATTGCCGATCTGGTGGCCGCGCTCGGCCAGCAGGCGTGCGGTTTCACGCAGCAAAACCATGGAATCTGCACCCTTGAAACGTGCATCGGTATCAGGAAAATGTGAACCGATGTCGCCCAGTCCGGCAGCGCCCAGCAGCGCATCAATAATGGCATGCAGCAACACATCGGCGTCCGAATGGCCTAGCAGGCCGGTGACATGCGGCACTTCGACACCACCAAGTATCAGTTTGCGGCCCGGCACCAGGGCATGGGTATCCCAGCCTTCGCCGATGCGGAAACGGGGTAATGAGTCAGTTGTGGTCATGGATTTGTAAGGGTTGAATTTCAGCTTGTGGCAAGACGGCTTGCCAGGATCGCTTCAGCAAGTGCAAAGTCTTCGGGATAGGTCACCTTGAAGTTCTGTGCGCTGCCCATGACCAGTTTGGGTGCCAGGCCAGCAGCTTCCATGGCGCTGGATTCGTCAGTCACGGCATCACCTGCGACCTGCAAAGCCTTGATCAGGGCCCCGATACGAAACATCTGCGGTGTCTGCGCTAGCCATTTGTCACTTCTGTCAATCGTGCAGGCCACCCGGCCGTCAGCACCACTTTTGAGCGTGTCTGGCAGTTTCTGCGCCAGCAGGCCACCCACTTCATCGCGTTGGCAGGCATTGATCAGGCTGGTGATTTGGGCCGGGGTGATCAGGCAACGGGCCGCATCATGCACCAGGACCCAGTCCGTGACATTGGCGCGGTCCGATGTGTGACTGAGCATGGCCTGCAAACCATTGAGCACCGAAGCCGCGCGTGTGGCGCCGCCCTCAGGCAAAAGCACCTCGCCAGTCCTGCCGAACTCGGGACAGGCTTGTAAAAAAGCATCGTCATCAGGCGAGATCACGACCCACAGGCCGGCCAGTTCTTTGCCCAAGGCCTGAAAAGCCGTCAAGGTGTGCGCCACCATGGCCTGGCCCAGCAGCGGCTGGTATTGTTTGGGGAAGGCGGTTCCGGCGCGGCTGCCGTAACCGGCACAGGGAATCAGGGCAAACACCCGGCTTAAACCATCAGCAGGCGGGGATTTTTCATGGGCAGTCGTCATCCGGGGATCATAGATTCTAAAATCGGTCCTGAAGCTGCATACAGCTCCTGCTCGCACCCCACTCTTTGATGTTTGGGGTGCTTGTCTTTTGTCTCCGCGTTTTTTGCAGCAGCATCAACCTACTTGTCACAGAAACCAGCACGCCATGGATTTGCCCAAACTAAGCCCCGGTAAACGCTACACCCTGCCCCAGCCCGTCGGTTCAGCCGATGCGCTGCTGATTGCAAACCTGGGTCTGCGTGAAAAAGCTGCGGGCAAACTGACGGCCATCGTCACGTCAGACGCCACCACAGCACAGCGGCTGCTGGACGAGCTGAAGTTTTTTGCGCCCGAGCTGCGCTGCGCGCTCTTCCCTGACTGGGAAACGCTGCCCTACGACACCTTCTCGCCGCACCAGGATTTGATCAGCGAGCGGCTGG
>JAZKIK010000097.1:0-3567 GCA_040384925.1 Pseudomonadota bacterium | reverse complement strand
GCCGACCTGCACACAAGCCCCGCCACCCTATGTGGCGCTGAACCAGCAGCACGCCGTGCGCTGCGTGGCAAGCCAGGCACAAATGGCGGAGGCAGCATGAACGACAGCACATCAAACCAAGCTGCTCCAGCCACACCCGGCGACGATATTGCCCTGGAGCTTTGTGCACTGAGCCGTGTCTACAAACTCAAACGCGGGCTGTTCCGGGCACCAGGGGAAATCAGGGCAGTCAACAATGTCTCGCTGCGCATACAAAAAGGCGAAACCCTGGGTCTGGTCGGTGAGTCCGGCTGCGGCAAAAGCACGCTGGCCAAGATGCTGCTGGGCCTGTTGGCACCCAGCTCAGGTAATGTGCTGGTCAATGGCCGTGAAATTGACCCCGGCAAGCGCAAGGCACTGGCGCGTTCAGTGCAGCCCATCTTTCAGGACCCGTATTCGTCATTGAACCCGCGCCGTACCGTGGCCGACATCGTGGGTGTGCCGCTCAGGCTGCATCAGGTCGGCACTAGGACCGAGCAGCGCCAGCGGGTCAAAACCATGCTGGATCTGGTCGGCATGCCCGAACGCACCCACAGCCAGTACCCCAACCAGCTCTCGGGCGGTCAGCGCCAGCGTGTGGCGATTGCCCGTGCGCTCGTGCTGCGGCCCGACATCCTGATCTGTGACGAGCCGACATCGGCGCTGGATGTGTCGGTGCAGGCACAAATTCTGAACCTGCTGCTGGACCTGAAGGCCGAGTTTGGCCTGACCTACCTGTTCATCAGTCACGATTTGGGTGTGGTCGAACATCTGGTTGACCGCGTTGCCGTGATGCACCAGGGCCAGATCGTCGAACTGGGCAGTCGCGAACAGATTTTTGCCCGGCCCGAACACCCCTACACCCGAATGCTGCTGGCCTCTGCACTCACACCCGAGCCTGGCCTGGGCATTCCCGACATCGAACGCGACCAGCCGCTGGCTGTTGCTTGAACCTGGAAACCACAAGGAATTTTTATGAGCCGCCACCAAGCCATCACCCGGACTCTGGCCTTTTTTGACGATGGACACTTCCAGCAGACGCTGGCCCGCCGGGTTGCCTTTCGTACCGAAAGCCAGGACGCGGCCAGCGGGCCCATCCTGCACGCCTACCTGAATGATGAAATCACACCGCAACTTCAGGCGCTGGGTTTTGCCTGCCGCATCATCGACAACCCCAAACCCGGCAAAAGCCCCTTTCTGCTGGCCGAACGCATGGAGCCCGAAGCCGCCTTCACACTGCTGACCTACGGCCACGGCGACGTGGTGCGCGGTTATGACGCGCAGTGGCGCGCCGGCCTGAAACCCTGGGACATTGTTGTGGAAGGCAACCGCTGGTACGGCCGCGGCACCGCCGACAACAAGGGCCAGCACACCATCAACCTGACCGCCCTGGAGCAGGTGCTGGCGGTACGTGAAGGCAAACTCGGCTACAACGTCAAGATCATCCTGGAGATGGGTGAAGAAGACGGCTCACCCGGACTGAACGACATCTGCGCCTTGCACAGCGAGCGGCTGGCCGCCGACCTGTTCATTGCCTCCGACGGCCCGCGTGTCTCGGCCTCACGCGCGACCATGTTCCTGGGCTCACGCGGCCTGTTCAACTTTGACCTGCATCTGAATCTGCGCGAGGGTGGCCATCATTCCGGCAACTGGGGCGGCCTGCTGCGCAACCCCGGCATACGCCTGGCCCACGCCATTGCCAGCCTGGTCGATGCCAAAGGCCGCATTCTGGTACCCGGTTTGCTGCCTTCGGCCCTGCCAGCCAGCGTGCGTGCCGCACTGAAAGACATCAGCGTGGGCGGCGACATCAGTGACCCCGAGATTGACCCCGACTGGGGTGAACCCGGCCTGTCGGCGGCAGAGCGCGTGATTGGCTGGAACAGCCTGGAAGTGCTGGCCTTCACCACCGGCAACCCGGCCATGCCGGTACATGCCATACCGGCGCAGGCGCGAGCGCACTGCCACCTGCGTTATGTGGTGGGCAGCGATCCGGAGCAGTTCATGACACTGATACGCCAGCATCTGGACGCCCACGGTTTTGACGACGTGGAACTGCACGACCCCGACGTGAAGATGGCCGCTACCCGGCTGGACCCCGACGACGCCTGGGTGCGCTGGGGCATGGCCTCGATTGAACGCAGCACCGGCAAACCGCCCGCCCTGCTGCCCAACCTGGGAGGCTCGCTGCCCAATGACGTGTTCTCCGAAACCCTGGGCCTGCCCACACTCTGGGTGCCTCATTCCTACCCCGCCTGTTCACAACATGCCCCCAACGAACACATCCTGGCAGATGTGACACGTGAATCGCTGCACATCATGGCCGGCCTGTTCTGGGATCTGGCCGAAGAAGGCCCGGCTGTATTCAGGGCGCGGCAGCAGGCACCAAGCCGCCCGGAGGCCTTGCAATGACGCAAGGCCAGATGAATTCGGCGGTTACCTGGCTGGAGACACAGCGCGATGCCATGCAGGCCGCGCTGGCAACCCTGGTCAATATTGACTCCAACAGCCACGACAAGGCCGGCACCGACCGCGTTGCCGCCGCCATGCTGGGCTGGCTGCAGGCCGATGGTGTGGATGCCGAACACCGCGCCGACCCGGCTGATGGCGATGTGCTGCTGGCTCGTCTGCCAGGCACCCGGCCCGCCGAAGCAGCTGTCGTGCTGATGGGCCATCGCGACACCGTGTTTCCGACCGGCACGGTGGCGCAGCGCCCCTGGCATGTTGAAGGTGAACGCGGCTACGGCCCCGGCGTGTCCGACATGAAATCCGGCCTGGTGCTGCAGTGTTTTGTACTGATGGCCCTGCGCCGCCTGCCGTCCCTGCCCTTTCCGGTGCTGGGCCTGTTCACGGCAGATGAAGAAATCGGCTCCAAGCGCGGCCGCATCGCCATCGAGGCACATGCACGCGGCGCGCGCGCAGCCTTCAACGCCGAACCCGGCCGGGTCAGCGGCAACCTGGTCACAGAACGCAAAGGCGGCGCCAGTTTCCTGATCGAAGTCACCGGCCGAGCCGCCCATTCCGGCATGAACCACGCCGACGGTGCCAGCGCGATTGAAACCCTGGCCCGCAAGATACAGGCACTGCATGCGCTGACCGACTATTCAACAGGCGTTACCACCAATGTCGGGCTGGTCAGCGGCGGCATGTCAAGCAACACCGTCGCACCCGCTGCCCAGGCCACACTGGATGTGCGCTGCTGCACGCTGCCCCAGCGCGACTCGGTATTTGCCAAAATCCGCGAGATCATGGCTGCCGCCGCCGTACCCGGCACCCAGGCCAGCGCCACCCAGACCTCGGAGTTTTTGCCTTTGGAGCCGAAATGGAGCGCCGAGCTGTTGCAACGCTACCAGGCCAGCGCCAGAAACATCGGTTTTGGCGTCGAAGGTGAATTCACCGGTGGCTGCTCTGACGCAGGTTTCACCGCCTCGCTGGGTATTCCCACCCTGTGCGGCGTCGGCCCGGTAGGTGCCAAGGCCCACACCGACGCTGAATATTGCTGCCTCGACACCCTGGTGCCCCGAGCGCAGGCCCTGCTGGGCACGATTGTGG
>JAZKIK010000096.1:9330-10626 GCA_040384925.1 Pseudomonadota bacterium | reverse complement strand
CTGGCCGAAGGAGTGCTCAGTGGCGGGGCTTTCCACCAGTTGTTTGCCATGATGGTTTTTTCCTGATCTTTCCAGCACAGCAAAGCGCTGGTTTCTGGTTATGAACGTCTAATGTACTTTTGTCACTTCGGTAGATATTTCGAGGTGCACGCATCCTGTGGACTACAGCCCTTGACGCATCAAAGCAATAAAAAAGCGTAGCGTGCCCAAGGCCCTCAAAACACCCCCTCCCCCGCCCGCATCTGCGCCAGCGTCAACCCACCCGTGTACTGAAAATGCGGGTAGTCCTTGAAAGACTGCCAGTGCCCGCCCCACTCCAGCCCCACACCTTCGCCGATTTCACCTATACGCTGCCACACTTCGAGATCATTGCTGTAGTCATCCGTCGCATCCTCATTCTTCCCCGGCCCGCGCGTACCCCACACCTCCTTGCCGTGGCGCAAAGGCAGCACATCCAGTGCGCAGCGCCAGTTGTGCCAGCTGTAGCCGGGCTTGGCATTCGTCACGATCTTGCCGGGTTTGCTGCGGCCCTGCGCATACAAAACAGCCTGTGATTCGTGGTCCCGTTCGGTACTGATCACCAGTACCGTGATGCCGTTGCGCACCAGCCATTCATCACGGCTGCAGGCGTCCAGAAAACGTTTTGCCTTCTCGCGCACCACGGGCAGCAAGTTGTCAAGACTGCGACTATTGATCATCCAAAACCTCCGGAAAAAGCCTATGTACGGCAAAAGCAATATGCGACAGCGCTGAAAGCCCCAGCGCCAGGGCCAGCGGTTTGGGAGCCACCAGGCCAAGCAGGCACAAATAAGCCAGGTACACGGCCGCCACAAACAGGCCAGCAAGCGCCAGTTTTCGTGCCGCTATCAGGCTGCGCGGCTCTGTGAATTCGGGTGCCCGGTGCACGGCACACTGCAGCACCACCGCCCAGCCCAGCGCAAGCACCACAAGCCACTGGACGACAATCGCGCTCATTCCTTTGTCTCCCGGCCGCGCAGGGCCGTGATGACGCGCAACAGGTAAGCCAAGGGGTCCGTCCTGATGCCCCGGCCCACCGCCTTCAGGCCTTCCCAGATGTCCTCGCCAATCGCCGCACAGGCACCCACAATGGCCAGCTTGGCCGTTTCTGACTCGATGTAGTTGGACACCCCCAGGCCCACAATCACCGCCAGCAATTCCTTCATAGTCACAGGCACACTCACCCTCACCAATGGCACCGTCAACCAGACCACCATCCCTGCCGCGGGCACTATCCAAGCAAGAGGCAATATCCGCCAGGAATCCACCTTCGATGGG
>JAZKIK010000096.1:3362-9320 GCA_040384925.1 Pseudomonadota bacterium | reverse complement strand
CCCCAGGCCCACAATCACCGCCACCGCCACGCCTATGATGGCGGCCCGCGCCACACCCCACCAGCCGTTGTGCTTGAACTGCGCCGCACCGGCAGCCGAGCCACCAAACAAACCAATCACCGCGCTGGAGACAATAATCCCCAGCGTTGCCGGCTCACTGAATATTTTTCTCAACCACTCAGGCATAGTCGCCTCCTTGTTGCAAATCCTGCATGGGTGCCTGCACAGGCACCTGCTCCGGCCCGGCCTGCGGCTGCGGCTGCGGCTGCGGCTGCGTTTGCGTTTGCTGCTGCTCCCGCTCCTGCAACATCTGCCTGGCCTGCAGCAAAAACTGGTCAAAGTTCTGCAGCAAGTCCTGGGCGTCAAGCCCCAGCGTTTCAGCCAGTTTGCCCAGCGCCTGCTGGCACATCATGGCGATGTTGTCCTCCTCGGTCTCAGCCTTGCTTTTCAAAAAGGCATCCGGATCCAGGTCCAGATTGCGCGCACGCTCTGCATACAGCTCGCGCATGCGGCCCAGGTTGGGCGCACCGGCCAGCAGGTCATGGGTAAACTGCGCCAGCGCATTCGCCCTCACCTCCTTGGCCACCAGCGACGACGAGCCACGTGCAATCACGTCATAGTCGCCCTTGATCGCGCTTTTTTCATTGAACTGCATGTTCCAGTGGTACACATCCGTGATGAAGGGCTGCGTCACCCCGTCGTCCCAGTTTTTCACCAGGTCTTTCAGGCTGATGTTTGACTGCCCCATCAGCATCGACAACCCGCCCACCGTCTTGGACATGGCCGAATGGTCATTTCCCCCATAGCTGTAACGCGGCATCGTCGTCACCTCGTCACCCATTTCAATAAACAGCCTGAGCAGTGACATGAACTGGTCCGTCTTGGCCGGTATTTCCACCACCCGTATCGCCGGGTACTGCGAATCCACCCCCCGGCCATTGCGCCGCCAGGTTCGCCCCGCCTTGATGCTGTCCACATCCGACTCATCCGGCATCAACGCCGTATTGACCTCAAACATCGGTATGGCCGAGGCCGCCGCATTGTCCAGCAGCGCCCGCACAGACGTATTTGCTGCCCGCTGCGGGTCCCGCATGATCCACGGAATGCCCTCACCCCAGATGCTCGACTCATCCTTGTCCAGGTAATACAGCTTGAAGGGCCGCGAGTTCGAGTCATAAGGGTTGATGTCCACCCGAATCACAATGCCGCCCACCGCCCACACCTGGCCCTCGTAAAAGCCGTCCGGGTCAATCCCTGCCACACCACAGGCCGCCAGCACACTGCCACTGACCTCGCCCCAGCGCTCCAGCACCGAATACTGGTTCACCGGCAGCGGCTTGTTCGCCTCGCCCTTGCTGATCAGCCGCAAATCCAGCTCCCACTGCTCCAGCGCACTGCGGTTGCCCGTCGGGTATTTTTTGGCCGCCATCAACACCCGTTCGGCCATAAAGGCCGGGTCCTTCGCCAGCGCCATGAAGTCCGCCTTCAGCATCGGGTGATGCTCAATCTCAAAGCGGCAGAACCTGCGGTCGCTGGTCGCCGGGTCAGGGTAATAATTCCACAGCGGCACAAACGAAAAACTCGGCCGCTTCAGCGATGTCTCACCCAGCTCCCAGCCCTCACCCGTCTTGGTCCAGCGCCGTTTGCGCTGCTCTACACCAATCGGCCCTTTCAGCACCCCGGTGCCAAACAGATTGCCCGAGTTGATGACCTTGCGGCAGTGCGACTGGTACTCGCCCTCTTCCAGCTGGTCATCAATTTCCTTGCTCATGGCCTCGCACTTGTCACGCATCACCTCATTGATCGCCGCCCGCAAAACCCCCTCATCCACCTCACCCTGGCTGGCAACAATAGCTTTTATTTCATTTCGGTAGGATTCAGGATCGATATCAGGCACCGGACTGGCCTGTATGGTCCAGTTCTTGTCCCCGGCCGGAAACAGCATGTCCCCCATGCGCGCATTGGTGCTTTTGAGCTTGGCCCGCGTCAGCCGCAAAAACAACTGGCTGCGCCCCTCGGCAAACACCACCTCGGGCTCATACACCCCCTTGTACTGGCGCAGGTCATTCACCCAGCGCCGCTCAATGTCAATGCGATGCGCCTTCGCCAGGTTGAAGTCCTCCTCCACCTGGCGGCCCAGCTCCTGCAGCAGCGTGTCAAACGCCTCATCCTGTCCATCATCAGCCTTGGGGGCTGCGCCTTGCTTGTCAATATTCATGCTTAGTATCCGGTTGATCTGTCAGCCACACGTGGCATGTCGCGCCGCTGCGCTCGCGCCTTGGGTTGTGGCAGGTAGTAATGCATTGCAAGATACTGTAGGCCATCATGCGGGTGGCTGTATCCGTTTTTCTCAGGCACTTCCAGGTAACGCTCCGCCATTGAATTGAGCTTGCGGTAGTGGTAACCCCCGTTAAAGCCCTCACGCAAGGTCGCGCACTCCGGCGACAGTCTGAACGAGGCCTCGCCATCACAGCTGCGCGTCAAAAAATGGTTCACCGCCTCCTGCCTGCGCAGCGGGTCATTGGTACGCGCCGACTGGTACTTCGGAAAATACTCACTCACAATGTCCGCCGGGCTGATGCCATCCGTGTCCCGCCCAGGGTCACCCGCCGGGTCACCCGTGGCCTCCTGCTCACGCAGGACGAGATTGGGGTATTCGCGCTGCAGATACGGCATCACCATCGCATCCATAAACTGCCGTATCGCCATGCCCTCACTGCACAGCTCGGCCAGAATTTTCAGCTGACCACGCGGCGTCAGCTGGCCAATAATGCAGGCCGGCGTCAGCCCATAGTCAAAACTCAGGCACACAGGCAGCCCCTTCACCGGGTACATCCTGGCCTTGGCCAGATGCAGGGCATCCGAGTAATTGGGGTATACACGCTTGCCCGCAAACGTCGTCCCATATTCATTTTTGATATGCACCTTGATCCAATCCTCTGTTTTGCCAATCATTGAAAACTGGTAGTAACCCGGCCGCAGGTTGTCCATGTTTTCTGCCGCCGGGCTCAAACCCGAGGGCTGCGCAAAAAACTCCATCAGCGGCTGATCCGGCTTGATGGCCCCCATACGCAGCAACTCCTGCCGAATCCCCTCCAGTTGTTCGGCCATGCCCACATGCCCTTTAGACTTCGACTCGGCCAGGTCATACCACCACGACCTGTCACTTGGCGAGTTGGTATCCATTTCCAGATAACACTGCGTCGGCCAGTCCGTTGCCGCAATGTGCTCAGGTTTGTCCCTGGCAGACGGGTAACGCCCCAGCCGCCCCGTCAGGTCCAGCACCACCTGAAAAGCCAGCTCACGCGCCTCATTCATGAAAGCCGCCGTCAACTCAAGCGACAGCAGCTTCTTCGCCTGGTCCGGCCGGTCAATCGCCATGAAGATCACCTCCGACTCCACCACCGTGCCATCCGGCAGCGGCAGCCTGATGCTGTGCGTGATGGGCACCTCCCAATTGACCGGGCCAAAAACCTCTTCCGGAAACCAGTCCAGCCAGGTCTTGATGGTGGTTGAAGTCAACTCCGGGTAGGTGTTGCGAATGATTGCAAAACGCGTGCGCCGCCTGCCATCCCTGTCCGGCTCCTGCTGCAAGGCCGTGGTAAACAGCCGCACCACCGAGGTGCCCGACTTGCCCGAACCAATCGCCCCCCGTATGCCCCGTATAAACGCCCCTGACTTGAAGTAGGCACGCGCCACAGGGCCGGGCGGGCGCCACTTCAATACAAACGGCTTTTTGGGCTCGGCCATCAGTCGGCCTTCACAACATGCGTTGCCGCATAACGCCTGGCCACCGCATCCACCATGCCCTCATCCGGCCGCAGCATCGCATCCGCAACCTGAATCACATCGCCCAAGGGGTTGCCCGTCAGCGTCACCGTGCCAGGCTGCACAAAACTTTCAGGGCCAATCACCCCCTCCGTCGCCAGGTCTGCATAAAGCTGCAATATTCCTTCAGACACCCGTTCGTGGCTGTATTCAGACTCACCCGGCCAGCAAAACACCGCCCCATACAGGCTGCCATCCACCACCACCGTCGCCGCATAGTGAATCTCACCTTCTGCCATGGCAAAGCCGTACTCCACACCATCGGTAAACGTCCTGATGTCCGCCGCCGCATACCTGGATACAGACCGCCCGGTTCCCGGTTTATCAATCAATAGCATGGTTTTAATTCTCGGTAAATCATTTTTCACATGAATTGGCCATAGCGCATGGCTCAGGCCACCCAGCCCCACATATCCGAGTGCCCGCTTTCAGAATCAGAATCCGGCAAAGCCGGCAACTCTGGGAAGTCCAGAACCCCACCCGGCAAGCCGGCATCCACCACCGGCAAGGCCCAGTCAGCCGCATTCATTTCACACATGGGCTCACCCGCCTTCAAATGCAGCAAACAAGCCACCCTGGCCAGCCTGGCCCCACGCCCCTCATCCCGAATCAGCTCATCCATAAAAGCACCCACTTTCCAGTTCGTGAAACACGGCATCTTCATCAACGCCGACCCAAAGGCAACAAGCGCATACGGCGTCCGCCATAGCGCACAAAAAGCCCCCAGCTACAAAAAAACCTTGGCGATTGCCAGATAAATTTCATGATTCAGGCCTGAATGTCCAAGGTGACCGAATGCGTCAAATGCCCCTTCACCTCAAGCTGCTGGCGCTGGTCATACTGCGGGTTGCGCTTGGCCGCAAGCCAGGCCAGCCGACGCGACTTCAAATCAGCCATGCGCGCCTCGGTCGCATCAAACACCACACTTTGCGCCGCCTGCACCGACTTTTCAGCCAGCGCATGCCCGCCTTCCATCATGGCCGCCTGGTAACGCGCCGTCAGCTCCTCACTTGAGCGAAAGTAGCGGCCCACCGCTGCATACCCCACCTGGTAGCCCTCAGCCACCTCCCGCACCAGTTCACCCTCGACCAGCCGGTCAAGAATTTCCTGCTCAAAAATGCCCACAATTTCCAGATGCGTCCGGTGGCCCCTGGCCTTTTTCACCTTCGCCAGCGTTTTTGCATTCAGGGCTGCCGCTGTCTGCAAGGCCTCGCGGTAAGGTTCCCGGTAGGCCTCCAGCGTGCGTAAAAACTTGTCAATCTGCGCCGGGTACACACCCACATCCCTGGCAATGTCATGCAGGGTTTCAGCCGACCGGATCCGCTGAAGAATCCCGTCCGCCTTCTCCGTCAAAACGTCCTTCAGCTTTTTCGGATCCGTGTTTTCGTTCATGAGTTTTATCTACCAAAGATATTTGTAAACCTACTATTAGTAGTTTATGATTTGTGCCAGATGCATCAAACGCTTGATACAGATGACAAAAAGTCCTGATGCCTATTTTAACGTCAAAACCTACCGAAGTGCAAGTTAATTGCAAAACATGCAAGGCAAATCATGAAAACACCCCACACCCCCGGCCCCTGGCACCCCACCGCCCTGCGCACCCACGGCGCCGACAGCAGCAGGAACGGCTGCGACATCAGCGCTGAAAACGGTGCCAACATAGCCATCGCCCTGCACCAGGCGCAAGACCGCAACCCCCGAGAAACCATAGCCAACGCCCACCTGCTCGCCACCGCCCCCGAGCTGCTGCACCTGCTTGCCGAACTGCTGGTCACCTGCGACCACGCATTGGCCCAGGGCAGCGCCAGTATCTCAGTGGACAACACCCCATCAGGCTGGCTCTCACGCGCCCGCGCCACAGCAGCAAAAGCCAGAGGCCAATCATGAACCAAACCACCACCCAAACCCAAACAGCCTGCCCACCGCTTCCCCTGACCGCAGAGCAAGTCCAACGCATCCGCCAGCAACAAATAAAGTCGCAGCAGGAAGTCGACCGCATCACCCGCCGAGACCGCCGCTGGACAGACAACCACAACATCTTCAACGGCACCCCCTCAGGAAGCCAGCCATGAAGATTGCCATCAAGGCTGCCTCCCACCTCCTCAAAAAACTCTTTAATCCCAGCAG
>JAZKIK010000096.1:1004-3352 GCA_040384925.1 Pseudomonadota bacterium | reverse complement strand
CCCTCCTGCACCCCAGGCCCAGCCCATCCAGCAAAAGTCACCGCCCACATCACAGGCCACGGCATCACCCCCATCAAGGCCGGCACCACTGCATGCTCACAGAAAGAGGCAGCATGCTCTGCATCACCGGCCCCGAAACCGACCCCACCAGCGCCAGCGACGCCCAGCGCATAGCCACGCTATGGAACGCCTTTGACGGGGTTACTACTGAAAGTATTTTCAGGCACATCATATAAACTGAAACTCAATAAAGCGGGCGAACTGTGCGAGGGCAATTTGCAATGTGTAAAAACTCATCGATTCTTGAGGATGTTCACAAGACAGCTACCGGGCTGCGCAAAGCAGGCGTGATGGACAAGGTCACCCCATATGAGTTTGATCGCTTGTGCCCGTTGGTTATTGAACAGCTGGAGCCAGAAAGAACCCACCGGCACAGCGCTCATATTGCTGCACCCCGTCGAAAAGCGCGACCTTAAAATTGTCATTTGAGTATGAGCTGCGAGGAATCAGTCCCATGCACTCGTGCCAAAATGCTCACTGATTTCCAACCTTGCCCTGTTGGATGAGTATTGGCCTCGTGAACAAAAGAAGGAACTGATATGACCCTCCGTGGTTTGACTGGATTGATGGTGCTGCTGATCATGTTGACAGGCTGCGCAGCAAATCCGAAAAATGAGGCAATCAAAGCCGATTTAAAAAAGGTGCAATCGAGTTCGGAAATACTTTCTGTGCCCGGTCACCTGTCGTACAAGTTCGTTGGTGCGTTCGGAAAGATCGTTCAAATCAATTTGCTACCCGGGGCATATCACCTTGAATGGCAAAACTCAATTGGGCGCTTCTACGCCGGCGAGCGCTACTGCGTATGGTGGGAACTTGGAGATAAGTTTGTTCTGAGTCCAGGTGGGGTATGGGTTCCGCATGACCCACTGGATACGCCCCGTTTTTACATACTTGTCGGACAGGGGCAAGTTACGGGAAAGAGCCTGGATGAGGTCGTAATGACCCAGGCAATCCGTGTTTCCCCAGACCCGCAAGCAACGATAACTGGCCAATCAATCAATGCCATCATGAACAGCCCTGTTCGAATTTCCCCAGGTTCTGCCGGACTTGGTGCGGGAATCGCAGCGGCTGTTATTGCCGGAATGCTTGATGAAGCCGATTACATCATGTTGTATAGCGAGCCTCTTCCTGAATCGCTGGCCACTCTGCGAGCAGGTTTGGTGATTGGGCAGTAAAACTTTCTACCTTGGGCATTGCAATCACCCCAAGCGCATTCCTCAGCTGAACACCACGTCCAAGGCAACGCTTTCTCAAAAGCCCGCATCACTGCCCACCGCAGTGCCCGACCGGGATAACTGGTCGGCTGCAGCAAGAAGAGCCGGAATTCTGTGCTCCCCCACCATCGCGCGAACCAGCGCCGCAGCAATCCCGAGCTCCATTCCAGTTGCCGTAACGAACAGTGGTTTCTTCGAACTTCCCCGAAGAACCGAAGCCACCACAGGGCAGGACTCAGCGCCATGAAATGCCGTTTTTGCCACACCGATGACAGGTGTTCTTGCTCCCATTGCCTGGTACAGATAAGCCCCCAGGCCAGCTCTTGAGGCATCTGACAGCCACACATAACCGTCAATAACAACAACATCCGGTGGCGACGCAGGCAGGCGTAATACCTGTAGCAGACAGGGCAGCTCACGCCGGTAAAAGGCACCGGGTTCGTAGGCCTCGACCGAATCGATGTCAACCACATGGCTTGCAAGCGGAATCGACGACGACCACGACTCAGCAATGACGCATGCCGCGCGGGCACCCGAACCCCTGTAGTCAACGTCCACAATCGCAATTGTCACTTCAGCCACCCAATGTCAAAACGAGCTGCGACGCACAATGCAGCGTTCACAAAAAGAACAAGTTTTTACGGCACCCCTCGCGATTGATTTCCCTGTTGAGCATCATGCGCCCCTAAAAGCAGGCACCAGCAAGCCCGCAACCAGCCACAACCACCGCAAACGGCAAGATCACGCAAGCACCGACGGCGGCAAGCGTGGCTACAACTTTAACCTTGCGTATGCCGACCTGCCAGCGCAACAAAAATTGCGAACAACAAAACACAATGGCTGGCGGTAAACAAAGAAACAGCGGCACAACCATGTAGCCCAGCACTGTTTCAACAGGCATGCGCGCCCTTGCAGCGAGTGAAGCAGAGAAAAACAGCCCGTAAACAACAAGCGCCAAACAGGCTTCGAGAAGCGCGACACCGGCATAAATCAGCACGGCAGGCCTGCCATGTCGTGCTGACCAGCCTGAAAACAGCCAAAGCAGTGGCGAAGCAATGATCAGAAACAGAATAT
>JAZKIK010000096.1:0-989 GCA_040384925.1 Pseudomonadota bacterium | reverse complement strand
GACAGTGCCTCTTGAGAGGCGTCAGCAGTGCCTCACTGCCTGACCGGGGCCTGGAAAACTGACCACTTACCCTCCTTGAACAAAAAAAGCGCGGATGAAACCCGCAAGCGCTGGCTGCTTGCATGCAGGTAGGCCACACCACGCTTCAGCTTCTCGACAGCCTTGGTGTCAAACATTGGCGCGTACAGGAGGCCACCTCTTTTTGCCACCGAAACAAGCACTCCCTCAGGGTGCTTGCTGAGCATGTCGTTCCAGAAACCACGATCAAGGAAGTAGGAACTGTTCAGGTCAGGGGACTTGCCTTCAATCTGCATGACACCGCCGTCGAACAGCGTGGCCTCAGGCGCCCCGTAGACCTTGCGGATGTTCATGATCGCCAGTTCAAGCGCCTCATCCACATTCCTGATTCCAAGGCCTTCGAAATCCTGAGGTGTTGCATTGATCATCGACCTTGGCCCGTCGAACACAAACCGGATGTGGGTGTCCCCTATGAATTCCCATGAGGCCATTTCCAACTCGATCTCGCGACCGTCTGGAAGCATCACCCTCGCCTTGCCCGTCGGCGTAAGGCGATCATCCGGCCGATTGGAGCCAATTGACTCCCTTACAACAACCATGAAGTTGTCACGCGATTTCTCAGGAGCGGCTTGCTGCTGGGAAAAGGCAGAAGTACAAAAGAGCAGTGCAGCGACAAAGGCGAGCAGCAGGGAGTGCATGGCAGTAGGCGTTAGGACGGTACGCGAATTATGCCAACTGCCGCTGGTGATCAGCGTTGGCCTGCCACCGCCGCACCTACCCGCACAGCCCAGCTCACCTCCCCAAAAGCCGCCCCCAACCCCGGCAGGCTCCGTGTCAATTCTCATCATGCGCAAGGCATTCCACACGCCCAGCTTCGTCGTAAACCCGGCGTTCTTTGTACTCAACCACAATTCACACCCATGAGCTGGTCAATCATTTTTTTCGCACTGCCCGTGTTCATTGAAGTACTG
>JAZKIK010000095.1:5773-7501 GCA_040384925.1 Pseudomonadota bacterium | reverse complement strand
GGGTGATTCAGCGATGCTTGAGCAGATTGAGTTTGCCATAGCTGATTCCGGGCAGGATGCGAGCACCGGTCTGGCTTCGGCAAAAGAAGAGATTGAGGCTGCTCCATCAGGTCTTGATCCGGTTGACGCACCGCCGCCGTGAAATTGACCTGACTCTGTAGAAAACGACCAAGCAGCCTCAGCCTTGCTGATTGCGACACCGGTAACTTAAAAGCATGAATGTAAAAAGCATGAACCATCCAGAAAATCAAACTGAAGCCGCCTCCCCAGAGGGACTGGATGGAAGTCCCGTTTTGACGCCTGCGGCCGGCCTGGTGCATGAGGTCAAACCAGAGAGCGCGCCTTTGATTCAGCGCGATCCATCGCCGCAAATAAAGGCATCGGCAAAAAATACCCGTTTCGATGAGGTCATAACGGGGCAATTTGACGCTGACGAGGAAGATGCGGCAGTTGAAATTTTCAAGCGCGTTCTGCTGCCTCAGCCTGAGACGCCCAAATTGCATAAGGTATTGGCCCAGGCCGGTTTGGGTTCGCGTCTTGAGATGGAGCAATTGATTCTTGAAGGCCGCATTTCAGTCAATGCAGAGCCTGCACATATCGGACAGCGCATTCAGTTTGGCGATACGGTCAAGGTCAATGGCAAACCCATACGTGTGCGGATTGATCCACCACCGCCGCGTGTGATTGCTTATCACAAACCGACGGGTGAGGTGGTGACGCATGATGATCCGCAGAATCGGCCTACCGTTTTTCGACGTCTTCCAAAGCTGTTTCATGGCAAGTGGCAATCTGTCGGTCGTCTTGACCTGAATACCGAAGGTCTGCTGCTTCTGACCAGTTCTGGCGAGTTGGCCAACAAGCTCATGCATCCACGCTTTGGCCTGGAGCGTGAATATGCCGTGCGTGTGCTGGGTGCATTGAACAATGAAGAAAAGAAACGATTGCTTGAAGGGGTTTCCCTTGAGGATGGCGTGGCCCAGTTTTCATCGATTGAAGCAGGCGGCGGTGAGGGCGCAAACTGCTGGTACAAAGTCACCATTTCCGAGGGGCGCAATCGGGAAGTCCGACGGATGTTCGAGGCAGTTGGACATGCCGTCAGTCGCCTGATTCGCATACGTTACGGTGCCATGGTGCTGCCGCGAGGTCTCAAACGGGGTGCATTTGTCGAGCTGGACGAGCATGAAATAGATTCGCTGACCAGCGCGCTTGGCAGGGCTGAATCGCGCAACCTGGGGCAATCTGCTGAAAATGGCGCGGGTGCGCCGCGTCCAGGTCGTGGTGCAGCAGCCTCGGATCGTCCGCGCAGAGGAGGGCGTGCAGGCGGTGCAGGGGCGGACTCAAGGAATCGATCTTCACGACTACCTGCTGCTGACAATGACGAGTCTGGTTCACAAGTCGCCGGGTTTCAGGCACCTGATTCGCGTCCACCCCGAAACGGAGCTGACAGGCGTCAGGCAGACAAGGTGCCGGGCCGACGCACGGGTAACCCTGGTCCGGGCAATCAAGGCCGGGCACCGTCAAATTCTTCGGCAAATGCTGGTTTGGGGCGAGGGCAAAAGCGGCGTGGTGATCGGGACGACAGAAATGATAAAAATACTGGGTCTGCCCAACCAGACCCAATGAAAACATCGTTTGGTTATATTGGCGCAGAAACCTTCACGCGCCAGCGCCAGCAACAGGGTCAGCGCCGTGGAGGCTCTGGTACGGGCGGGCCAGGAGGGCCGCGTG
>JAZKIK010000095.1:0-5763 GCA_040384925.1 Pseudomonadota bacterium | reverse complement strand
TGGTGGTGGCGGAAATGGCGGTGGTGGTGGCTCCGGAGGCAATCGCAACGGGCGTGGTCGATAAGCATTACATTGAATCAGCACTGTGTGCGTTTTCGCAGGGACTGCGACTAGGGTTTACGTCAGCAGGTTAAAATCAGAGGCTGTATTCAATTTGAATATTTCAAAAAATCAAGCTTAAGGAAATCCAAATGGCAATCGAACGTACCCTCTCAATCATCAAACCTGACGCTGTTGCAAAAAACGTGATTGGCCAGATCTATGCACGCTTTGAAGCTGCAGGCTTGAAGGTTGTCGCAGCCAAGCTGGTTCACCTGTCACGCACTGAAGCTGAAGCTTTTTATGGTGTTCACAAAGAGCGTCCATTCTTCAAGGATCTGGTTGATTTCATGATCTCCGGCCCCGTGATGATCCAGGCCCTTGAAGGCGAAAACGCCATTCTCAAAAACCGTGACCTGATGGGTGCCACCGATCCTAAAAAGGCAGCTGCCGGAACCATACGCGCAGACTTCGCTGAAAGCATTGATGCCAACGCCGTGCATGGCTCTGACGCAGTGGAAACTGCTCAGGTGGAAATCGCCTTCTTCTTTGCCGGAATGAACATTTATTCCCGCTAATACAAATTCATGAGGGCTATACCGGTGCTTTTTCAACTGTTGTATGCCCTGCATGACTTTGTTTTGCCTTGCCCCCAATGACAGCCAATCTTCTTGATTTCGACCTGGAGGGCCTGGCTGCATTTTGTGAGCAGCAGGGTGAAAAACGCTTCAGAGCAACCCAGCTTTTTCGCTGGATACATCAAAGAGGCGCGTCCAGCTTTGATCAGATGACCGATCTGGCCAAGTCGCTGCGGGAAAAGCTGTCTGTTTCTGCCTGTGTCGAAGGCTTGCGTGTCGTTTCAAGGCATGACTCGATTGACGGCACGATCAAGTGGCTGTTCGATGTGGGTAACGGTGATGTCATCGAGACGGTGTTCATTCCCGAGGCTGACCGCGGAACCTTGTGTATATCTTCCCAGGCGGGTTGTGCGGTGGGCTGCCGTTTCTGCTCTACCGGGCACCAGGGCTTCAGCCGCAACCTCAAGACGGCTGAAATTATTGCGCAACTCTGGTTCGCCGAACACTCCCTGCGTCTGCAGTTTGGCAAGAGCGAGCGTGTCATTTCCAATGTTGTCATGATGGGAATGGGTGAGCCCCTGCAAAATTATTCGCAGTTGCTGCCTGCCTTGCGTGTGATGCTGGATGACCATGGTTACGGTTTGTCCCGACGACGTGTCACGGTATCAACATCGGGTGTCGTTCCGATGATTGATCGCCTGGCAAACGATTGCCCCGTCGCATTGGCCGTGTCGCTTCATGCGCCTGAAGACGATTTGCGCAGCAATCTTGTTCCACTGAACAAAAAATATCCTATCGCCGAGTTGTTGCAGGCCTGTGCGCGTTATCAAAAGGCCGCACCCCGTGACTTCATTACTTTTGAGTATTGCATGCTCGACGGCGTCAATGACCAGGCCGAGCATGCGAGATCACTGGTTGCGCTCATGCGGGAGCACGCAATCAATGGCCTGTCGTGCAAGTTCAACCTGATTCCATTCAATCCTTTTCCTGCTTCCGGTCTCAAGCGCTCGGCGATGCCGCAGGTCATGGCTTTTGCACAGGTTTTGATGGATGCCGGCTTGGTGACAACCATACGCAAAACCCGTGGTGACGACATTGATGCGGCCTGCGGGCAATTGGCTGGTGACATTCAGGATCGCACCGGTGCATCCGGGCGAATGGCAGCGCAACGACAAGGTATGCTTGCAGGCATAAAGGTCGTTGTGGCCGGGAAAGTGGGCGTATGAAATTTATTGACGGCGCTGTCTGGATATCGGTGGCCTGGTGCTTTGTCCTGTTGGCGGGCTGTGCCAACAAGCAGAACGTTTCCAGTGCCTCCAGCGGCAAGGCCGATGTGGTTACCGAATCCGATGAGCCCGAAAACCGCCGCCGTGCGCGCCTGCGGCTTGAACTTGCCAGCGGATATTTTGAACAGGGCCAAACCAATGTGGCCCTTGATGAATTGAAGCAGGCTCTGGTTGCCGACCCTGGTTTTGCAGATGCCTACAATTTGCGTGGCCTGGTTTACCTGCGTCTGAATGATATTCCCCTGGCCGAGGACAGCTTTCGTCGTGCACTTGCGCTGAATCCGCGGGACGCCGGTACCGCACACAACTACGGCTGGCTGCTTTGCCAGCAAGCGCGTTATCCCGAATCTTTTGTACTGTTTACCCAGGCAATTTCCAATCCCACATATGGTGGTCAGGCAAAAAGTCTGATGACGCAAGGCATCTGTCAGGCTCGTGCTGGCTTGAAGCCTGAGGCAGAGCAGAGTCTGAGCCGCGCCTACCAGGTAGATGCCGGAAACCCGGTGATTGGCTACAACCTGGCAAACCTGCTTTTCGAACGCGGCGAGTTCACGCGCGCCCAGTTTTACATTCGTCGCCTGAACAATAGTGAACTTGCCAATGCAGAAACCCTGTGGCTGGGAATCAAGATTGAGCAGCGTCTGCAAAATCGTGAGGTCATGTTTCAGCTCGCGGACCAGTTAAAAAAGCGTTACGGCCAGTCCCGTGAAGCTGCTGCTTATGAAAAAGGTGCTTTTAATGAGTGACCTGGATGAGTCATCCTTGATGAAACAGTCGTTTGATGAAAACCCGGAAAACAATACCGCAGATACCTTTTCAACTGCCGGTGCGATGCTCCGCCATGCCCGAGAAGCTGCCGGCCTGCATATAGCTGCGCTTGCTGTTTTACTGAAAGTACCTGTAAAAAAGCTTGAGGCGCTGGAGGCTGATCAATTCGATTTGTTACCTGATGCTGTTTTTGTCCGCGCGCTCGCTTCCAGCGTCTGCCGTACGCTCAAGATAGACCCCCAACCGGTATTGGCGCGGCTGCCACAGAGCAGCCACCCCAGTCTGGCGGACAAAAGTGCCAGCATCAATGCCCCATTTCGCGCTTTCAGTGACAACTCTACGCGCTCTGGATTGTCTCAGGTGTCCCGTACGGCTGTGTGGGGTGGTATTGCTCTTTTGCTTGCTACGCTGGTGCTGGTTTTTTTACCCTACGTGAAGCTCGTTTTGAACCAGCTTGAACAGGAATTTGCCTGGTCGCCAGCAACAACAGAAGCCGTCAGGACGCCAGCCACTGTTTCAGGCAATCAGGAGATTTCTCCTGACCCATCCATGCAGACGGCTTCCGCTACCGGTAACTCTGTGGTGATGACGATACCGAACAGCGTGACGACCTTGTCCACTGTTTTCGGCTCTGTAACCGGGGTGGCGCAAGCCGCATTGACTCCTGCTGCCGCGTTGCCATTTGTGTCGCCAACCCTTGCGGGTGGCACGCCAGTCCTGATGATGGCACCGGCACTGTCTGCAAGTGCCTCATTGGCTGTATCCACTTCAGATATCGTTGTCTTTACTGCAAAAAGTGAATCCTGGGTGGAGGTGACGGATTCCAGAGGACAGGTCGTCCTGCGCAGAACCCTGGCAACAGGTGAAGTTGCCAGTGCCTCTGGTGCCTTGCCCTTGGCTGCGGTTGTTGGCCGGGCTGATGCGACGCAGGTTCATGTGAGGGGAAAAGCTCTTGACCTGACAGCTCTTGCGAAGAACAACGTAGCCCGATTTGAGGTGAAATAGTGCAAGCTTGCCTTCCCATTGAAGTAGCTGTGCCCAAAAAGCGCACATCTGCACAAGCGAACGTCGTTTGGGGTTCCCGCATCGTCACGGTGGGTGGTGATGCCCCGGTACGTGTGCAGTCCATGACCAATACCGATACGGTGGACGCCATAGGAACAGCGATACAGATCAAGGAGCTTGCGCTGGCGGGTTCTGAAATGGTCAGGATTACCGTCAATACCCCTGAAGCTGCAGAGGCCGTGCCTTACGTCCGGGATCAACTTGACCGTATGGGCATCGACGTGCCGCTGATTGGGGACTTTCACTACAACGGCCATCGTTTGTTGACCGATTTCCCGGCCTGTGCGCAGGCCTTGTCCAAATATCGCATCAACCCAGGCAATGTGGGCAAGGGCGATAAACATGACAGGCAGTTTGGGCAGATGATCGAAGCTGCCGTTCGCTGGAACAAGGCTGTACGCATTGGCGTCAACTGGGGAAGTCTGGATCAGGAACTGCTGGCTGGGCTGATGGACGAAAACAGCACCCGTTCTGCGCCATGGGATGCCAAACAGGTAATGTACGAGGCGCTGATCACCTCCGCCATTGACTCGGCCCGTCTGGCTGAATCAATGGGCATGAAACGTGAACAGATCATTCTTTCCTGCAAGGTCAGCGGTGTCCAGGATCTGGTTTCGGTTTACCGTGAGCTTGCAAAACGAAGCAACTACGCCTTGCATCTGGGGCTGACGGAAGCCGGCATGGGCACCAAGGGAACGGTGGCATCGGCAACAGCCCTGTCCATTTTGTTGCAGGAGGGAATAGGCGACACCATTCGTGTTTCCCTGACGCCGCAGCCTGGAGAAGCACGTACCCAGGAGGTCGTGATTGCTTCGGAAATTCTGCAGGCCCTGGGTTTGCGCAGTTTTGTACCCAGTGTCACTGCCTGCCCAGGTTGTGGACGAACAACCAGCACGACATTTCAGGAACTGACGCAGGAAATTGACAATTTCCTCAGAGCCCAGATGCCGGTATGGCGTACTCAATACCCTGGTGTTGAAAAGCTGAAGGTCGCTGTCATGGGCTGCATTGTCAATGGCCCTGGCGAAAGCAAACATGCGGATATCGGCATCAGTCTTCCGGGCTCAGGTGAGGCACCGGCAGCTCCCGTTTATATTGACGGTGAAAAGAGCGTGACGCTTCGCGGTGAACACATCGCGCAGGAGTTTCATGTGATCGTTGAAAACTATATCAAGAAGCGCTTTGGCACACACCCCGTCGCTGAAGTTGCCTGAAACCCAATTCCCATGGTTGAAAAATTAGCTGCCGTAAAAGGCATGAATGACATTTTGCCGCCCGATTCTGCGCGTTGGGAGTGGCTTGAGGACAAGGTTCGCGCGTTGATGGCGCAATACGCCTACCGCAATATCCGCACACCGATTCTTGAACATACGCAGCTGTTTGTGCGCGGCATTGGCGAGGTGACCGATATTGTCGAAAAGGAGATGTATTCTTTTGAAGACCGGTCGGACAAATACGGCGACCACAGCCACCTGACCATGCGGCCGGAAAATACGGCAAGTGTGGTGCGTGCCGTGACCGAGCACAATATGCTTTACGAAGCTGGCAAGCGTCTTTATTACATGGGGCCGATGTTCCGGCGGGAGCGGCCCCAGCGCGGGCGTTATCGACAGTTTCATCAAATCGGTGCGGAGGCGCTTGGTTTTGCCGGGCCCGAGGTCGATGCAGAGCTGATTCTGCTGGCAGCCGCGCTCTGGAAACAGCTTGGCCTGACTGACTGGCGTCTTGAAATCAACAGTCTTGGCCAGCCTGAAGAACGGGCTCAACATCGCCTGCAGCTGATTTCACATTTCGAAAAGCATGTGGACGTGCTGGATGAAGAAGCGCGCAGGCGTCTTCACAGCAATCCCTTGCGCATCCTTGACACCAAAAATCCGGCCATGAAAGCGGTGGTTGAAAGTGCTCCACGCCTGATTGACTTTCTGGGTCCACAATCGCTGGTGCATTTTGATGGCCTCAAAGCCATTCTTGATGCCAATGGCATTGCCTGGACACTCAACCCGCGGCTTGTTCGCGGGCTGGATTAT
>JAZKIK010000094.1:1489-2678 GCA_040384925.1 Pseudomonadota bacterium | reverse complement strand
CGCGTGGCCGATCTGCCCAAGACCGTCGCTTTCTACAAGGACGTGCTCGGCCTGGAAGAGGTGAAGCGGCACAAGTCCCCGCGCGGGTCCGAACTGGTGTTTTTCAAGACGCCGAACAGCGACGAGCTGATCGAAATCTGCAGTTTTCCCGCCAGCGGCCCGGTGACATAGGACGAGTCAATGCCTGCAATCACGTTGAAGTGGTAATGCGTGTCCCAGCGGCCCAGCGCCACTTCGCCAAAGTTGCCGCGCAGGCCTACACCGGTATTGCGAAAGGCAAAGGTGTTGAGGTTGTTGCCCTGCGAACCGGCAAAGGACTGAACCTCAGACCCAATGGTGGCAAAACCCTGAAAACCGTTGCCCAGGTCACGGGTGCCGGTAAAACGCAGTTCTGACGAGTTCTGGTTGAGCCGTGCGCGGCTGGGCGGCTGGTTGGCCGCAACGGTGGCACCACTGGTGGAGATGTGGTCAAACTGTGCATTGATGTTGCCCGAGATGGTCAACTCATTGGTGCCGGATGTGAGTTTGAAGTCAGCCAGTGCCAGGCCTGGTGCGGCCAGAAGAACGGCGCCGCTGACGGCATACACGCAGGCTGCGGTGGAGTTTGTTTTGAATAGGTTCATGATGGTGTCTCTTAGGTTGTTGAAGTCGTGATGCCTGAAAAATGCAAATCGGGTTGAATCAGGTTGTTGCGGATGCGGTGTTGTGAACTGGTCTGGAGCGGCCTGGGCTTTTTGGCATGTTGTTGCCTTCCCCCTTTTGCTTGTCTTTTGAACAGCTTTTTTTGCTCTTTTTCTCCCTGTCAGGGCAGTATCGAAAAACGTTTTCAGGCTGAACAGATGGAGAAATCAGGCGCTGTATGCATCACAGGCATAAGGGATTTCACGAGTGTGGCGAGGCTTGAGTCAGCGGTTTTTTTGATGTGTTTTTGTACACATGGCTGCGCCGTGCGGCTGAAAACGCTTACTTCAACAGCTCAGAACCGGCCCTGGCCGTGATGCCATCCTGCGCGCCTGTGCCGCCTGAAACACCAATTGCACCTACCACCTTGCCGTCCACGCTCAGGGGCAGACCCCCTTCAACCGGCACGGCGCCGGTGATGGCCAGGACGTAGCTGTTGCCGCCCGCAAGCATGTCATTGAACACCTTGGTCGGCCTGCGGAACAGTGCTGCCGACCGGGCCTTGTCC
>JAZKIK010000094.1:0-1479 GCA_040384925.1 Pseudomonadota bacterium | reverse complement strand
AAACCAGTTGGCCGGCGGTATCCACCACAGAGATGGCCATGGCCCAGCCGTACTTTTTGGCTTCGGCCACAGCGGCGGCGGCAATCCTGCGTGAATGGTCGGCGTTGATGTCGGGGCCATAAGCCGGTGGCCTGACCGCCGGGCTTGCCGTCTGCGCCATGGCGGCACTGCACAACAACGCTGCGCCCAGGCATATGGTTTTGATGAATGGTTTTTTCATGATGTCTCCTGGTTTTTTCTGGTTTTATCGCTGCTCGTCGGCTATCGGGTTGCGCAGCATACCCAGGCCTTCCACCGACACTTCACACACATCACCGGCGCGCATCAGCAGTTTGGGTTCACGCGCCCAGCCAATGCCGCTGGGCGTTCCGGTGACGATGACGTCGCCCGGCTCAAGAGTGATGGCTTCGCTGATGATGGAAATCAGGCTGACCACATCAAACACCAGGCTGTCGGTATTGGCTGACTGCACCAGCTGGCCGTTGAGCCGGGTTTGCAGCAGCAGGCCTTTGGCACCCGGCGGCAGCTCGTCAGGTGTGACCAGATCGGGGCCAAAAGCACCGGTGCCATCAAAGTTTTTACCAACTGTCCACTGCGGGGACTTGAACTGGTATTCACGCACCGAACCATCGTTGAACAGGCTGTAACCGGCCACACAGTCCAGCGCCGCCTCACGCGTTATATGACGCCCGCCCTTTTTCAGCACAACAGCAATTTCGCCTTCGTAGTCAAAGGAGTCAGACGCCAGCGGCCGGATCATTGGCGCGTCGTGCGCGACCAGACTGGTATTGAAGCGGTTGAACAATGTCGGGTAGTCGGGCTGGGCGTATTTGCTTTCCTTGGTGTGGTCAGCGTAGTTCAGGCCCACGCAAATGATTTTGGGTGGGCGCTGCAGCAAGGGCAGGTAGCTGACGGCGGATGCCTCCAGCACCGGCCCGCCGCGATGGATGCTTGCAAATTCGACCAGGTCTGTGCCTTGGGCCAACAGGGTGTCAAGGCTGGTTTCGGCGAGAAGCCGTATGCCTGCGCCTTCACGCAAGCCTACGTTTTTTTTGCCTGCGTGGGTAAAACTTGTGAATCGCATGGTTTTGTCTCTTTGAGTGTCAAATGTGCAAACGGGGTTGAAGAAGCCTGGCGGTCACACAAGCTGGCAGGACTCGTCAAAATCCAGCCGGGGCAACCGGCCAAACAGCTTGCTGGGGTCACCTTCACCCAGGCTGCATAAAAAGTTGGAGCGCCAGCGCCCGTCCGGGAAAAACTCGGCGTCCAGCTTGTTGGCATCAAAACCGCTCATGGGCCCGCAGTCCAGCCCGAGGGCACGCGCAGCCATCATCAGATATGCGCCCTGCAGCGAGCCATTGCGCAAGGCCGTGGTATTGGCCAAAAACTCGTTGCTGACAAACATATCCCTGGCGGTGGGGTTGTGCGAGAGTTTGGGAATCAGTTCGTAAAACTGCGAGTCATAAGCAATGATGACGG
>JAZKIK010000093.1:3888-15529 GCA_040384925.1 Pseudomonadota bacterium | reverse complement strand
GTTTTATATTTATCATGCTCATGATGAAGTGCCGTCTGGATGGCGCAAGTGTCGCCAAATGGCGCGGGGTTTTCCAATGATTTATCAAAAATAAGGATATAAGACTGACAAATATGAGTTTTTCTTTTGACCCCCAGACCCTGCGTGCTTTTGTGGCCGTGGCGCGTGAAGGCAATGTCTCGCGCGCAGCACGTCAGCTTTGCCTGAGTCAACCGGCAGTGAGTTTGCAGCTTAAAAGCCTGGCTGAAAACACGGGTTTACGCCTTTTTACCCGCACACCCCATGGCCTGGCACTGACACGTGACGGTGCAGCACTGCTGCCGCAGGCTGAAAAGGCACTGGCTGCGCTGGCCGATTTTGCACAGGCTGCAGTCGGTTTGCACAGCACGGTGCGCGGCAGGCTGCGGATCGGCACGGTGCTCGACCCTGAATTCACCCGCCTCGGCGCTTTCCTGCGTGAGCTGGTTGAAGCCGCACCACAAATCGAAACCGAGCTGCGCCAGGGCATGAGCGGGGATGTGCTGGCCCAGGTTGGCCGTGGTGATCTGGACGTCGGTTTTTATATCGGCCTGCCAGGTGAATTCAAGCCCGGTCGGTCTGCTGCACAGGCGCAGCGTGTAAAAAGTGCTGTTGATTTTGAGGTAAAAGAGCTGATGCCCTTCAGTTATCGCGTGATTGCCCCACCCGGCTGGGGGCCGCAGGTGCAGGGCCGCGACTGGAAGGCCCTGGCCGCGCTGCCCTGGCTGGCCACACCTGCAGCCAGCGCACACAGCCGCATGCTGGCGGCGGTGTTTGGTGAAGGCTCCAGCACCGGCCTGTCACCCAGCCGTGTCGCGCTGGTAGACCAGGAGGCTTCAATGCTCGACCTGGTCAAGTCAGGCATTGGCCTGAGCCTGGCGCGCGACTCGATTGCGATTCGTGAACGCCAGGCCAATGGCCTGGCCGTAGCCGACAAGGTCAGCCTGGACTGTGTGCTGAGTTTTGTCTGCCTGAAAGCGCGGGTGCAGGAGCCGGTGGTGCGGAGTGCGTTTGAGGCGCTGGGGCGGGCTTGGCGCTAGGGTTGTGCATTCCTGAGGCATGGCGAGATGCGTGTCTTGCCGGTTCGTCTGTAATGGATGCGATTTGAAAAATAGAAACAATCATTGCTATTTTCTTGAGTTTGCCGAATTTGATGATAAAAACAAAATGATCATTTCTTTTTATCCATATCTGAGTCAAATAACTTGAAATAAAAGTGATCTTTTCGTTTTGGCTGCTGCGATCGGCTTAAAGTTGTTTTAACCTAAACGATCGTTTCTATTAAAAAAAGATCACATGATGAAGTACCCTATCAAGCACGTCATAGACATTGGCAATGTCGTGCGCGCCGTGCGCAAGGAAAGTGGAATGCGCCAGGACGATGTTGCTGGTAGCGTGGGCGTGAGCCATGTGTATCTGCGCGACCTGGAGCGCGGCAAGGAGACAGCGCAGATTGGCCGTGCCTTGCAAGTGCTGGCAGAGCTGGGCATCCGCATGGAGCTGGAGATTCCTTCTGCGGCCTACCAGCGCCTTGTGGGCGCAAAGCCCAGGAGCACTGGGAGCTCTGGTGTCGATAAACGCTCGCCATCTGTGAAAACAAGGGAAAAGCCAGCAGGCCGATCCGATAAGACAAATGAGTAAGCGCAGCCTTCAAGTCCTGATCAATGGCGAACTTGTTGGTACGTTGGTCGACGAGAACAATGCGTGGGGCTTTCAGTACGCTGAGAGCTGGTGTCAGGCGCCCGAGTCTTTTGCTCTGTCTCCTGCTTTGCCACTGGGGACAGAGAAACAACTTGATGGCGGGACACAACGCCCCGTCCAGTGGTTCTTCGACAATCTGCTTCCCGAGGAAACACTTCGCCAGGTCATTGGCAAGGAAGAGGGTGTCGAGGCTGCAGATGCCTTTGGCCTGCTGGAGAAACTGGGGGCTGAATCGGCCGGGGCACTGGTATTGCAGCCGCAAGGTGCCTCTGATGCTCCTGAGGGCTTTCAGGTTTTGGCGCACCAAAACCTTTCCGGACGCATCCGCAATCTGCCGGTGGCATCGCTGAACAAGCAGGCCCCCAAACGCATGTCACTGGCCGGTGCCCAGCACAAGATGGTGGTGAACTTCGACCCCGCCTCGGGAGAGATGAAGGAGCCGCTGAAGGGAAGCCCCTCAACGCACATCCTCAAGCCCAACTCAACGGCAGATGGGTATCCGCATTCGGTGGTCAACGAAATCTTCACGATGCGCCTGGCTGCAGCGTTGGGGCTCAATGTGCCAAAGGTGTGGCGTATTTATGTGCCGGAGCCGGTGTACATCATTGAACGATTCGACCGCAGGGTGGAGTTCGGCAAGAAGAAGCTTCTACGCGTCCACATGCTGGATGGCTGCCAGTCGCTGAACGAGAGCGCCATCTACAAGTACAGCAGTGCGACGTTTCCCAAGCTCCTGAATCTCATTGGCCTGTGCGGCAACAAGGCGCTGGCGCGCATGGAGGTGTTTCGCTGGATATTGTTCAATACGATGGCAGGCAATTCGGACAGTCACCTGAAAAACATATCGTTTCTCATTGACTCCGATGGCACGCGCGTGGCGCCCTTCTACGACCTGTTATGCACGGCGGCATATCACACGCGGGCGTATGCCGGCGAACATGCTGTGTGGCCGAATGAGCAACTGGCCACGCCAGTCCATGGTGCCACGAAGTTCGGGGAAGTGACCCGGCAGAAGCTGGTTGATACAGGGCTTGAATTGGGGCTTGCAGTTGCGACCGCTCAGCGTGAGGTGAACAGGATGGTTGGAAAGCTAGCTGATGCTGTGGATGCGCTGATCGCAGCAATGGAGGCCGAATACCTGAAGGCAGAGGTGATGGGGCAGGCGTCAGAGGCCACCAAGGGCGCAGAGAGCTATCTCCTGCGGACGATCCGGCATATCGTGATCAGGGACATGCTGGCGCTGGTGCAGTGAGGAATCACGCTGGTGGCACCTGTTCAGAAGCGTGATTGGCCGCCAATCACATCGAAGGATTCACCGCCCAGGGCGCGCTTGAAAAATGCTGGGCCAGAAATTCAATCAGCGCCTGCACACGCGCTGGTTTGGCGCGGCCTGGCGGGCTGACGATGTGCAGGGCGATGGACGGGACTGTCCAGTCTTCGAGGGTGGACTGGATCAGGCCGGCTTTCAGGTCTTCCCAGGCCAGAAACTCTGGCTGCATGGCCAGCCCCAGCCCGGCGCGCAGGGCCGGGGCCAGCGCCTCGGCGTTGTTGACGCGCAGTGATGAGGGCACGACCTGCGCAAAGTCGCCTTTTTTGGCATGGCGAAAGCGCCAGGCTTCACCTACACGGCTGTGTACATAACGCAGGGCGCGGTGGCTGCCCAGTTCGCGCGGGTGGCTGGGGTGGCCATGTTTTTCAAAATAGGCGGGTGAGCCAACCAGCAGGATGCGCACGGTACACAAACGGCGCGCCAGCAGGCTGGAGTCCGGCAGCTCGGAAATGCGCAGCGCAATGTCAAAACCCTGGGCCACCACGTCGGTCAGCTCGTCGCTGAAATGCACATCCAGCGTGACATCGGGGTGGCGCTGCATGAAAAGTGGCAGCGCTGGCCCCAGGTGCGACACCCCGAAGGACATGGGCGCTGCAATGCGCACGGTGCCGCGCAGGCTTTTGGACTGTTCGGTCACCTCGGCTTCCACCGCCTCGCCTTCGCTGAGGATGCGTGTTGCCCTTTCAAGCGATGCCTGGCCACTGGCGGTCAGCGACATCTTGCGTGAGGTGCGGTGAAACAGCACGGTACGCAGTCGGCCTTCCAGCCGCGTGATTGCTTTTGAGACGGTGGGCTGGGAAATCGCCAGGTCAGCCGATGCTTTTGCAAAAGAGCCGGTTTCTGCGACCTTGGCAAAGATGGCCCAGGCTTCAAGGTCAGGCAGTTTGCTCATGTTGTTTGATCGTACTGTTTTTGGAATGGATAGTTTTCCATATTTTCTATTCTCTTATCAATCGATCAATCATAAAGTTACTCCATCGCAACACACAACCCAGGAGAAAACAAATGATTGAACGCAGACCCTTTGACGAACTTGGCGGCGCCAACCACGGCTGGCTGGATGCCAAACACCACTTTTCATTCGCTGAATACCATGACCCTGCACGCATGGGCTGGGGTGCCCTGCGGGTGTGGAATGACGACACGATTGCACCGGGCACGGGTTTCCCGCCACATGCCCATGCCAACATGGAAATCATCACCTACGTCCGTGAAGGCGCCATCACACACCAGGACAACCTGGGCAACAAGGGCCGCACCGAAGCGGGTGACGTGCAGGTCATGAGTGCTGGCAGCGGCATCCGCCACTCTGAATACAACAACGAGCCGGTGACGACCAAAATCTTCCAGATCTGGATCATTCCCGATGGCCGTGGCCAGCCACCTTCATGGGGTGCCAAACCCTTTCCAAAAGGTGACCGTTCCGGCCAGTTTGTAGCCCTGGCCAGCGGTTTGCCTGGTGATGACGATGCATTACCGATCCGCACCAACGCAAGGGTGCTGGGTGCCACCTTGAAGGCTGGTGAATCAACCGAATACCAACTGGGCAAAAACCGCCGTGGCTACCTTGTGACGGCAAGCGGTGATGTTGATGTTGATGGCGTGCAGCTCAAGGCCCGCGATGGTGCCGCCATCAGTGATGTGGAGAGCTTCCGTGTAACAGCCACGGCTGACGCTGAACTGGTGTTTGTGGACTCGGCCGCCTGAGTCATTGGCTGGCATCGCACATTCGTTCCAAAAACCGCACAAAACGCCTATCCCAATCCGGCCGGCCCTTTTAGCATTCGCTGGATCGGCTTTCTTAACCGCAAATCATTCTTAACTGCAAGAGGAGTTCTACCCATGTCAACCACCACAACACCCGTCGCTACCGCAACGCCAGGCGCCAAACTGCTCACCCCCAATGATCACACCCTGGTGATGATTGATTTCCAGTCACAAATGGCTTTTGCAACCCACTCGATTGACCCGGTGCAACTGCGTTCCAACGCCGGGCTGGTGGCTGCTGCCGCTGCAGGTTTTGGTGCCTCGACCATTCTGACCACCGTGGCTGAAAAGAGCTTTTCCGGCCCGATGTTTGACGAAGTCACCGCACCTTTTCCCGGCCAGGTCCTGCTTGATCGCACCTCGATGAACACCTGGGAAGACGCCGCTGTCATCCAGCGCATCAATGAAATCGGCAAAAAGCGCATTGTGCTGGCTGGTTTGTGGACCAGCGTCTGTATCGTCGGCCCGGCCCTGTCGGCCATTGACCAGGGTTTTGAGGTCTATGTGATTGCCGATGCCTGTGGCGACATTTCGACGGAAGCCCACAACCGCGCCATGGAACGCATGGTGCAGGCGGGTGCCCAGCCCATGACGGCGCTGCAATACCTGCTGGAAATGCAGCGCGACTGGGCCCGTACCGGCACCTATGACATGACCACCGGTGTGGCCAAAAAGTTTGGCGGTGGTTATGGCCTGGGCATCAATTACGCCCGTGCAATGTTTGGTGCTCATGAAGGCTGAGATCACCTTCTCGCTGTGCATTTGATTCATCGCTTCTGAAAGAAACCACATGGCTGAAACAACTTACCCCGACCTGATCCTGCACCGCGGCCTGTTCACCACACTTGACCGGGCCAATCCGACGGCCAGTGCGGTGGCGATCAGCAACGGCCGTTTCACCCATGTGGGGCCAGACCATGAAGTCATGCCGCTGGCCGGGCCGGACACCAGAGTCATCGACATGCGCGGCCGCCGTGTGTTGCCTGGCCTGATTGACAACCATCTGCACATCATCCGCGGTGGCCTCAACTTCAACCTGGAGCTGCGCTGGGACGGCGTACGCAGCCTGGCCGATGCCATGGGCATGCTCAAACGCCAGGTGGCCATCACACCCGCACCGCAGTGGGTGCGGGTGGTCGGTGGTTTCACCGAACACCAGTTCATCGAAAAGCGCCTGCCGACGATTGATGAACTCAATGCCGTGGCACCTGACACGCCGGTCTTTCTGCTGCATCTGTATGACCGCGCCTTGCTCAACGGTGCAGCGCTGCGCGCCGTGGGCTACAACAAGGACACCCCGGCTCCGCCCGGCGGCGAGATCATGCGTGACAGCGCCGGCAACCCGACCGGCCTGCTGCTGGCCAAACCCAATGCGTCCATTCTTTACGCCACCCTGGCCAAGGGCCCCAAGCTGCCTTACGAATACCAGCTCAATTCCACGCGCCACTTCATGCGCGAGCTGAACCGCCTGGGCGTGACAGGTGCCATTGATGCAGGCGGTGGTTTTCAGAACTACCCGGACGACTACAAAGTCATTCAGGAACTGGCCGATGCAGACCAGCTCACGATTCGCCTGGCCTACAACCTGTTCACACAAAAACCGAAGCAGGAAAAAGCCGACTTTCTGAACTGGACGGCGACCTCGCAATACAAACAGGGCACAGACTACTTTCGCCACAACGGCGCGGGCGAGATGCTGGTGTTTTCAGCCGCCGACTTTGAAGACTTTCGCCAGCCACGTCCTGACATGGCACCCGAGATGGAAGGTGAACTTGAAGAGGTCGTGCGCCTGCTGGCCCAGAACCGCTGGCCCTGGCGCCTGCATGCCACTTACGACGAAACCATCAGCCGTGCGCTGGATGTGTTTGAGCGGGTCAATCAGGACGTGCCGCTTGAAGGACTGAACTGGTTTTTTGACCATTGCGAAACGATTTCCGAGCAGTCCATTGACCGTATTGCGGCGCTGGGTGGCGGCATTGCGGTGCAGCACCGCATGGCTTACCAGGGTGAATATTTTGTGGAACGTTACGGCCACGGTGCGGCCGAAGCGACACCTCCTGTCAAACGCATGCTGGAAAAAGGCGTGAAGGTCTCCGCCGGTACCGACGCAACGCGTGTTGCCTCCTACAACCCCTGGGTGTCGCTGTCCTGGCTGGTCACGGGCAAGACTGTTGGCGGCATGCAGCTCTACCCGCAGCGCAATTGCCTGGACCGTGAAGCCGCGCTGCGCATGTGGACGGAAAACGTGACCTGGTTCAGCAATGAAGTGGGTAAAAAAGGCCGTATCGAAGTCGGCCAGTTTGCCGACCTGGTGGTGCCCGACCGCGACTTTTTTGCCTGCGCCGAAGCCGAAATTGCCGACACCACGGCGTTGCTGACCATCGTGGGCGGCAAGATTGTTTATGGCGCCGGCGACTTCGCGCCACATGACGAAAGCCCCTTGCCGCCAGCCATGCCCGACTGGTCACCAGTGCGCAGGTTTGGGGGGTATGCCAACTGGGGTGAGCAGGGCGCGCCCATGCAGGCCGTGATGCGGCAGGCCGCTGCCGCCTGTGCCTGCGCCAATGACTGCAATATGCACGGTCACCAGCACGCTACGGCATGGACCAGCAAGCTGCCGATTTCGGACCTCAAGAGTTTCTGGGGCGCTTTGGGCTGCGCCTGCTGGGCTGTGTGATGCAGGTCTTGCTGGACGCCTTTTTGTCTCCATGGATTTACTGGCTGGGCCTGCTGCTGCTGTGCTCGGCCTACCTGCAGGGAGCGTTTGACAAGATTCGGGACTTCAAGGCAGCCATCAGCGAGATGCAGTCTTTTGGTCTGTCACCCGCAGCGCCCTTTGCTGCGCTGGTGATTGTTTTTGAGCTGCTGGCGTCATTTTTGATACTCAGCGGTTTTTACCGCTGGTTGGGTGCGCTGGCGCTGGCGGGTTTTACCGTGCTGGCCAGCTTTTTGGCCTTGCGGTTCTGGTGCCTGCCAAAACCCGAGCGCGTGAAAGTAGCCAACGCCTTTTTTGAACATTTGGGGCTGGCAGGCGCTTTTCTGCTGGTGGCCTGGTATGACCTGGGAGGGCATCATGTCCGCTGATTCCAAAACGGCTGCTTCATCTGGCTCATCCGGAGTACAGGGCAGTTTTGCACCCTTGCGGCAGCCAATATTTGCGGTCTTGTGGGCAGCCACCGTGCTGGGCAATATCGGCAGCTTCATGCGCGATGTGGCCAGTTCGTGGATGGTGACCGAGCTGTCGGCCAGCCCGGCTGCTGTGGCCATGATCCAGACGGCGGCTACCTTGCCGATTTTTTTGCTGGCCATACCGGCAGGTGTGCTGTCCGACATCCTGGACCGGCGGCGTTTTCTGATTGGCATACAGATCTTGCTGGCCTGTGTCAGCGGCGCTTTGCTGCTGCTGGCCAAAACCAGCACGCTGACAGTGGAGTATCTGGTGGCGCTGACTTTTGTTGGCGGTATCGGTGCGGCGCTGATGGGGCCAACCTGGCAGTCCATCGTGCCTGAACTGGTGCCCAGGGCGGACCTGAAAAACGCCGTGGCGCTCAACTCGCTGGGCATCAATATCGCACGCGCGCTGGGGCCTGCCGCCGGTGGTTTGCTGCTTGCCAGTTTTGGTGCCGCTGCCGCCTATGGCGCGGACGTGCTCAGTTATGTGTTTGTGATTGCAGCCCTGCTCTGGTGGCGCCGCCCGCCTGCGGTGGACAGTGGTTTGTCTGAACAGTTTTTTGGCGCTTTCCGTGCCGGCCTGCGTTATGCAAGGTCCAGCCGTGAGCTGCATGTGGTGCTGCTGCGTGCTGCCGTGTTCTTTCTGTTTGCCAGCTCGGTCTGGGCCCTGCTGCCACTGGTGGCGCGGCGCATGCTGGGTGGCACGGCCGGTTTTTACGGCGTGATGCTGGGTGCGGTGGGTGTTGGGGCGATTGTGGGTGCGCTGCTGCTGCCACGTTTGCGCCAGCGACTGGACTCTGATGGGCTGGTGCTTCTTTCATCGGTGCTTAGCGCTGGTGTCATGGCCGCCCTGGCATTGGCACCCCCACAATGGGTTGCGGTATTGTTGATGCTGGGTCTGGGCGGCGGCTGGATCATTGCGCTGACCACACTCAACGGTGTGGCGCAGGCGGTGCTGCCCAACTGGGTTCGTGGACGCGGGCTGGCAATTTACCTGATGGTGTTCAACGGTGCGATGGCCGCCGGCAGCCTGGCCTGGGGCCTCATTGCGCAGGAAGTGGGCATTCCGCTGGCGCTGCTGATCGGTGCTGCCGGGCTGGTGGTGATTTCCCTGCTGTTTCACCGCGTCAAGTTGCCGACTGGCGAGGCCGATCTGCAGGCATCCAACCACTGGCCCGAGCCCATGTTGACTGCACCTGTGGCGCATGATCGCGGCCCGGTGGTCATACAGATCGAATACCGTATTCGCAAACACGATATGCCGGCCTTTTTGCATGCGATGCAGCATGTTGCCAGGGAGCGGCGACGTGACGGCGCTTATGCCTGGGGTGTGGCTGAACACACTGGCGAGCCTGAGCGGGTGATTGAATGGTTTCTGGTGGAGTCGTGGGCCGAACACCTGCGGCAACACCAGCGGGTGTCAAAAGCCGATGCAGACATGCAGGCCGAGGCCATGCGCTTTCATATCGGCCCTGGCAGGCCGCATGTGCATCACTTTCTGGCGCTGGATCTGAAAGATGGGCGCCCAGTTGCGCCAGCCGGGGCCGACGGTGGCTGAGGCCACGGCGGCCGTCCCGGCCAATGAAAAACCACTGCTGGCGCGTCTGTCCGTCGCCATGTTTGGCACCGTCATGGGTGTGGGTGGCCTGGCCAATGCCTGGGCTGCAGCCCACCATGCTTTTGGTGCGCCCTTGTTTGTCAGCCAGGCGCTGCTGACACTTGCGATTACCGCATTCACCTTGCTGGTGTTTGCCCATCTGGCCAAGCTGGTTTTTTGTTTTGCAGATGTGGCGGCGGAGTTTGCCCACCCGGTGCGGGCCAGCTTTTTTCCGGCGATTTCGGTGGCGGCCATTGTGCTGTCGATAGGTGTGCGCGCCTATCAGCCCCTGGCTGCGCAACTGCTGTGGTGCGCGGGGGCTGCGCTGCATTTCATTTTTGCCGTCACGCTGATTCGCCGCTGGATAGTTCACCCGCAGGATGAAGCGGTATTGACGCCGGCCTGGTTTATTCCGGTGGTGGGCAATATCCTGGTGCCTGTGGGCGGGGTGCCGCTGGGATTTGTTGAAATCAGCTGGTTCTTTTTTTCGGTCGGGCTGATGTTGTGGTTGCCGTTTTTCACCATCGTGCTGCACCGCGTGCTGTTTGTGCCAGCGATGAGCCAGCGCAGCATGCCGACGCTTTTTATTTTGCTGGCACCGCCTTCCATCGGCCTGTCGGCCTACCTTGCTTTTACAGGTGGCCAAGCCGGTGCGCCGGGTGACATCCTTTATTGCCTGGCGCTGTTTATCGCCATTTTGCTGGCCAGCCTGGGCAGGTATGTGGCGCATGGCCCCTTCTTCATGAGCTGGTGGGCCATGACTTTTCCGGTCGATGGCTGGGCTGGTGCCTCCATGGCTTACTACCTGGCGCGGCCATCACCTTACACCACAGCCGTTGCGCTGATTGCCTTGACTGCGGCGAGTTGTATCGTGGCCTGGATTGCGATACGCACCCTGCGCCACATGCTCAGCGGCGCAGCCTTCCGCGAAGACTGACCATCAGTCGGGCCTTCCACTGACCCTGCAGTGGACTTCTGCAGGCAAACACTTGCTTTTCATCAACCCTGAAGGACAAACATGCCCAATATCACCACCAAAGACGGCACCAGTATTTATTACAAGGACTGGGGCAGCGGTCAGCCCATTCTTTTCAGCCACGGCTGGCCATTGGATGCCGACATGTGGGACGCCCAGATGATGTTTTTTGCATCACGCGGCTTTCGCGCCATTGCATTTGACCGCCGTGGTTTTGGCCGCTCCAGCCAGCCCTGGACAGGTTATGACTACAACACCTTTGCCGACGACATTGCAGAGCTGATAGAGCAGCTTGACCTGCAAAACGTGGTGCTGGCCGGATTTTCCATGGGTGGCGGCGACATCGTGCGTTACATTGCGCGCCACGGCAGTTCGCGTATCGCCAGACTGGCGCTGATCAGCGCTGTCACGCCCATCTTTGGCAAGACGGCAGATTATCCGCAAGGGGTTGATCTGTCAGTGTTTGCAGGCATTCGTGCCGGCTTGCTGGCTGATCGTGCGCAGTTTCTGGACGAGTTCAACGCGGTTTTTTACGGAACCAACCGCCCCGGTGCCAAGGTATCGCAAGGCGTTTTCAAACAAACCCTGTTTATCGCCTTGCAGGCATCCATCAAGGGGACGGTTGATTGCGTCACGGCGTTTTCCGAGACGGATTTCAGGCCAGACATGGCCAGAATCGATGTGCCGACACTGGTGATTCATGGCGATGACGATCAGGTTGTACCGTTCGAAACCACTGGCAAGCTGGCCGCAGAGATGATCACTGGTGCCAAGCTCAAGGTTTACCCCGGCGCACCCCACGCCACCGCCGTAACCCATGCCGACCAGCTGAATCAGGATCTGCTGGCATTTGTGACCGGCCTGTAACCAGGTTAAGAAAGCCACCGCCCTCCAGGCCACCTTGCCGGCAGGTGTTTAGGGGCGGTTCTGGTTGGGCGCGGCGACAATACCACTTTGGGCCTGCATTTGGCAGATGCCTGCGTGTAGTGTTGTGAAAGAAAGGCTGAACTTGCCCCGTCAGATTGCTCCTCCCGCTTTGACCATGCCTGTAGAGGCTGTTGATTCATTGGGTTGCTCCACC
>JAZKIK010000093.1:0-3878 GCA_040384925.1 Pseudomonadota bacterium | reverse complement strand
AACTCCACAAAAGCCAGGACATTTGTGGTGATGGCATCAAGTTTTACCGGCGCGGCACAGGCGAAGCTGGTCTGGGTCAGGTGCTCACCCCGGCAAGCGACCGGGGTTTTCTGGTCGGCATTTCCCTGCGTCCTGGCCACAGCCGAAGGATCTTTCACGAGCACCACAGTTCGTCACACGACTTTGACGTCAATTCTGTCTATGTACGCAGTTTTTCAGATGATTACCTGGCTGATCTGAAAGGCCCATTTGACTTCCTGCTGCTCGAAATATCACGCGACGCATTTGACCGGGCGCTTGACGAAAGAGTAGGGCGGCGCATCAGAGGCCTTGAATGTGTGACCGGGCTTCATGACCCGGTGCTGTCCGGTCTGGGGGCGGCCCTGTTGCCGGTGTTGGCCCAGCCCAGGCAGGCCAGCGCGGTGTTTGTTGAACAGATGGGCGCGGTAATAGAGACACATCTGATTGAGCAATACGGTGGCGGGCTGGCCGCTGCGCCCCGCCGTGCCCGTGCCCTGTCGCGTGAAAACGAGCGCCGTGCCAAGGACATGCTGCTCAGCCGGCTGGATGGCAGCAGTTCCATCGCCGACATTGCCACGGCCTGCAGCCTGTCCAGAAGCCACTTTATTCGCGCCTTTCGTGAAACCACGGGCCAGCCGCCGCATCAATGGCTGCAGGGCCAGCGCATGGAGCGCGCCCGCCAGTTGCTCAGTGAAACCAGCACGCCACTCGCTGAAATTGCATTTTTATGCGGGTTTGCCGACCAGAGCCATTTCACCCGTGCCTTCGTTCGTGCGACCGGGGCCACGCCGGGCAAGTGGCAGCGTTCGATTCGCACCTGATACCGGCTTTTGTGCCTGCAGCTTCAGGCCCGTGGAATCAGAAAGCCGACCCGCAAACCACGCGGTGCCACGGTTTCTGCCAGCGTCCGGCCGCCGTGGCGCTGGGCGATTTCCTGGACTATGGACAGGCCCAGGCCGCAGCCACCTGCGGCCTCTGAACCACGCCAGAAGCGCTCAAACAGGTCGCCTATATGTTCTGTGGCCACACCTGGGCCGTCGTCTTCAACTACCAGCATGGCCTGCTGGCCGCTGCTGTACACCCGCACCGTGACGGTGGCACCGCTGCCTGCGTAATGCAGGGCGTTGTCAATCAGGTTGTTCAGGGCTTCGCGCAGCAGCAGACCCTGGCCCTGTACCGTCAGGTGTTCGTCGCCGTCATAACCGAGGTCAATGCTGTTGGCCAGCGCACGCGCCGTCCATTCGCGGGCCACTTCACGGGCCAGCGCGGCCAGGTCCAGCGGCTGCATGACGATGCTGCTTTCAGAGCGCGCCAGCTGCAACAGTTGGTGAACCAGGTGGGCGCTGCGCTGGGCACCCGCCAGCACTTTTTGCAGGCGCTGCTGCACAGCGGGTTCGTGACTTTCGTGCAGGGCCAGTTCGGTCTGGCCAATCAGCCCGGCCAGCGGGGTGCGCAGCTGGTGCGCGGCGTCGTTGAGAAAGCGTTTTTCCTTTTGCTGCCCGCGTGCCACGGCATCAAGCAGGCGGTTGATGGTGCTGGCCAGTGAATGCACTTCCTGCGGGGCCGATGTGAGCTCAATTGGCCGCAGCGGGTCGGCACCGGTCTGGCTGCGGGCACCTGCCTTTTCGATCTGCGCTTCCAGCCGTTTGAGGGGCTGCAGGCCGCGCAGCACACCGGCATAGACCAGGGCACTGAGCGCCAGTCCCATCAGGCCCATGGGCAGCAACATGCGTTCGAGCAGCTCCTGTGCAATACGCTCACGTACTGTCAGGCTTTGCGCTACCTGCACTCGCAGGATCTGGCGCGTCTGCGCGGTGCCATAGTCCACGTCCAGCAGTGCCACACGCACCGGTTTGTCGTCCACCCTGGCCTGGTACAAAAACGGCTCACCGATCCCAATGGTGCCTGGTGGTGGTGCCGGTAATTTGGCGTTTCCGAGCAAAAAAGCGCCCGGTGGTGAGGACACCATATAGGTGATGCGGTCGGCCGGGTCCTGCTCCAGAATGTCTTGTGCTGCTTTTGGAAAGTCCACCAGCAGGCCATCACCAATCGGTTTGATCTGCCTTGCCAAAGCGCGCACCGATTGCGTCAGGGTCTGGTCAATGCCTTTTTCACCGTTTTGCAGCGCAATACGCCAGGCCAGAAACCCTCCTGAAAGCCATAACACCAGTTGCGGCAGCAGCAGCCAGAGCAGCAGCTTGCGCTTGAGTGAGACTCCGGGAACCTGGCGCATGCTGGCCTAATCCGCTGGCTTCGCGAGCATGTAACCCAGGCCGCGAATATTGCGTATGTTCAGGCTGGACGGGTCCAGCTTTTTGCGCAGGCGGTGTACATACACCTCCAGCGCATTCGAGTTCAGTGGCGGCGCAATCTGGCCGGGCTCTGGCGGGCTGGCGCGCCAGGCAGCCAGCACATCTTCACGCGTGACGACCTCGCCGCAGCGGTTGACCAGCAGCTCCAGCAATTCCCACTCGCGCTGGGTCAGGTCCAGCAGCTCGTCATTGAGCATGGCGTTGCGGCTGGTGTGGTCAAGCGCCAACTGCCCAATGGTGGTGAGCTGGCTGCCTGGTGTGTTGCTGGCCTGGGTAAAAGCTGGCTGGCGGGCACGTCGCAGCATGGCACGCAGGCGGGCCTGCAGCTCCTGCATGTTGAAGGGTTTGGTGATGTAGTCATCGGCCCCGGCATTGAGGCCGCGCACCCGGTCTTCAACCCCGTCACGCGCTGTAAGAATCAGCACCGGAAGGCCGGCAATATGGCCGCGCACCCAGGTCAGCAGGTCCAGCCCGTCGGCTCCGGGCAGCCCCAGGTCCAGAATGATGCCGTCAACACCCTGGGTCTGCAGCAGCGCCAGGCCTTCAGCCACGCTGCCGGCAGTGCATACCTCAAACCCGAGTTGATTGAGCTGTCCCTTGAGGGCATCCTGCAGCAGTGCGTCGTCTTCGACAATAAGTATCGTGGCCATGGGCTTGGAGCATAGCAAAGGGCACGCCCAAAGCATGCGCTGGTGCGATGAAAGCAAATTTTTGCGGGCCTAGGGAAAGTCCTTATTAATCCTTTAATTATTGTAATTAAAGTACATGCAGCGCTGCACAGCACGGGTCCTGGGCGCATCAACCGAATCAAAATCAGGAGACAAGGGTATGTTGAAGTTGTCAAAAGTCGCTGCTGCGGCTTGGGGTCTGGCGGCAGTGATGTCAGCCAGCGCAGGGGAGGTGGAGGTTCTGCATTACTGGACATCTGGCGGTGAAGCCAAGTCGGTTGCCGAACTCAAACGCATCATCCAGTCCAGAGGACATACCTGGCGCGATTTTGCCGTCGCTGGTGGTGGCGGTGACAGCGCCATGACGGTGCTCAAAAGCCGTGTCATTTCGGGCAACCCGCCATCTGCCGCACAGGTCAAGGGCCCGGCGATCCAGGAGTGGGCGGCCGAAGGCGTGCTGGCCAATATGGATGCAGTTGCCAAGGTTGAAAAGTGGGACGAGGCACTGCCCAAGGTGGTGGCCGACGTCATGAAGTACAAAGGCAGCTACGTTGCCGCTCCGGTCAACGTACACCGTGTGAACTGGCTTTGGGCGAGTGCCGACGCGCTGAAAAAAGCCGGCGTGGCCAGCATGCCCAAAACCTGGGACGAGTTTTTTGCAGCTGCCGACAAACTCAAGGCCGCAGGCCTGATTCCGGTTGCCCATGGTGGCCAGAACTGGCAGGACTTCACTACCTTTGAATCGGTGGTCCTGGGTGTGGGTGGTGCAAAGTTCTATCAGGACGCACTGGTCAAGCTTGACGACAAGGCACTGAACAGCGACACCATGAAAAAGTCGCTGGAAACCTTTCGCCGTATCAAGACCTATACCGACCCG
>JAZKIK010000092.1:0-2070 GCA_040384925.1 Pseudomonadota bacterium | reverse complement strand
CCGGTGCCTGTTACATTCAGCGTACGCTTGTTAATGGTGCTGTTGCTGTTGCCAACATAGGTAATCAGGTAATTGCCCGTGACGTCATCGCCCAGGGTGTCACTGATTTTCAGACCGCTGACCTTGACTGTCTTGTTGCCCACACTGGCGGAGTTGAGCGTAAAGGCAACTTTGGCCCCTGCAGCGGTTTCACCTGCGCCAGCACCCGCCAGGGTGCCCACCTTTGCACCGGCATCGCTGGTGGTGGTGCCGTCATAGGTCTTGACAACCTTGTCGGCAGTCACAGTTAGCGCTGCCCGCTTGATGCTGCCCAATGCGGCGGTCTTCTTGACAATATAGTTGCCACCGTTATTGCCATCCGAGACACTGAAACCGTCATCCACAGTCAGGCTACGGCTGCCTGCATTCTTGCTGCTGAAACTCTGCGTAGCCGCGACTGAGTCGCTGCCGAATAAACCGACAGCCACAACTTCGCCATCCGACTGAGTTGTTCCGTCGTATGTGCGGACATCATTCACTGCCTTCAAAGTCAGCGTTGCCTGGCCAATCACCAGTTTGCCGCCCTTGATGTCATAACCTTGCTGGCCGGAATAAGCGCCGTAGCTGCCAGCGTTTCGGCCACTTGCCGAAGTGCCGCTGCGTCCGTCAACTGCAGGCAGATCAGCCCCAGACTGGCTGTCGCCGTTATAGGTGGTGCTGCGGTCGGCTACCGTGACGCCTTTCAGGAAATTGCGCAGCAAGGGGCCGGTATTGCCCTCGTAAATGCGCCAGACCTTGCCAGTGCCGCCTTCATCATCCATTTCAAAACCGGCAAAAGTGGCCAGCTGTTTCATCTCCCCGGTGGTTTTGCCCGAGCTGTCGGCAGAACCACTGCTGTGCGCCTGGCCGGTGCTTTGATTGTCCCAGTAGCTGTTGGTGATTGCCCCGGAACCCACTTCATGTTTGCCCACCAGGCCACCCAAAGCACCCGCTCCCGTGACCCTGCCCGTGGCATAGGTACGGCTGATGCTGCCACTGTTTTTGCCAACCAGGCCACCGGCAATATTGCCTGTAGCGGCGACGCTGCCGCTGGCGTAGGCATCGCTGATGCTTCCCTCGTTTTGCCCGACCAGACCACCCAGCGCGCTTGAGCCAGTCACATCCACGTCGGAATAAGAGGTGTCAACACCGCCCCGGTTGTAACCAACCAGACCGCCCACTGCAACGCTGCCTGCAACACTGCCAGCACCAGCCTCGTCCTTGACTGAATATGAGCCGCTGATAGTGCCGAAATCATTCAGCCCCACCAGCGCACCGGTGTAACGCTGACCGGCAATCTGCGCGCCAACCAGGCCGACGTTGCGTATATTGCTGCCGCTGCCGATATAACTGAACAGGCCGACGTAATCGGTGCTCGCGCGCTTGATGACCAGCTTGTTGATGGTGTAACCCGCCCCATCCAGGCCACCCACAAAGGGGTTGGAGCCATAACGGTCACCAATCGGTACAAAACCCGTTGCCTTGTTCCACATGCCTGATTCACGGCCCAGCTCGGACATGTCAATATTGTTGGCCAGGGTGTATTTGGCAGACAGATCAAGCGCCATGAGTTGCAACTGATGCCCATTGGTGATGGTGGTGCTGTATTCACTCCTCAGGAATGGACGGGTATTGCCTTCGGAAATCCACCATTTGCCGCTACAAGCGCAAAAATCGAAGCCAGTGAAACTGCCTTGGCTCATCATCTGCGCGGTGCTCAGACCAATGGCTCCAGTCGAGCCGTCAATGGCCTGGCCGGTGGTCTGTGTGTCCCAATAACTGTTGATAACCGTGTTCGGGCCAAAGTCCTGTGACACCAGACCACCGGCCACCGTGCCTGCCGTCTTCACAAAACCTGAGGCATAGGCATTGTTGATGGTGGCGTAGTTATTGGACCCCACCAGGCCACCAGCGTAGTCCACATTGGCAAAAACGTCGCCCGTGGCGTAGGCATCACTGACGGTGCCGTTGTTGTAACCGACCAGGCCGCCCACATAAGTACTGCCTTCGACATTGCCGGAGGCATAAGAGCTGAAGATATAACCACCATCA
>JAZKIK010000091.1:0-7418 GCA_040384925.1 Pseudomonadota bacterium | reverse complement strand
AGAACCCTTTACGACAAGATCTGGGACGAGCACGTTGTTCATACCGAAGAAGACGGCACCTCGATTCTTTATATTGACCGCCACCTGGTGCATGAAGTCACCAGCCCGCAGGCTTTTGAAGGCCTGCGTGAAGCCGGCCGCAAGGTCTGGCGCATCAGTTCCATCGTTGCCACCGCCGACCACAATACGCCCACCACAGGCTGGGAACTCGGCTACGACGGCATCACCGATCTGGTCAGCAAGGAACAGATCACGACGCTGGACAGCAATATCAAGGAATTTGGCGCCGCTGCGTTTTTCCCCTTCCTGTCAAAACGTCAGGGCATAGTCCATGTGATTGGCCCTGAAAATGGTGCCACCCTGCCCGGCATGACGGTGGTGTGTGGTGACTCACATACCTCGACGCACGGTGCCTTTGGTGCGCTGGCCCACGGCATTGGCACCAGCGAGGTCGAACACGTCATGGCGACCCAGACCCTGCTGGCCAAAAAGGCCAAAAACATGCTGATCAAAGTTGAAGGCACGGTCGCTCCCGGCCTGACCGGCAAGGACATTGTGCTGGCCATCATTGGCAAGATTGGCACGGCAGGCGGCACGGGTTACACCATTGAATTTGCCGGTTCGGCGATTCGCGCCCTGAGCATGGAAGGCCGCATGACGGTCTGCAACATGGCGATTGAAGCTGGCGCGCGCGCTGGCCTGGTGGCGGTGGACGCCAAAACCATTGACTACGTCAAGGGCCGGCTGCTGTCACCCACAGGTGTGGAATGGGACATGGCCGTCAAATACTGGAACACCCTGCATTCGGATGCCGATGCAAAATTTGATGCCGTGGTTGAACTTGACGCCAGCCAGATCCTGCCGCAAGTCACCTGGGGCACCTCTCCAGAAATGGTCTTGTCCATCAACGACCGGGTGCCCGACCCCGACAAGGAAAAAGACGCCAACAAGCGTGACGCCATTGAACGCGCCTTGACCTATATGGGCCTGGAGCCGGGCAAGGCACTCAATGATCTGTATGTTGACAAGGTATTCATCGGCTCCTGCACCAACAGCCGCATAGAAGACATGCGTGAAGCCGCAGCCATCATCAAGAAGATAGGCCAGAAAGTCGCCAAAAACATCAAGCTCGCAATGGTGGTGCCGGGCTCTGGCCTGGTCAAGGAACAGGCCGAACGTGAAGGCCTGGACAAGATTTTTGTAGCTGCCGGATTTGAATGGCGCGAACCCGGCTGCTCGATGTGCCTGGCCATGAACGCCGACCGGCTGGAGCCGGGCGAGCGCTGCGCCTCCACCAGCAACCGCAACTTTGAAGGCCGCCAGGGTGCTGGTGGCCGCACCCATCTGGTCAGCCCGGCCATGGCAGCGGCAGCGGCCGTGCATGGGCATTTTGTTGATATTCGCCGATTTGCCTGATCTTTAACCAACGTCCACACACAGGAGAAATCTGATGAAAAAAATCACCATGCTGTTTGCGATCACACTTTTGCTGGTGCTTGGCGGCTGCAACACGGTCAAGGGTATGGGTCAGGATGTGCAAAAGGCGGGTTCCGCCATTGAAAACGCAGCGAAAAAACCATGAACAAATTCACCGTACACCAGGGCCTTGTTGCGCCCATGGACCGCGAGAACGTCGATACCGACGCCATCATTCCCAAGCAGTTCCTCAAGTCGATACGCAAAACCGGCTTTGGCCCGAATCTGTTTGACGCCTGGCGCTACCTGGATGCAGGTTTCCCAGGACAGGACCCGGCCAGCCGCAAACCCAACCCGGACTTTGTGCTGAACCAGCCGCGTTACACCGGTGCGTCCATACTGCTGGCGCGCAAGAATTTTGGCTGCGGCTCGTCGCGTGAACATGCGCCCTGGGCGCTTGACCAATATGGCTTTCGCGCCATCATCGCACCCAGCTACGCGGACATCTTTTTCAACAACAGTTTTAAAAACGGCCTGCTGCCCATCGTGTTGCCTGAAGCGCAGGTGGCGCAGCTGTTTGACGAAGCGCTGGCGTTTCCGGGTTACCAGCTCACAATTGATCTGGAACGCCAGGTCATCGTCAAACCACAGGGTGGCGAGTTGCCATTCGATGTGCAGGCCTTCCGTAAATATTGCCTGATCAATGGACTGGATGACATTGGCCTGACCTTGCGCCATAGCGACAAGATCAAGGCTTTTGAAGCTGAACGGCTGGCACAGAAACCCTGGTTGAACCATATCATGACGCCCGGCCTTGCGGCTTGAGGTCTTTGAGCAGATTTATTGATTAAAAAGGTTTTTCATGCCTGTTTTCCGGGCACAGAAAGCCATACAAAACACTACAAACACATCCATCCAATATGAAAATTGCAATTCTCCCCGGTGACGGCATAGGAACCGAAATCGTCGCCGAGGCCGTCAAGGTTTTGAATGCGCTGGATCTTCAGTTTGAAACTGAAACAGCTCTGGTAGGTGGTGCAGCCTACGAGGCTTTTGGTCATCCCCTGCCTGACGCAACACTCAAGCTTGCGAAGGAAGCCGATGCCGTACTGTTTGGGGCGGTTGGTGACTGGAAATACGACAAGCTTGAGCGCCCGCTGCGCCCGGAGCAGGCCATTTTGGGCCTGCGCAAAAACCTTGGCCTGTTTGCCAACTTTCGTCCGGCCATTTGCTACGCACAACTGGTTGACGCCTCCAGCCTGAAACGCGAGCTGGTGTCTGGCCTGGACATACTCATCATCCGTGAATTGACGGGTGACATTTATTTTGGCCAGCCACGCGGTCGCCGCACCTCGCCAGACGGGCACTTTCCAGGCAGCGAGGAAGCGTTTGACACCATGCGTTATTCGCGTCCGGAAATTGAACGCATTGCCCATGTGGCCTTCCAGGCAGCACGCAAACGGGACAAACGTGTCACCAGCGTGGACAAGGCCAATGTGCTGGAAACCTTCCAGCTCTGGAAAGATGTGGTGACCGAAATCGGGCTGCAATACCCTGATGTCGCACTTGACCACATGTATGTTGACAATGCGGCGATGCAACTCGTCAAGGCCCCGAAAAAGTTTGATGTGGTGGTGACTGGCAACATGTTTGGCGACATCCTGAGCGACGCCGCTGCCATGCTGACCGGCAGCATCGGCATGCTGCCTTCTGCCAGCCTGAATGACAAAAACCAGGGTCTGTACGAACCCAGCCACGGCAGTGCGCCTGACATTGCCGGCAAGGGCGTTGCCAATCCGCTGGCCACAATCCTGAGCGCTGCGATGATGCTGCGTTTCAGCCTGAACCAGCCGGAAGCCGCCGCGCGTATTGAAAAAGCAGTCGATGCCGTGCTGACCCTGGGCTTGCGTACACCGGACATCTACAGCGAAGGCACGACCAGGGTCGGCACCGTTGAGATGGGTGATGCGGTGGTCAAGGCGCTGGGCTGATCAGGGTAGTCGGCGCAAGCCCTGGCGATATGGGTCCATACATACGTTGGGGATGCGCCACACAAGCAGAACCACGCCAGACCAGCGTGGCTACAATACACGCCATGTGTAATACCGCAGGCTCACAAATTTGCATCGCTTCTTCTGGCGATGTGTGCGGCGCGTCGGCTTTTATACAAATCACCAAAACGACAACCATTAAGGGCTAGCAAGCCTGGTTCGTCGTGCCCTGCCGGCTCGATGAGCTGGGCCAAAAAGCATGTTTTTTGTACTTTTTGAAGGGCAACGTTATGAAACTCTCAGGCAATATCACGGGTCTGGTCGGATGGCGCGGCATGGTTGGCTCTGTGCTGATCGACCGCATGCAGGCTGAAGGCGACTTCGAGCTGATCGAGCCGGTTTTCTTTTCAACCTCCAATGCTGGCGGCAAGGCACCAGCGCAGGCCAAAAACGAAAGCACGCTCAAGGACGCTTTTGACATTGAAGCCCTCAAAAAGTGCGACATCATCATCACCGCACAAGGCGGTGACTACACCTCGGAAGTGTTTCCCAAACTGCGTGCTGCAGGCTGGAAAGGCCACTGGATTGATGCGGCCTCCACGCTGCGCATGAACGATGACGCCGTCATCATCCTGGACCCGGTCAACCTGCCTGTGATCCAGAATGCCATGGCCAAAGGCGGCAACAACTGGGTAGGCGGCAACTGCACCGTCAGTTGCATGCTGATGGGTGTCGGTGCCCTGTACAAGGCCGGCCTGGTCGAGTGGATGACCAGCATGACCTACCAGGCGGCATCGGGCGGCGGTGCCCAGCACATGCGTGAGCTGCTGACACAATTTGGCACACTTAACAGTGAAGTCAAGGCGCTGCTTGACGACCCCAAATCAGCCATTCTGGAAATTGATCGCCGCATACTGGCCAAACAGCAATCACTGGGCGCGCTGGAAACAGCCAACTTTGGTGTGCCGCTCGGTGGCTCGCTGATTCCATGGATCGACAAGGATCTTGGCGACGGCATGAGCAAGGAAGAATGGAAAGGCGGCGCAGAGACCAACAAGATTCTGGGCCAGGGCGCCGGTTTTGGCACACCAGCAACGCCGGTAGATGGCTTTTGTGTACGCATTGGTGCCATGCGCTGCCACAGCCAGGCTTTGACCTTCAAGCTGAAAAAAGACGTGCCGCTGGCAGATATCGAGGCCATGATTGCCGCCGACAACGCCTGGGTCAAAGTGGTGCCCAACACACGTGAAGCCTCCATCAGGGACCTGACGCCGGTAGCGGTGACGGGCACCATGCAGATTCCCGTCGGCAGACTGCGCAAACTGGCCATGGGCCCTGAATATCTGGGTGCATTCACGGTTGGTGACCAGCTTTTGTGGGGTGCGGCAGAGCCTTTACGCCGCATGCTGCGGATTCTGTTGCAGGCCTGATACGATGGAATTCCGGCGAAAACCGGAATTCAGTAACGTAAAATACCTACTGGTAACCACATGTGACATCTCGTTGTCGTCAGACAACAATTGAAACTGCAAGCTTGGCGCGAAGTCGCTGTGTCAAAACTTAAGTAGTGTCTTAGCTTGTCAGCCTAATGCCTTGATGTTAAGGTTGATTTTCGAAAATTAGCATCGAGGTTTTTGTGCGCTTAAGCAGAATAAAGTTACATGCAGACCGAGCACCGGAGGCTCACAACCCCATGAATAATCGCGTTCGTTGGCGTCTTGGCGCACTGGCCGGTGCAGTTGCACTACTGGGCAGTCTTGCAAGTCTGGAAGCTCATGCCCTCGGGCTGGGTCGTATCAGCGTCCAGTCTGCACTGGGGGAACCCCTCAGGGCAGAGGTTGATATTGCTGAAATCAGTGCCGAGGAAGCTGCCAGCCTCAGGGCTGGTGTGGCCCCGCCTGATGCCTTCCGGGCTGCGGGTCTTGAATACAGCAGTGCCATCATTGACCTGCAGGTCAGCCTGCAAAAACGCAGCAATGGCCGGCCTTTTCTACGCCTGAGCAGCACACGGCCAGTAACCGAGCCCTTTGTTGACCTGATTCTTGAGGCCAACTGGGCCTCGGGTCGCATCGTGCGTGACTACACCATGCTGTTCGACCCACCGAATCTGCGCCCGTCCGGCAGTGCAGGTTCGACCATGGCACCAACAGCACCGCTGCTTTCGCGCCCCGCCGCGCCGTCGATGCCGCCAGCACCATCGGCTGTAGGCATAGGCAGCATTCCATATTCACCGCCAGCGCCTGCCGCAGCACCACCCGTGCGCCCTGTGCCGGTTGCCAAAGCCGCGCCACAAAAACCAGATCCGGTCGCCAGGGCAGCCAGCGGTGGGCAACAAGTTACCGTCAAACCCGGCGAAACTGCCGGAAAGATTGCAGCGCAATACAAACCAGCCAGCGTTTCACTTGATCAGATGCTGGTCGCGTTGCTCAGAAGCAACCCGGACTCCTTTATTTCCGGCAATATCAACCGCCTGAAATCAGGCGCGGTGCTTGAAATACCTGACGCAGAACAAGCTGCTGCGGCGACTTCAGCCGAAGCATCCAGAACCATAGTCGCACAGGCCAAGGACTTCAACGACTTCCGCCGCAAATTTGCGCAAAATGTGCCCACAGCACAGGTCGGTACTGCCAACCGCCAGGCAACTGGCCAGGTTCAGGCAAAGGTTGAAGACAAGGCGCCCGCAACAACCACACCCGACAAACTCACGCTGTCCAAAGGCGCGGTTCAGGGCAAGGTTGCAGCAGAAGAGAAAATCGCCAAGGAACGCCAGGCCAGGGAAGCATCTGCCCGTGTTGCTGAACTGTCCAAAAACATAGGCGACCTCAACAAGCTCGCCGGAGCGCCTGGCGCAGCAACTGCAGCCAGCGCAGCAAAAGGTCCCGGAGTCGCTGTCACCACACCAGCCGTGGTGCTGCCTGCACCAGTTCCAGTTGCTGCACCAGCCGCAGCAGCGGCCAGTGTGGCCAAGGCAGTCACGGCAACCGCTCCGGCAGCTACTGCTGTTTTGGTGCCTGTGCCGGCACCGGCACTGGTTTCCAGCATTCCGGCAACTGTGAGCCCCACGGTCACAATGACAGCTACAGCGACCACGGCCAGCACCAGTGCTACCGTGGCACCTGTTGCCAGTGCTGCTTCGACGCCAGTTGCCGTGGCAAGTGCACCTGGCGCGGCCGCGTCCCAGGCTGCAGCGCCCGCCCTGGAGGCCAGTGCTGCAGCACCTGTGGCGGTCAAAAAACCCGCTGTTGTCTTGCCACCGCCACCACAGCCAAGCCTTTTCGACGAGTTGACCGAGAATCCGTTTGTATTGCCGGGTTTTGCCGCATTGTTGTTATTGCTTGGCGGGTTTGGTTTTTACCGCTACCGTCAGCGCAACAACGCGACTCAGGTGGACAGCTCCTTTCTTGAAAGCCGTTTGCAGCCCGACTCGTTTTTCGGTGCCAGCGGTGGCCAGCGTATTGACACCAGCGAAGGTGGAGCGACCGGCTCGTCGCTGGTTTATTCACCCAGCCAGCTTGATGCGGCCGGTGATGTGGACCCGGTGGCGGAAGCCGATGTTTACCTGGCTTATGGACGCGACCTGCAGGCCGAGGAAATCCTCAAGGAAGCAATACGCACCACACCAACACGTGTGGCAATCCATGCCAAGCTGATGGAAATCTATGCCAAACGCCGTGATATCAAGGCTTTTGAAGTCATCGCCATGGAGGCCTACAACCTGACGCGCGGTGAAGGACCAGAATGGGCTTACATCGGTGAGATGGGGCGTGAGCTGGATCCCTCCAACCCGATGTACCAGCCGGGCGGGCAACCCAGCGGCCCGGCAAGCAAGGAATCCCATGCCGGACCAGACAGCGGCCCCGGCTTTGGCTCCAGCACCATTCCCCAGATCATCCATCCACAAGATCAGGAAGCATCGGACTCTGTTGATTTTGATCTTGACCTGGACTTCTCGCTCGGTGACGAACCCGTGGCGGTCACACCACCACCAACGCCACCAGCACCCGCACCAGT
>JAZKIK010000090.1:1278-2487 GCA_040384925.1 Pseudomonadota bacterium | reverse complement strand
TGGGAACGGATGGGTCTTGCACCTGACTATTGTCGCTTGGGGTTAGTAGTTACCTATTTTTGTGTCAAACAGGCCATTTGCGCATGTACAGCGGGTCTAACTAGCTATTATTTTAATAGTAACTCCGGTCAATTGCACCGCACCGGATTCACCTTCACAAGCTCAATGCGCCCCAGCCGCAGCATCCGCACTACTCACATCCGGCCTGGCTGGCCGCGTCAGATAAACCAGCGGAATCAGCAGCAAAAAGATCAGTGCTGATGCGTAAAACACATCATTGGCGGCGAGCATGTAGGCTTGCTGGTCTATCAGTCGGTTGATGGTGCCCAGGGCCTGGTCAGGGCTTAAACCCGCACCGGCCAGGCCGCTCAGGGCGCTGTTGGTGGCGCTGCTGCCGGTGTTCACGTATTCGCTGATCTGCGCATGATGCATGGCGGCGCGGTCTTGCCAGATGGTGGTGGCAATCGAGGTGCCAAAAGAACCTGCCGTGATGCGCACAAAGTTTGACAAACCCGATGCCGCCGGTATCTTGTCTGGCGAGATGCCCGACAGGGTGATGGTGACCAGCGGAATAAAGAAAAACGCCATCGCCACACCCTGGATGAGGGTGGGTATCAAAATCGTGTTGAAGTCGGCCTGGGTGTTGAAGTTGGAGCGCATCCACAACACCAGCGCAAACACGGCAAAGGCAAACGCGGCAAATCGGCGCGGATCAACCTTGGCAATATTTTTGCCAACAATGGGCGACAGCAGCAAGGCCATCAAACCAACCGGCGCCATGACCATGCCTGCCAGGGTGGCGGTGTAGCCCATGTATTGCTGCAGCCACAGGGGCATCAGCACCACATTGCCAAAAAACAGGCCATACCCTACCGACAGGGCCAGCGCACCGGCCCAGAAGTTGCGCCGTTTGAACAGGGTCAGGTCAACCACCGGGTGTTCTTCGGTCAGTTCCCAGATGACAAAGGCGATCAGGCCGACCAGCGCAACAATGCCCAGGGCAATCACTTCGCCTGAATGAAACCAGTCCAGTTCCTTGCCCTTGTCGAGCATGATTTGCAGCGCACCGACCCAAATCACCAGCAGCGCCAGCCCGACCGAATCAATCGGCAGCCGCCTGATGACACTTTCACGTTTTCTGAAAATGCTCCAGGTGATGAAGGCGGCAGCAAAACCGACCGGAATGTTGATGTAAAAAATCCATGGCCA
>JAZKIK010000090.1:0-1178 GCA_040384925.1 Pseudomonadota bacterium | reverse complement strand
AGGTCACCGGCAATCGCTGGCAGCGACACATTGGCAATCGAGGTGTCCAGCACATTCATGAAGGTGGCGGCTGACAGGGCCAGCGTGCCCAGGATGCGCGCCGTGCCGGTCAGCGGTGGCGGTGCAACATAAGCGGCAGCCGGTGTTGCGGCTGGTTCAGGTGCAGCAGAAAGCGGTCCGGCCGATTCGGCCGGATTGAGGGTGGTGGTAGCCATAAAGCTGAAACCTCAGTTCATTACGAAGCGTCGGCAGTTGTGTTGGGTGCCTTGATCTGCACGGCCTTTTCAAGCCTGGCGGCCTTGATGGCTTTGTCCCCCTTGTCAGAATGATCAGCAGACTTGCCCATGATGGGGGCCGTGGCGGCCCGCCCCATATTGGCTGCAATCACACGCTGCACGTCCTTGTCTGCTGCATCGCCTGGCACAGCCCAGGCGTGGACTTCGGTCTGGCTGGCCGGGCGTGGGGCGTCGGCCAGAGTTTTTCCGTTTTTGTTGCTCACGTCTACTTCTGCGTCCATGGACAGACCGACACGCAGCGGGTTGGCTGCCAGTTGCTGGGCGTCAAGCGCGATGCGAACCGGTACACGCTGCACGACCTTGATCCAGTTGCCAGTGGCATTTTGTGCTGGCAGCAGTGAAAAGGCAGCGCCTGTGCCCACACCCAGGCCTGCTACCGTACCCTTGTATTCCACTTTTTTGCCGTACAGGTCAGCCACCAGGGTCACGGGCTGGCCGATGCGGATATTGCGCAACTGCACTTCCTTGAAGTTGGCATCAACCCAGACGTTTTTCAGCGCAATGATGGACATCATTGGCGTGCCGGCAGCTACACGCTGGCCCAGTTGCACGGTGCGTTTGGCGACGTAACCGTCAACGGGTGCGGGCAGCGCGGCACGCTGGGTCGCCAGATAGGCCTCGCGCACCTTGGCAGCAGCTACCAGCACGCTGGGGTGCTGTTCAATGCTGGTGCCTTCGGTCAGGGCCTGATTGCTGACCAGTTGTTCACGTGCGGCAGAAGTGCCAGCCTGTGCAGCGCTGACGCCTGCCTGCGCAGCGGCCAGGGCGCTTTTGGCGCTGGCCAGTTGTGAGCTGGCGTGGTTCAGTTCTTCACCCGACACCGCACCGTTGCCGGTCAATGCCTGGCGGCGGTTCAGGTCATCATTGGCGCGGGCGACTTCG
>JAZKIK010000089.1:0-6927 GCA_040384925.1 Pseudomonadota bacterium | reverse complement strand
AGCATGGTGGGCGCTACCGATAGATCCATCACACGCAGGCCTTGCACGCCGCGGACCTTGAGTGCCGGGTCAAGCACGCTTTGCACATCAGCGCCCATGCGGCAGGTGCCGCAGGCGTGATAACCGCTCTGGCCACCGCTGCGCATCGCCTCAAGCAGTTGCTCGTCGGTTTGCACGCCCTGGCCGGGCCGGGTTTCTGCGATGACCAGGCTGGCAAGCCTGGGCTGGGCGGCAAGGCTGCGCATGAAACGCATCGAAGCCACCGCGATGTCCTGGTCTTCCTTGTGGGCAAGATAGTTGGGATTGACGTCGGCAGCTACATCGGCGTCTGCTGACCTGATGCGCACATGGCCCTGGCTGAGTGGCCGCAAGCCATAACTGAACAGCTGCATGCCGGGAAAACCTTCCATCGTCATGCCACCGTTGGCGAAGTCCAGCGTGAAAGGGCACATCATCAATTGCGCATCGGGCCGTTGGGCATTGCTGTGCGATCGGTAGAACGCACCCACCGGGTAAGAGCCCGAGCCGAGAGGCCCAGCTTTGGTCAACAGGTATCTGGCCGCGTTCAGTGCCACACGCCAGCCGCCGTATTCACGGTTCTCCGAATGACGCCAGTCTTTCAGCCGCCACTGCGCCATATACAAAAGATGCTCGCGCATGTTCAACCCGACGCCGGGATTGTGGGCTACGGTACTTACGCCCACCGACTGGAGATGCGCGCCGTCTCCCACGCCCGAGAGCTGCAGCAATCGCGGTGACTGCAGGCCGCCGGCACTCAGAATGGTCTCGCGCAATGCCTTGAAACTCGCTGTGTGGCCATTGATTCGTGCCTCAACACCGGTGGCCTGGGTGCCTTCAAACGGCACACGGATCACCCGTGCCCCGGTCATCACGGTGAGGTTTCTTCGTGTGCGCGCTGGCTTCAGAAACGCCTGGGCAGCGCTCTGGCGCACCCCGTGGCGCATGGTGTAGACCAGATAGGCGATGCCTTCATGGTCCAGGCGATTGAGTTCTTCCAGCCGGGGGATGCCCAGGCCTGCACAGGCGTCAATCACTGCGTCAGCCAGTTCAGTCCGGCCTGAAAAGCGGGACACTTTCAAGGGGCCGCCTTCACCTCGCAATTCATCCGCTCCCAGTGAGTGGTCTTCCATGGATTTAAAGATGGGCCCCATCGTTGACCATCCCCAGTCTGTGGCACCAGCCGCTTCCCACTCGTCGTAGTCAGCGGGGTGGCCGCGCATGTAAACCATGCCGTTGATCGAGCTTGAACCGCCCAGCATCTTGCCGCGTGCCCACACTTCCTGTCGCTGGCCGTTCCCGTCGTGGGGGGTGACGGGTGTGTAGCTGGCGTGCCTGGGGTCGCCCAGCAGTTTGCCAAAGCCTTTGGGCATGCTGATCAGCGGGCTCTTGTCTTCGGGTCCTTCCTCAAGCAGCAATACCCCGTGGGCCGGGTTTTCCGAAAGGCGGGCTGCCAGCACGCAGCCGGCCGATCCGGCACCAACAATGATGTAGTCGTAAGATGTCATTTTTTAAATTTGTAGTTCTTATTTAAGAACAATGTTCATAAATAAGTCTAAAACAAGAGAGTCCAGATGTCGAGCTTGCTGAGGTTTTTAATCGGCATGCCGTCTTGGTGTTCGTCAGATACAGGTTTTGGAAACTCCACGGCGCAGGCGCGGGTAATCCCTAGGGTTGCAGGGCTTTCGTCTCTGCCAAGCATCCACTAGAATTTGACGAAAGTTCTTAAATGTGAACAATATTCATAAATACACCTTTTTAGCACTCTTTTTAAGTTCGATTTGATACGACCAACGGCATCTACACCATGACTACCCAAGCAAGCCCACCTGATTCGATTCCTGCGCATGTGCCACCGGGTCTGGTCCATGACTTCGACCTCTACAACGTCGAGGTGATCAACGGCGAGTACCACGATGGTCTCAAGCGGCTGCATGAGGCTGGGGTGCCTGATATTTTCTGGACAGCGCGCAATGGGGGGCACTGGGTGGCAACGCGCGGAGAGGACATCTATCACATCCTCAAGGATGCTGACCACTTCTCCTCGCGCAAGCTGGTGGTGCCGCGCCATCGCAACCCTGAGGTTCCTCTGGCACCCATCATGATGGACCCGCCCGAGCAGGCCAAGTACCGTTCGCTGTTTGCGCCGGCGCTGTCCCCCAAGGCGGTTGCACCGCTGGGCGAGAGTGCACGCGCAATGGCGATCGAGTTGATTGAAGGCTTTTACGCCAAGGGTGAATGCGAGTTCATCGGCGATTTTGCGCAGCACCTGCCCATCGGCATCTTCATGAAGATGGTCGACATTCCCCTCGCCGACCGCGACAAGCTGCTGCGCTGGGCTGACCAGCAAGTCAGGCCTGCCGATGACCATGAATCGGAAGAGTCCTTCCGCCAGCTGTTCGCCTATGCGGGCCAAAAAGTGGCCGAGCGCAAGGCCAACCCGGGAAGCGACCTGATCAGCCAACTGACCAAGGGAATAGTTGACGGCCAGCCGATCACGGTTGAAGCCCTGACACCGATGATCTTCCTGCTGCTGGTCGGGGGGCTGGATACGGTGGCTTCAGCAATGGGTTTTGCCGCCAGATTCCTTGCAAGCAGCCCCGAGCACAGGCGTGAGCTGATCGAGCATCCTGAACGCATCCCAAATGCAGTTGAAGAGTTGCTGCGCAGATTCCCCGTGGTGAACCAGGGGCGCATGGTGGCCAGTGACTTCAACTACAAGGGCGTGGAGATGCGTGCCGGCGACCAGATCATCATGCCGACCAGTCTGCACGGGCTGGATGACCGCAAGTTTGACGATCCGATGCGAGTCGATTTTTCGAGGCCTACGCCGATTCACTCCACCTTTGGCAATGGTGTACACCGCTGCCCTGGCTCATTGCTGGCTCGCACCGAACTCAGGATATTTCTTGAGGAATGGCTCAAGCGTATTCCTGAATTCAGCATCAAACCGGGCGAGACGCCAGGCGTTCGCGCCGGTGTCAATGCCACGCTTTATTACCTGCCAATCGTCTGGGATGTCAAATGAGCATGGTTCAGTTTCAGAAGTGGCAATGCTATTTTTGCGGTTATTTCTATGACGAAGCTCTGGGGGACCCCGAGCATGGTGTGGCGGCCGGCACGGCATGGGCCGATGTGCCTGAGGACTGGTTTTGTCCCGACTGCGGTGCAGGCAAGCCGGACTTTGCAATGATTGAAGTTGAAGGCTGAACGGGTTTTGTCATCGTTCGCGCATGGCTCTGGGGGCCGCCTTCATGCGGGCCCGGAGTGCCAGGAACGAGGACAAGGATGGCCCGTCAATTGTTGGTGTTCATCAAGAATGGGCAGGGCCCTGGCATAAAAACCTCTGCAGCCTTGCCGCCGGGTTTGATGCCATGTTTTGCCTGTCACGCAAATTATATAAATAACATAATGTTCAAAAATAAGAACATGACTTGATCTGTTTTTTGCGCCAGAAGTCGGCCAAAAAACTGCGTTGAAAGTTCTGGCAATCGGACATTTCATTTGGATTCAGCACTGGTTTTTGAGCCAGCTTTCTCTCAACACGGTGGTGAATGGCGGTTTTTCCAAGGGTAAACCCCATCACTTGAACAAGATTGAAATACTAACATCATTTTCTGAACGGTGTTCACTTTAAAAATGAAGGAAAAACCATCATGTTGCTGGTTACAAAGGCAATTGCAGTAGCAGGAATAGCTGCATCCACAGCGGGCTGGGTTGCGTTGCAGGATCAAGCAGGTTTGCAGGAGCAGATTCATTTTTCATCCGGGGCCGACAAAACGCCCATGCTTGCTCCGATCAAACCTGAGGATCAGTATGTTCCTCCAATCAGCGTCTGCGCGACGGGATGCAATATCTGGACTTTGCTTGGGTCCTCATCTCACTAGACCATGCTGGGAAGGTCAGAAGCACAGGGGCCAGACAAACCAATGCAGAAAGTGTTTTTCTTCCGCATGAACAAAGTTGTTCGAATCAGTGCCTGTGCTGAAGGTTTGGACCCAAGTGTTTTGATGAATGTCATGCACATGCCGGTAGCGGCGATTGACATGCTGGATTCAGGCTGCGGCCTCTGATTGATCTGACAAAACTTTCCGATATCAGCTTGACGCAAAGTAAGCAATAAACATCGTCACCGCAGCGTGCACCACCGGTGCCTGCTGAGCCGGCGTCAGCGGCGGCGCACCCATCGTCACCTGGGGCCAGAATGCAAAAGCCTTGATCTGGCCCTGGAGCAGGGTGGCGGCAAAAGCCGGGTCACCGGCCTTGAGCTTGCCGTCGGCCTGGGCTGCACGTATCCAGGCCGTCACACCTTCCTCCCGTTCGCCCATGCGTGCAAACACTGGCAATGCACGTTCCGGTGAATGAATCGCCTCGGAAATCGCCACCCGCGCCAGGTCCAGAAAGTTCCGGTCGGCCAGGGTGCGCATCTTGCGTTTCATCAGTTCTGTCAACTGCTCGGCCAGGCTGACATCTGCCTGGTAGGGCAGGTCCATGTCGCTGGCACTGGCCAGAAACATCTGAACCACGGTTTCGGTAAACAACTCGTCCTTGCTGGGGAAATGGTTGTAAACAGTGCGTTTGGACACGCCAGCATTGGCCGCGACCCGATCCATGCTGGTCGCCTCAAAACCACAGCTGCGAAATTGCTCGGCAGCCGCCTCAAGAATGGCGATTCGTTTGCGGTCGGTCAGACGTTGCGGTGCGGTCATTGAATAATTTTACACTGGGTAGTGTACTTTTTTGAAAACAGAAACTACACTACGCGGTGTAGTTTTACTATGGATACATCATGACACGTTTTTTTCTCAGTGCCTTGTTCCTGGGCGGCCTGCTCATCATGGCCTATTGCAGTCTTGCTGCGGCGCAAACCGCCAGTCCTTCATCGCCGCAATTCAGCGATGGAAAGTTTCGCAATCCGGTGCCAATGTTCAAGCAAAGCGCTGGCGACATGATCAGGATATTCTGGAAGTTCATTGTCGGCAAGCCGCCTGGCACGGTTCCAAGCGGAACCATTCCTGTGCAGGCGCTGTCCACAGCGCAGCTGCTGGCAGCGCCTGACGACACCCTGTTTCGCCTTGGCCATTCAACCATGCTGCTGAAACTGGGTGGACATTTTTATCTCACAGACCCGGTCTTTTCAGAACGCGCCTCGCCAGTGCAGTGGGCCGGGCCGGCACGTTTTCACCAGCCGCCCATCAGCATTGACGAGCTCCCGGCTATCAAGGCCGTGATCCTGTCGCATGACCATTACGATCACCTGGACCATGCGGCCATCCTGGCGCTGGCTGGCAAGACCGAACATTTCCTGACACCGCTGGGTGTAGGCGATCGGCTGGTCAACTGGGGTGTGGATGCAGCCAAGGTTCGCCAGTTTGACTGGTGGCAGTCGCTTGAGGTGGAAGGGGTGCGTTTTGTTGCCACACCGGCCCAGCATTTTTCCGGGCGCAGCCTGACGGACGGCAATTCCACCCTGTGGGCCTCCTGGGTGATAAGCCACCAGGACCTGCGCCTGTTCTTCAGCGGCGACACCGGTTATTTCGACGGCTTCAAGGCAATTGGTGAAAAGTACGGCCCCTTCGACGTGGCCATGCTGGAAACCGGTGCCTACGACAAACAATGGCCAGACGTTCACATGCAGCCTGAGGAGACCCTGCAGGCCTTCATTGACCTGAAGGGCAAATGGCTGATGCCGGTACACAACGGTACCTTTGACCTGGGTCTGCATGCCTGGCAGGAGCCGTTCAACCGCATCGCCGCACTGGCCAGCCTGCGTGGGCTGCCTCTGGCAACGCCGGAAATGGGCCAGGCCCTGAACCTGAGGCAGCCGGAGGCAGGACGTCAGTGGTGGAAGGATGTTGACCGGTGAATGGGAAGCTAGTAGTCATCTGACGGGGTGCGATAAGGAAGCCGGCCTACACGACCAGGCCAATTTTCACGGGAAGCTCATCTGCAGCTTTTTGAAGTGCGGTAAATGCAGGCGCATCGCCAGGTTTGGCTTGCCAGGGTGTGATCATCACTTCGGCATATCGTGGTCTTGCCCTGACGCGCAAGGAAGGCATGCAAAGGCTTGTCAGGCCGCCTCGGTAGCGTGACATGACCTGGAAGTGATTTCACCCACGACAGGAACGATATGCAAACTTGCGATAGCCTCACGATCTCCAGGCGTGAATTGTTGATCATCGGGGCCGCATCCGGCGCGGTGGCTTCGGCAGCGCCTGACAGCGCGGCCGCAACTACATCCACACCTTTACCCATGCCATCTTCCTCTACCAGTGTGCCTGTCCTCAAAGTCTCTTTCGAGGTCAATGGCAAACCAGAAACCCTTGAGCTTGACACCCGCACAACCCTGCTCGACACCCTGCGGGAGCACCTGCACCTTGGCGGCACCAAAAAGGGCTGCGACCACGGCCAGTGCGGTGCCTGCACTGTCTTTGTTGACGGGCGGCGCATCAATTCATGCCTGACCCTGGCCGTCATGCATGAAGGCGCAAAAATCACCAGCATCGAAGGGCTGGGCACACCGCAGCGCCTGCACCCCATGCAGGCGGCTTTTGTCAAGCACGACGCTTACCAGTGCGGTTATTGCACACCGGGCCAGATCTGCTCGGCGCTTGCTGTGCTGGACGAGATCCGGCGCGGCATTCCCAGCCATGTCACTGCAGACATCACGGCACGGCCGCTGCTGTCGGCCGACGAATTGCGTGAGCGCATGAGCGGCAACATCTGCCGCTGTGGCGCCTATTCCAACATCGTCGATGCGATCACGGAAGCCTCGGGAGCTGCAGCATGAAACCTTTTACCTACGAACGCGCCCGCACGCCAGCAGAAGCCGCCGCAGCCATCGGCGCACACCCTGGCGCAAGGTTCATCGCCGGTGGCACCAACCTGCTGGACCTGATGAAGCTGCAG
>JAZKIK010000088.1:0-4324 GCA_040384925.1 Pseudomonadota bacterium | reverse complement strand
ACGATAGGCACACCGGCGGCCTTGGCGTGTTTGATGGCTTCCTTGGTTTGCGGCATCACACCGTCATCGGCAGCCACAACCAGAATCACGATGTCGGTGGCCTGTGCACCACGGGCACGCATGGCGGTAAACGCTTCGTGACCCGGTGTATCCAGGAAGGAAATCATGCCGCGTGGTGTTTCAACGTGGTACGCACCGATGTGCTGGGTAATGCCGCCAGCTTCACCGGAGGCAACCTTGGCACGGCGGATGTAGTCAAGCAGCGAGGTTTTGCCGTGGTCAACGTGACCCATGACGGTCACGACTGGCGCACGTGGCAGCGACTCGGCCTGCTGGCCCTGAACATCGTCATCAGTGAAGGCTTCCGGATCGTCCAGCGCGGCGGTCACAGCCTTGTGGCCCATTTCTTCCACCACAATCATGGCGGTGTCCTGGTCCAGCGGCTGGTTGATGGTGACCATCTGGCCGAGTTTCATCAAGTGTTTGATCACTTCCTGTGACTTCACACTCATCTTGTGAGCCAGTTCGGCCACGGTGATGGTCTCGGGCACATGAACTTCAATCACCTTGAAGTCGGTTGGCGGCACAAAATTTGATTCCGGACGTGCATCACGGTCATTGCCACGACGGCCACGCGGCGCGCCACGGAAATTGCCACGGCCAGGTGCAGCGGGAGCGCCACGTGTAGGCAAGGCCTTTTTCTTGGCGGCGTCATCTTTCCAGGTCGAAGACAGATTTTCTGACTTGACTTCTTTTTTGCCTGCCGGGCCGGTGGCCGGTGCGCCGGGTGCTGCCGGTTTGGCGGCACCTGGTGCAGCAACTGTTTTTGCTGGCGCGCCGGGCGCTGCTGCAGGTTTGTGCAGTGTGCCTTTCATGGCGACTTTGGGGTCAACATGAGGAACCAGCACACGTTTTGGTGCCGACATCATGGCGCGTATACCTGCTGCTTCGGCTTCTGCCTTGCGGCGACGCTCCTGCAGGTCCTGCGCTTTGGCTGCATCAGCTTGAAATTCAGCAGTGGCCTTGGCTTTGGCCGCACTTTGTGCGGCAGTCTGGGCCGCAAGTTTGGCAGCGGCTGCATCAGCGACTTTGCTGGCCTGTTCTGCGGCAGCGGTTTCTGCGGCTTTGGCTGCAGTTTTTGCGGCTTCCACAGCAGCTACGTTAACGATGGGCGCTGGCTTGAAGATTTTGCCAATCGTTGGTTTTGGTCTTTCTGCAGCGGCTTTGGCTGCTGCCTCTGCAGCAGCGGCCTGGGCGGCTGCTTTTTGTGCTGCCTCGGCCTGGGCCTGGGCAAGGGCTGCAGCAGCTTCACGCTCGCGTTCACGGGCCGCCTCCTGGGCTTCCCTGGCTTCCTGTTCTTCGCGTTGGCGGCGTTTTTCGGTCAATTCTGCTTCCTGGCGGCGAAGCAATTCGGCATGGCGATTGGCTTCGTCCTCACGGCGCGCCAATTCGGCTTCTTCTGCAAGCGAAGATGCTGAAGGCGTGGTTTCAGGCTGGCTGTCTTCAACAGGCATGTCCGATCCGTCCTCGCGTTTGACAAAAGTGCGTTTTTTGCGAACTTCAACCTGGATGGTGCGGGCTTTGCCGGTGGCGTCGGCCTGCTTGATCTCGCTGGTGGACTTTTTCACCAGGGTGATCTTTTTGCGTTCGGCCGAAACAGTGCCATGGCTGGCCTGCAGGTAACCAAGCAGTTTTTGTTTGTCGGCCTCTGACAGGCGGTCACCGGCCTGCACACGGGCAACACCCGCGCTGGTCAATTGCTCGATCAGTGTGGCGGTGGATTTATTCAGTTCAGCTGCGAATTCAGCGACGGTAGTGGTACTGGACATATTTTGTTTTCCTGACGGGCCTCCATGATCATTGCTCTTCAGCCGCTGCGGGTGCAGCAGCGGCAGCGTCATTGGTGAACCAATGGGCGCGTGCAGTCATGATCAGGGCGGTGGCCTCGTCCGCAGACTGGCCGGTGATATCGGTGAGTTCGTCCGTGGCCAGATCAGCCAGGTCGTCGCGGGTGTTAACGCCCGCCTCGTTAAGTTTGGTAATCAGTTCGGAAGTCAAGCCCTCGACATCACGCAGATTTTGCGAGATACCTTCGGCGTTTTCTTCCTTGGCGATTTCCATGGTCAAAAGTGCGTCTTTGGCGCGGGTACGCAGCTCATTGACGGTGTCTTCATCAAAAGACTCGATTTCCAGCATTTCCTGAATCGGCACATAAGCCACTTCCTCAAGGCTGGTAAAACCTTCGGAAATCAGGATGTCGGCAATTTCTTCGTCCACATCAAGTTTGGCCATGAACAGCTTGCGGCTGGTGTCGGTTTCGCTGGCTTGTTTCACGGCAGATTCGTCGGCCGTCATGATGTTGATTTTCCAGCCGGTCAACTCAGCTGCCAGGCGCACGTTTTGTCCGCCACGACCAATGGAAATCGCCAGATTTTCCTCATCCACCACCACGTCCATGGCGTGACGCTCTTCGTCCACCACGATGGACGAGACGTTGGCTGGAGCCAGCGCACCAATCACAAACTGGGCCGGGTCTTCGCTCCAGAGCACGATGTCAACACGCTCACCTGCCAGTTCATTGGTCACGCCGTTGACACGGGTGCCGCGAACGCCGACACAGGTGCCGATCGGGTCAACACGCTTGTCATGCGACAGCACGGCAATCTTGGCGCGTGAACCAGGGTCACGTGCGCAGGACTTGATTTCGAGCAGGCCTTGCTCAATCTCGGGCACTTCCTGGCGGAACAGCTCGATCATGTATTCAGGTGCCGAGCGCGACAGGATGATGGGTGCACCACGCAAGGTGCTGTCCACTTCCATGATCATGGCGCGAACGCGGTCACCAGAGCGCAGATTTTCTTTCGGAATCATGTCGCTGCGGCGCAGACGGCCTTCAACCCGGCCGGATTCGACAATGATGTCACCCTTGTCCATGCGTTTGACAGTGCCAACAAAAATCTTGTCGCCACGCGACATGAATTCGTTGAGCAGCATTTCACGTTCGGCATCACGGATTTTTTGCAGAATGACCTGTTTGGCAGCCATGGCACCAATCCGGCCAATTGGCAGGCTCTCAACCGGTTTTTCGATGTAATCGCCTTCTTCAATGTCGGCAATTTCGTCGCGTGCATCGCTGATCAGCTCTTCGGCTTCAGGGTTTTGCAGGCCCGCTTCATCAGGAACAACCAGCCAGCGGCGAAAAGTCTCGTAATTGCCGCTGTCACGGTCAAGCGACACACGGATGTCCACTTCACCGGCATAGATTTTTTTGGTGGCTTGCGCAAGGGCCAGTTCTACAGCACCGAAAACCACGTCGCGTTCGACATTTTTTTCGCGCGAGATGGCATCAACCAACATCAACATTTCGCGATTCATTTCACAAGCCTTTCACTCTAATTTTTCTAACTGGTTTAAAACTGGCTGCGCTGGTGGGGTTGGCGCACTCTTGCCGGCCCTGGGCTTTCGCCCCTTGAAGTCAACTACGGGCGCAAGCCGCGCCTGATGAATCTCGTCTAGCGTGAAACCCAGTGCCTGCAGAGGCGGTGGAACACGCTTTTTGCTGACCTTCTGGCCGGGTTTGACCACGGGCTCGTCACTCCAGACAATCTGCCAGCCGGCAACGCCATCCTTGGCCTCGGCATGTTCCAGCGTGCCACGAAACTTTTTCTGGTTGGCTGAAATCGTGGAACCCGCCACGGCTGCCACACCAATCGGCGCCTTGAGGGTGAGGTCTATCAGCTCACCAACAAAACGCTCAAAATCCTTTTCAGTGCGCAATGGCCTGTCGATTCCAGGCGAGCTGACCTCGAGCCGGGAATATTCAGCACCTTCCACTTCAAGCACAAACTGCAACTGACGCGTTACTTTTTCGCAATCTTCGGCATTCACGAACTGCTCGGCCTCAGCTACATAAGGCATGTCAATCGTCACACGCAGCAAACCGCCTTTTGAACGCTCAATGTCCACCAGGTCGTAACCCAGTCCAGCGACCGTCTGCTCAATCGTGTCATTCGTGCTTTGTAATGCCATTCAGTATTTTAAAAAAGTCGGTTGATAGATCAATAAAAAGGCTATGAAATTTGTGCCGCTCCAGCCCTGCGCAAAAACAAACGCCCAAAAAAAATGGGCGGTGTGAACCCGCCCATTTGGTCGTGAAGCGCGTATTCTACTCCGGGAAAACGCTTTTTGCAACAGTTGGTAAAGCAGTTTGTATGCCTGCAAGCCCTGAATCGCCCGAAACCGGATATTCAGTCATGGGAATGCATCAGGGTTCTGGTGTAAGGATGTTCTGGCCTGTCGGATATTTGTTCCAAAGAGCCGGATT
>JAZKIK010000087.1:0-3305 GCA_040384925.1 Pseudomonadota bacterium | reverse complement strand
CCACCGCAGCAATACCCAAACGCCTGAGTGTGCGGATGACACGGCAGGCGATGGCACCGCGGTTGGCAATCAATACTTTGGTAAACATAAACGTGCAGACATTGTGGGCAGGTCGTCCTGCCGGAATGCGGCGCTGAAGGGTCGTCCGGTCAGCGGGGACACAGCGGGCTCAGACTGCTGTGTCCCAGATCAAAAAGCGCACCGGTGTGGGGTTGTAGGCATTGCAGGGGTTGTTGAGCTGCGGGCAGTTGGACACCAGAACAATCAGGTCCATCTCGGCGCGCATCTCAACGTATTTGCCAGGCGCAGAAATGCCATCTTCAAACGTGAGTTTGCCGCCCGGCGTGACCGGCACGTTCATGAAAAAGTTGATGTTGGAGACGACATCACGTTTGTCGAAAGCCACATCGTGTTTTGTCGAATAGTGCGAAATCGCCAGCAGGTAGTTGTCCCGGCAGCTGTGCATAAAGCGTTTTTCAAGCGCGTAACGCACGGTATTGCTTTCACTGGCGCAGGCACCACCCAGGGTGTCGTGGCGGCCACAGGTGTCGGCGGTGATGGTCAGCATGGGCCGGCCTTCGCTTGACATCAGCCGGGTGCCTGTAGTCAGGTACAAGCCGCCCTGGGCCTGGATGGTGTGCGTCAGGCTGTAACGCTCGGCCGGGTCGGCTTCGCTGTAGAAAATGGTATCCACGGCCTGGTTGCCTTCAAGGTCAACAATACGCAGGGTCTGGCCACGTTTGAGGGTTTTCATCCACGGCTCGCCAGCCGGGTGAATGTCGTCAAGAAGGGCCAGCGCCGGGTTGAGCTGGCTTTCAACAAGTTGAAGTGACATGATGTTTGCTCCTGGGCTGGCTAGAGGAAATAACGTTCGGTATTGATGAAGCCGCGTCCGTTCTCAAGGGACGACAGGCGGCAGATATCGTCGGCACCGGCGGTGCCGGAACGCCAGGCGGTGAGCTTGACGGCCTTGGGGTCGTAGCTGCCAGCCGGGTCAAATGGATGGGGTGCAGTTGACAACACCACCAGCACATTCATTTCAAAACGCAGATCGACATGCTGGCCGGGCTGGCGATGGCTGGTTTCAAAATGCAGCTGGCCGGCTTCGTCAGCGGCGGTTTTGCTGAACAGGTTGAGGTTGGCCACCACATCACGTTTGCCCAGCCCCCATTTGCCAAGCTCAACCAGAAAACCATCAAGCCCGTTGCGGTACATGCCGTTACGGTGCTCCTGGTAACGTGCTTCACCATATTTGCGCTGCAGGCCTTCGGCATCAAGCACACCACAAACCGTGTCGTGCCAGCCGCAGCTGTCGCTGGCAAAAGAGCACAGTACTCGCCCCATGTCCGAATAACAGACATGGCCCTGCGTCAAAAACGCGGTGTGCTGGGCCTTGAGGGTGTCCGGCATGTTGTAGCGCTCGGTTTTTTCCTCCTGGTTAAAAAGCAGCATGGCCACATTGGCCTTGCCATGCAGGTCGGTGATGCGCAGGCTATTGCCCCGACGCAACACACCAGACCAGTGCGCGCCGCCAGGTATGAGTTCGTCCCACAGCACCAGTTCGGGAGAAAAGGCGGTGGAATGGTCGGGCACAGCGGCTCTGGCCAGCGGCGTGAGTGTTGCAAAACTGGTTTCCATAAGTCTTGTTGTTTTCTTGAATGGGTAAAAATGAGGTGAAAAAACTCAGGCCAGTTCAGCTCTCTGGTCCAGCTTTTGGTTAAGTTTTTCGAGCAAATCCTGGTCGGTGGCCATGCCCGAGCTTTCGCGGATGCGGTCCAGGATTTCAGCACGCAGCGCACGAAACCCGGGCGCATGTTTCATGTCCTGGTTACGCTCGGCGGGCAGCGGCACCGGGTAGATGCTGTGAATCCGCCCTGGCCGGGGCTGCATCAGCACAACACGCTGGCCCAGGTAAATGGCTTCTTCCACATCGTGGGTCACAAAAACAATGGTTGTCTTTTCAATGCGGTGGATGTGCAGGATCAAATCGTGCATGACTTCCCGGGTCTGGGCATCCAGCGCACCAAAAGGTTCGTCCATCAAAAGCATGGCAGGCCGCCCCATCAGCGCGCGCGCAATGGCCACACGCTGTTGCATGCCACCCGAAAGCTGGCCCGGATAGGCCTTGGCCACTTTTTTCAGACCAATCAGGTCCAGCAAGGCATCGGCGCGGCCTGATGCGGCCTCGACGTCGGACGAACTCAGGTTGCCCCGGTTGGCCTTGAGTTTGCGGCTGAACTTGATGTTTTCCATGACTGTCAGCCACGGATACAGGCTGTAGTGCTGAAACACCATGGCGCGCTCCGCACCAGGGCCTGTGATGACTTCGTCGTCACAGCAGGCAGCGCCGGAACTGCTGGTTTCCAGCCCGGCCAGCACACGCAGCAGGGTGGACTTGCCACAGCCCGATGCACCTACCAGCGTGACAAACTCGTTGTCTTCAACCGTGAGGTTGATGTCCTGAAGTGCGGGTGTTGTATGGGGGTTGGGTTTGCCAAACACCTTGCCCAGGTTTTGAATGATGACTTTTGACATGATTCGTTCCTGTGTCTGTGTTTAACGGTGCCCGTGCAGCCAGGGAAATGAGCGGCGGTGCAACCAGCGAAAAGCCTGGTCCATCAGCAGGCCAATCAGCCCGATCAGGATGATTCCGCCAAAAATCGTGTCGGTTTTCAAAAAACGCTGGGCCTTGAGGATGGCGTAACCCAGGCCCGAGTTGGACGCCACCAGCTCAGCCACCACCAGATAAGTCCAGGCCCAACCCATGGTGATGCGCAGGGTGTCCAGAATTGCCGGTTTGGCGGACTGCAGCAGCACCAGCCGGATCATCTCGTAACGGTCAGCGCCCATGGTTTGCGCTGCTTCAATCTGGGCCTTGGGCACGAGGCGCACGTTTTCAGCCACCATCAACACCATCTGGAAAAAGGTGCCTATAAAAATGATGGAAATCTTGGCGCTTTCGCCAATGCCAAACCAGAGCATGACCAGCGGGATAAAGGCCACCGCAGGCATGTAACGCACAAAATCGGTGAGCGGTTCAAGCAGCGCTTCAACAGGCCGGAAAGCACCAATCAGCAAACCCAAAGGCAGGGCCAGCACCGCAGACAAGGCAAAACCGGCGCATACGCGGTACATGCTGATGGTGGTGTCGCCCAGCAGATCATCGTCAAGCAGCCAGGTGTAGATGCGGGTAAAGACCTCCAGCGGGCCGGGTAAAAAAATCGGATCAACCCAGCCGGAAGCTGAAAGCGCTGCCCATAAAAGAAAAGGGGTAATCAGGCCGACACCCGCAAACAGCCAGTATT